>DAOOCX010000008.1:0-17321 GCA_035408605.1 Thermomonas sp. | reverse complement strand
GCATCGGACAGCCGGTCGGCCATGTCCGCGCCACGTCGCCACAGGCCGGCGATGACCGCGTGGAACTGCCGCGAGAAATCCAGTTCGCGGATGCTGCGGCCGATGAACTCGGAGCCGGGCGCGACCACCGCCTGGACCAGCTGCGGATCGCCTTCGCCTTCCAGCTGGTCGCCGAAGCGGGCGATCGCGTTGAGGTCCAGGCCGGCGTCCTCGTGCAGGGACAGCAATTCGTCGGCGGCGGCTTCGACCAGCAGGATGTCGCCGGCCAGCAACGGGCTGGCGGCGGTCAGGTCGTCGCGGCGCCGGCCATCGCGCAGCCAGCCGAGCATGCGGAAGCGCTGGCCCAGCGCCTTCTGCAGTTCCGACATCGGCCGCGTGCACCAGCGGCCGTCCTTCACGATCAGCAGTTCGGTGCGGTAGCGGTCCAGCCGCAGGTAGTCCTCGTCGTTGCGCTCGCCGCTGCGCCGCGGCAGCAGCCAGCGCGCGACCAGCATGTACAGGGTGCCGACCACCACCAGGGCGATGCCGATCGGGGTGATCGAGAAGATGCCGAGGCTTTCTGCGCCTGCGCGCTGCAGCAGGTCGTTCGCGAGCAGGAAGGCCGGCGCACTGACCAGGGTCAGGGTGGTGCCCAGCGACGCGGCCAGCGACATCGGCATCAGCAGGCGCGAGGCCGGCAGCTGGCGGTCGCGCGCGTGCCGCAGCAGCAGCGGCAGCATCATCGCGGTGACCATCACGTGGTGGGTGAAGGCGGCCAGCAGCGCCACCAGCGGCATCACCACCGCGATCGTGCGGGCCTCGCCGCGCCCGCCGGCCCGGCTCACCCAGGTGCCCAGGCGTTCGCTGATCCCGGTCGCCGCCAGCGCACCGGAGATCACGAAGACCGCGGCGACGATGATCGCCGGTTCGCTGGCGAAGCCGGACAGAGCCTGCTTGCTGTCCAGTACCCCGGTCAGCACCAGCGCCAGCAGGATCAGCATCGCGGTGATGTCGACCCGCAGCTTTTCGCTGATGAACAGGTACAGCCCGCCGACCAGGATCAACCCGAACGATGCTTGCTGGAACAGGTGCGGTGGCAATTCCATGCCCCCATTCTGCCTGTTCGCCTGCGGGACGCCGCCACCGCGGTTTGCACACTGCGTTTACGCAGGCAGGCGCTACCCTGCGCCGACAAGAACCACGCCCATGCCTTCGCTGCCCACGACATCCCGCGACACCCCACGCTGCCGGCTGGCGAGGCTGGCCGGCGCGTGTCCGGGCGCGCGTGGCGGTTCCCCGGGAAGCCACGCCGCATGAACATGGACCGGGAAGCGCAGCTACAGGCACGCCTGGACGCCGCGGACAAGCGCCTGCAGGCGCTGCTGCACGGCATCTCCCACGACCTGCGCGCGCCGCTGCGGGCGATCGATGGATTCGCGTCGCGGTTGTCGCGGCAACTGGAATCGGCGGGCGATCCCGCGGCGATCGAATCGCTGGCGCGGATCAGCGCGACCAGCGCGAGGATGGCCAAGCTGATGGACGGCCTGGTCGAACTGGCCCGCGCCGGCAGTGCGGAATTGCGGCCGATGCGCGTCGACATGAGCATGCTGGCCGACTGGTGCGCGTCCGAACTGCAGGATGCCCATCCCGGCCGCGAGGCGGTCATCGACGTCCAGCAAGGACTGGAGGTCGTCGGCGACGAACGCCTGCTCAAGACCCTGCTGGCGCAGCTGCTGGGCAATGCCTGGCGGTTCTCGGCCAGCCGGCCGCAGGTGCAGATCGCCGTCACCGGCACCCGCAACGACAGTGGCCTGGACCTGGCCGTGCGCGACCACGGTGTCGGCTTCGACATGACGTATGCCGCGCGGATACTCGAGCCATTCCAGCGCCTGCACGGCAGCGACGAGGGCGCAGGTGACGGCATCGGCCTGGCCATCGCCGATGCGATCGTTGCGCGGCACGGCGGCCACATCCGCGCCGAAGCGATCCCCGGCGAAGGCGCGACGTTCCACGTCCACCTGCGGGACGTGCCGATCCCGGGAGGCGAGCAATGAGCGCCCACCACATCCTGCTGGTCGAGGACAACCCGGACGATGTCGAGCTGACCCGCCTGGCGTTCGCCGAGGCCGGGGGAGCGCATCGCCTGCATGCCGTCGGCGATGGCGCGGAGGCGCTGGATTACCTGCTGGCGCGGGGGCGCCATGCGGACCGCGACGGCGCGGACCTGCCCGCCCTGGTCCTGCTCGACCTCAACTTGCCGCGCCTCGATGGTCGCGAGGTGCTGCAGGCGATCCGGGCCGATCCGGCGACGAGGGCCCTGCAGGTGGTGGTGCTCACGACCAGCGCGGAACCGCGCGACGTCGACCAGGCCTATGCGCTCGGCGCGAACAGCTACATCCAGAAGCCGGTCGAATTCGAACGCTTCGTCGAGGCGGTGCGCCAGATCGGCCGTTACTGGCTCGAGCTCAACCTGGCGCCCGGCCGCGGCTGAGCGGTGTCAGCGCGCGGCGTGATAGCCCACCGCGGCTTCGACCTCGGCCTTCGATCCCAGGAACACCGGTACGCGCATGTGCAGGCCGGTCGGCTGGACTTCCAGCAGGCGCTGGCGGCCGGTACTGGCCGCGCCGCCGGCCTGTTCGACGAGGAACGACATCGGGTTGGCCTCGTACATCAGCCGCAGGCGGCCGCCCTTGTCCGCGCACTTGCGGTCCAGCGGGTAGCTGAAGATGCCACCGCGGGTGAGGATGCGGTGCACGTCGGCGACCATGCTCGCCACCCAGCGCATGTTGAAGTCCTTGCCGCGCGGGCCTTCCGATCCCAACAGCAGGTCGCCCACGTAGGCCTGCATCGGCGGCTCCCAGTGGCGCTGGTTGGACATGTTGACCGCGAATTCCTTCGTCTCCTCCGGGATGCGCATCCCGCGCACGGTCAGCACGAAACTGCCGACTTCGCGATCCAGGGTGAAGGCGTGGGTCCCGTGGCCGACGGTGAGCACCAGCGTGGTGCTGGGGCCGTAGATGCAGTAGCCAGCGGCGACCTGGGCGGTGCCCGGCTGCAGGAAATCCGCATCGACCGGATTGGTCACGCCGTCCGGGCAACGCAGCACCGAGAAGATCGTCCCCACCGACACGTTGACGTCGATATTCGAGCTGCCATCCAGCGGATCGAACAGCAGCAGGTAGTTGCCGCGCGGATACTTGTCCGGGATCGGATGCGAGGTGTCCATTTCCTCCGACGCCAGCCCGGCCAGGTGGCCGCCCCAGGCGTTGGCTTCCATCAGGATCTCGTTGCTCAGTACGTCGAGCTTCTTCTGTGCCTCGCCCTGCACGTTGATGCTGGCGTCGCTGCCGATGCCGACATCGCCCAGCACGCCGCCCAGCGCGCCCTTGCCGACCGCGATCGAGATGGTCTTGCAGGCACGCGCCACCACTTCGATCAGCAGCCGCAGGTCGGGGTTGATGCGGTCGGCGCGCTGTTCCTCGATCAGGAAACGCGTCAACGAGATGCTCGTGTTCGACATGTGCAGGCCGGCGGCAAGGGGAGGCGTTATTGTCGCCGAAGTCCGCCACGGAGCGTCCCGATGCCACGTCCATTGCTGCTGCCCGCCGTGATCCTCCTCTCGCTGGCCGCGTGTTCGCCGCCACCCGCCCCGGCGGCCCCCCCGGCACCGACCGCTTCGGCGCCCGCCCCGGTCGAGGCGCCGCCCGCGCCGCCCGCCACATCCGCGGCCACGCCGCCCGCCTCGGCAGAACCCGTTGTTGCGGCTGCCGGATCCGCCATCGAAGGCACGATCCGCGAGGGCAACCGGCCGCCGCCCGCGCTGCGGGTGTGCGCGCACCCGCTCGATGGCGGCACGCCGACCTGCATCGACACCGTGGCCGGCGCGACGACCTACCGCATCGAAGTCGCGGCCGGACGCTATGTCGTCGCTGGCCAGGCATTGGAGGATCCGGGCATGAAGTTTGCGCACGCCGAGCGCATCCGCTGCATCCGCGCGCCCTGCCCACCGGACACCGCGATGGTGGTCGACGTCGGTGCGGGCGCAACGGCATCCGCCATCGACCTGACGCCGGGCGAGGCCCTGCCGCCGGCCAGCCACGCCGGCTGAGCCCCGCGCGGGTTCAGGGTGCCGGCGCCGCCTGCAGTTGCAGGCGCGCCTCGCCCTTGCGCTCGCGCTGCAGTTCGCCCAGCGCGATGCCGCGTGCAGACAGCGCCTCGCGCAAGCGGGCTTCCCATGCCGCGGCCTGCGCATCGTCCGCAGTCACCAACGTCGCCTGCACGCTCGACGCGCGCCAGCGACGCAAGGCCCAGGCCTGGATGGCCAGCATGCGGTCCGCGCCGGGGTCGTCGGTGGCGGGCAGCGGGATCGCGGCCAATGCCTGCAGGGGAGGATGAACCACCAGCGGCAGCATGTCGCCGTTGCGACCGGCGTTGATGTCGCTTTCCATCTGCATCGCGCGGGCCAGCGGAAGACTGCCATCGGCCAGCCAGAGCGCCCAGTGGCTGCCGTCGGCCGCGCGTTCCAGCCTGCCCAGCCAGGGCAGCAGGCGTGCCTGCATCCCGGCCTGCTGTTCTTCCCGTGCCCGCAATGCCGCACTGCGCACGGTTTCGGCGTCCTGCAGGGCGGTGACGCTGCGGCGCAGTTCCGCCAGCGTGCTCTGCTGCAGCGCGAAGCTGGCATCGTCCGCAGTGAGGACCTCCCGTATCCGCAGCGACACCGGCCGACCGGTGCGTGCCGCCAGCTGTTGCTGCAGCTGCGTTTCCAGGCCATTGACGTGGCGGGGCAGCATCATCACGGCGTCCACCGCCACGCTGTCCTCGGCGGTATCCACCCGCAAGGCGCTGACCCGTCCCCCGGCCTGCGCGGCACGTGCTTCCAGGCTCGAGCGCACGGTCAGTTCGGTTTGCGACTGCAGCGCGATGCGCTTCAGCGCCAGGCCCAGCGGCACCGACAGCAGGGCGAAGCTGGCGATGATCAGCGCGGCTTGCCATGCCGTCTGCTTGGGGCTGTCCGCGCCGCCGAACCCGTACCAGCGGGCGACGATGGTCACCGACAGGGCGATCGCCAGCAGGTTGGTCATGAACAGGAAGGCCGCGCCGCCCGCGATGTTCCAGTTGGCCACCGCCAGGCCGTAGCCGACCACGGCGAGTGGCGGCATCAGGGCGGTCGCGATGGCTACGCCGACGATGGTCTCGCCCTTGCGGGTGACCGTGGCATACGCACCGGCCAGGCCGGACAGGACCGCCACCAGCAGGTCGAAGAAGGTCGGCCGCGTGCGCGCCAGGATTTCGCCGGTGGCTTCCTGCAGCGGCGACAGCGACACGATCGCCACGGCGATCGCCAGCGCCAGGGCGACGCCCGCCGCCAGTGTCCCCAGCGACCCGCGGATGGTGCGCAGGTCGAACGTGGCCAGGCCCATGCCGAGATTGATGATCGGGCCCATCAAGGGCGAGATCAGCATCGCGCCGATGATCACCGCCGCCGAGTTCTGCAACAGACCCAGGGCGGCGATGCCGCACGACATCACGACCATGAAGGCGTAACGGGGCCCCAGAGCGCCGGCGTCATGGGCATGCTCCAGCACGGCGATGCGATCTATCCCGGCCACCAGCCGCGTGGTGCGCCATTGCCGGGCCCAGCGCCACCAGGCGGCGGGCGATGCGAGGTCGAGCGCTGGAGAGTTCATGGCCGAAAGCATAGCCGCAGCGGGGGCGGTATCTGCTCAAATGGACGTCCCCGTGCCAACGGCTGCCCACATGTTCGACATCGCCGTCGCCTGCCTCGTGATCACCGCGCTGGCGGCCTGGTTCAACGTGCGCTTCATCCGCCTGCCCAACACCATCGGCGTGATGGCGATCGCGATGCTGCTGTCGCTGGCGCTGCTGGTCGCCAGCAAGCTGGGCTTCGGCGCGCTGTACGCCTACGAGAAGCAGTTCCTGCGGTCGATCGATTTCAGCGACGTGCTGATGCAGGGCATGTTGTCGATGCTGCTGTTCGCCGGCGCGTTGCACGTGGACGTGAGCCTGCTGCGCAGCTATCGCTGGCAGGTCGGCGTGCTGGCGGTGTTCGGCACCCTGGTGTCGACCGCGATCGTCGGCTTTGCCCTGTACCTGCTGTTGCCGCTGGTGGGCGTTGGCCTGCCACTGGGCTACTGCCTGGTGTTCGGTGCGCTGATCTCGCCCACCGATCCGATCGCGGTGATGGGCATCCTCAAGTCCGCAGGCGCACCCGACAACGTGGGCCTGGTGGTGTCCGGCGAATCGCTGTTCAACGACGGCGTGGGCGTGGTGGTGTTCAGCCTGCTGTTGGGCCTGGTGGTCCGCCAGGAAGCACCGGGCGTCATGGACGCGATGCACCTGCTGGCGATGGAAGTCGGTGGCGGACTGCTGCTCGGTGCGGCGGTCGGCGCGGTGATGTTCCTGTTGCTGCGCTCCGTCGACCACTACAAGGTCGAGGTGCTGCTGACCCTCGCCGGCGTGCTGGGCGGCTATGAACTGGCCCAGCGCCTGCACGTGTCCGGTCCGCTGGCGATGGTGATCGTCGGCCTGGTGGTCGGTCACCACGGTCGCCGATTGGCGATGAGCGACACCACCCGCCACCACGTCGACCTGTTCTGGGAACTGCTGGACGAAATCCTCAACGCCGTCCTGTTCGTCCTGCTTGGCCTGGAGATCGTCCTGGTCGATTTCGACGACACCTACGTGCTGGCGGGACTGGTCGCGGTCTTCGTCGCCCTGGGCGCGCGCCTGCTCGCGGTGGGCGTGCCGGTCGCGCTGGCGCCGCGCTGGTTCCGCCTGCCCGCCGGGTCGTGGCAAGTGCTGACCTGGGGCGGCCTGCGTGGCGGTATCTCGGTGGCCTTGGTGCTGGCGCTGCCGGGCGGGGAATCGCGCGACCTGCTGCTGACCATGACCTACGCAGTGGTGGTGTTCTCGATCCTGGTGCAGGGCCTGAGCATTCGCGCCGTCACCCGGCGCGCGTTCGGACCGCGGGCGGCGCCCGTGGACAGCGGGCACTAGCGGGATGCTGAGGCGGGCAACGACGCCTTAGACGTCGCCGTCGCTGGCCCAACCCTCGCCATTGCCGCGCTGGAAGACGGCATCGGTGCCGAGCACGCTGCCGGCCGGGATCGCGTCCTGCTCGCGCAGGCGCTCGTAGATCGGGGTGAAGTCGGGCAGCGTCGCTTCGATCAACTCTTCGTAGCTGTCGATGACGAAATAGGTCTGCTGGTAGCTGTCGATGCGGTAGCGGGTGCGCATCACCCGCTCCAGGTCGAAGCCGATCCGGTTGGGCGCCGCACTCTCCAGCGAATGGATCGATTCGCCCTTGGAACTGACGATGCCGGCACCGTAGATACGCAGGCCATCGGGCTGGCGGATCAGGCCGAACTCCACCGTGTACCAGTACAGCCGCGCCAGCTGCATCAGCGCTTCGGGGCCGATGCCGTGCGCCTTCACCCCGCCCTTGCCGTAGGCCACCAGGTAGTCGGCGAACATCGGGTCCATCAGCAGCGGTACATGCCCGAACAGGTCGTGGAAGAGGTCGGGTTCCTCGATGTAGTCCACCTGGTCGGGACGGCGGATCCACCAGCTCACCGGGAAGCGGCGATTGGCCAGGTGGTCGAAGAACACCAGTTCCGGCAGCAGGCCCTCCACGCCGACGATCTGCCAGCCTGTCGCATCGGCGAGGACGCGGTTGAGGTCGCTGAATTTCGGGATGCGGTCGGGCGTCATCCCCATCGTGTCCTGCGCGTGCAGGAAGGCGTCGCTGGCGCGGCCCGGCAGGATTTCGCGCTGGCGCTGGTACAGCTGCTGCCAGACCGCGTGGTCGGTGGCGCTGTAGCTGTCCCACGGCTGCTCGACGGTGCCGGTCGCGTACACGGGCAGGGATCCGCGGTCGGTCTGGACGTTCTCGATGCGCCGGGGCGTGGCATTCGCGTTCATGCCCTTCATCTTACGCCCGCCGGTTTTCCGGTTCTTGATCGTGCGCAAATCGCCCGCGTTCAGCCTTGCTTGCAGTCGTCGTCGCGGCGCAGTGTGTCCATCCAGCCTTGCTGCCTGGCGCAGCGCGCCTGGCGTTCGGCCTCGCGCTGGCGTGCGGCGTCGGCGTCCGCGGCTTGCCGTGCCTTCGCCGTGCGCGCGGCCTGCAGCGCGGCGATCTTCGCCCTGATCTGCGGCAGCGCGGCCTGCGCGGCGCGCTCGCCTTCCAGGATCGCGCGGTTCTTCGCGGCGAAGTCGGCCGGGCCAATGTCGTTCACTTTCGGACGGATCACGATGTCGGCGCGCGCGAGTTCCTGCGCACCGAGCTTCTGGCCCATGATGCGGATGCTCTGGTTGAGGTTGCCGAGCATGCTGGTGGTGCTGGCGATGCCGTCGGCCTTGCTGCTGATGTCGACCGCGATGACAAAGTCGGCGCCGAGTTCGCGCGCGGCATCCACCGGCACCGGGCTGACGACCCCGCCATCGACGTAATGCGCCTTGCCGATCGCCACCGCCTCGAACACGCCGGGGATCGAGCTGGAGGCGCGCACCGCCTGCCCGGTATTGCCGCGCACGAACACGGTGCGCTCGCCATTGGCGAGGTTGGTCGCGACCACCGCGAACGGCTTCTTCATCTTGTCGAGGGTGCGGCCGCCGACCAGGTCGTTGACGTAGTCCTGCAGCTTCTGGCCCTTGACCACGCCGCCGGAAAACAGGCTGACGTCGCGGATCCTGGATTCGTCCAGCGCGAACGCCTTTTCCTGCATCGCATACGCATCCATGCCGCTGGCGTACAACGCGCCGACCACGCTGCCGGCGCTGGTGCCGGAGACATAGACCGGGGTGATGCCGTTGGCTTCCAGCATCTTGATCACGCCGATATGGGCGAAGCCCTTGGCCGCGCCACCACCCAGGGCGATGCCGACCTTGACCGGCGGTGGCGCGGTGACCGTCACGCTGACCGGAGCGCGGACATCCGGCGTGCTGGCACAGGCGGCGAGCAGGCTGGCGAGCAGGGCGGTGGCGAAGGCGCGATGCATCGTCGTGTCGGTCTCGGAGTGTCGGCCACGAATCGCGGCGGGCGGGCGAAGCTTAATGCGCGTTCCCGAAACGGCGCCCGAACCACGCGCTAGCATCGGCGCATGACCTCCACCGCGCCGCCCATCGCCCTTCCGCCCACGCGCAGCGAACGCTGGCTGCTGGCCGGCATCACCGTGCTTGCGCTGGTCGCTTCGTTCCTCATCGCCAAGGATCGGCTGACCTGGTGCCTTGAAGTGATCTGGGCGATGGTCGGCCTGGCCCTGATCGCATGGCGCTGGTCGCGGTTCCCGCTTACGCGGCTGTTGTGCTGGTTGCTGGTGCTGCATGCGCTGGTGCTGATCCACGGCGGCGCGCATACCTACGCACTCACGCCCGGCGGGTTCTGGTTGCAGGACCTGTTGGGCACGGAGCGCAACCCATGGGATCGCCTGGGCCACTTGATGCAGGGCTTCGTGCCGGCGATCCTGGCCCGCGAGCTGCTGCTGCGGCTCACCCCGTTGCGCCGCGGCGGCTGGCTGGTCTACCTGGTGCTGGCGGCCTGCCTCAGTTTCAGCGCCTTCTTCGAACTGATCGAATGGTGGGCCGCGCTGGTCTACGGCGGCGAAGCCGACGCCTTCCTCGCCACCCAGGGCGATGTCTGGGACACCCAGTGGGACATGTTCCTGTGCCTGTGCGGCGCGGCCACGTCCCTGCTGGTGCTGTCGCGCTGGCACGACCGCCAGCTGGGCGCGGCCGTGCTCGCCGGCAGGTAATTCATTCCCCCGGGCGGCGGAACGGCAACACCTTGCCGCGCTCCGCCTGCGCGGCATCGCGATGCCACAGCACCGGCACGTCGCGCGGTGCATCGGTCTCGTACATCGCGCGGTCGGCGTCGCCCTGTTCCCGGGCCAGTTCTTCCTCGATCTCCCAGCTGTACTTCGGCTTGTCGGCCTGCGGATCCGCGCGCCGGAACAGGAAGGCTGCGATGACGCCACCGATCGCGCCACCCAGGTGCGACTCCCAGGACACGCCGGCCTCGCGCGGCAGGATCGTCATCAGCATGCCGCCGTAGAACAGGAAGGCCAGCATGCCGGCGGCGATCGCCGCGCGGTCGCGCCGCAGCAGGCCCAGCACGAACACCAGGAAGCCCAGGCCGTGGGTCACGCCGCTGGCCCCCAGGTGGTGCGAGCCGGGGTTGCCCAGCACCCAGGCGCCCAGCCCGGAGCCGATCCACAACAATGGCAATGCGCGCAATGTCGCCTTCGGATACACGGTGCCGGCCAGCGTGCCCAGCATCAGCAAGGCGATGCCGTTGGCGACGATGTGCTCGATCGAGCCATGCAGCAGGGGCGCGGCCAGCACGCCGAGCAGGCCTTCGACGCTGCGCGGGGTCACGGTGAGGAACCGGAAGTCGAAGCCGTGCTGGGCCGCGAAGCAGGCCGCCAGCAGCAGCACGAAGCCGAGGCTGGCGTTCAACGCGCGGCGCAACCGGCTGCGGTCGGCCAGGCGTTGTTGCTCGGTGGTCAGTGACGTGGACATGCCATCGAACTGGGGCGCGACCGCTCGAAAGCAAGCACCGCCCGGGTGGGCGGTGCTTGCATCGATGGAACCGAGCGTGCCGTCAGCGTGCCGGCGGCGGCGGACGCAGCAGGCTCAGGGCGATGGTGGTGCCGATGGTCGCGGCCACGATGCCCAGCGACAGCCCGATCGGGATCTTGTAGACATCGACCAGCAGCATCTTGACGCCGATGAACATCAGCACCAGCGCCAGCCCGTAAGGCAGCAGGTGGAAGCGGTCGGCCATCCCCTGCAGCAGGAAGAACATGGCGCGCAGGCCGAGCACTGCGAACACGTTCGATGTCAGCACGATGAAGGGGTCGTCGGTGATCGCGAAGATCGCCGGGATCGAGTCCACCGCGAAGATCACGTCGGTGATGCCGATCATCACGATCACGATGAACAACGGGGTGTACAGCCGCTTGCCGCCTTCGCGGATCGACAGCGCACTGCCCTGGTAACTGCGGGTCATCGGCACATGCCCGGTCAGCCAGCGCAGCAGCGGGTTCTGTTCCAGGTCGGGCGCCTTGCCGGCGGCCATGATCATCTTGATGCCGGTCAGCAGCAGGAACGCGCCGAACACGTAGAGGATCCAGTGGAACTTGGCCAGCAGGAACGCACCGGCGAAGATCAGGATGGCGCGCAGCACGATGGCCGCGATGATGCCGATCACCAGCACCCGCTGCTTCTGCTCCTCGGGAACAGCGAAGTAGGTGAAGATCATCAGGAACACGAAGATGTTGTCGACCGCCAGCGACTTCTCCACCAGGTAGCCGGTGAGGAATTCCATGCCGATGCGGTTGCCTTCGGCGTCGCCGAGTTGCTGTCCCGAGTACCACCACAGCCAGGCATTGAAGGCCAGCGCCAGCGCGACCCAGCCCAGGCTCCACCAGGTCGCCTCCTTGAACGTCACCTTGTGCGGGCCGCCGTGGCGCATCAGCACCAGGTCCACCAGCAACGCGACCACGACAACCCCGGCGAACATCAGCCAGAGGAAAGGGGTACCGATCGATTCCATAGCGCACTCCACCGTGGGAACCGGCGGAGGCGTCCATGCAGGGCACATGGAAGAAGAGCGCGCTTCGCCGTTCGGCGAAGGTCTCACTCACAGGCGCCAGGCCTGCCACGGTGCCGGGATCCTGGGATCCGTAATGACGACGGCCGTGCGCGGAGTTACTCCCCTTCTTGGGCGACAATACCCGAACTTCGTTAGCCGCATGTCAAAAGGCAGTCCCATGGCCGAACCGCTCCCCGTCGTCCGCCTCAAGAACGCCTGGCATTCCACCCACCCGTGGATCTTCCAGCGCCTGGTGGAGAAGCCCGCGCAACGGCCCAAGCCGGGCAGCATCGTGGACGTGGTGGGCGTGGACGGCGTCTGGATCGGCCGCGGCTTCTACAACGGCCACTCGCGGATCGCCCTGCGCATGCTGGAGACCGACCCGGATGTCGAGGTCGATGCCGGCTGGTTCAGCCGCAAGATCGGCGAGGCGATCCGGCTGCGCCGCGAGTTCCTCAGGCTGGATGACGTGTCGAATGCGTGGCGCGTGGTCCACAGCGAGGGCGACGGCATCAGCGGCCTGGTGGTGGATCGCTACGACGACCTGATCGTGGTCGAGTTCTTCAGCGCCGGCGCCTACCGCCATCGCGAATGGATCTTCAACGCCCTGCGCGAGCATTTCCCCGGCTGCCGCTTCCACAGCTTCGCCGACGAGCACGTGCAGAAGCAGGAGAGCTTCGACTACAAGCCCACCCTGGGCACGCAACCGGCCACGGTCACCGAGCACGGCATCCACTTCCGCGCCGACCCCGCGGGCGCGCACAAGACCGGCTTCTTCGCCGACCAGCGCGAGAACCGCGAATGGCTGTCGCGCCTGTGCGCCGGCAAGCGCGTGCTCGACCTGTGCTGCAACACCGGCGGCTTCGGCGTGTACGCGGCGGCACGCGGTGCGAGTGAGGTGGTCGGCATCGACATCGACGCGGCGGTGCTCGACCTCGCCCGCGAGAACGCCCACCTCAACAGCGCGCTGATCGGAAGCCGCAAGCCGCGCTTCATCCAGGCCGACATCTTCCCGTGGCTGCGCGACGCGGCGAACAACGGCGAACGCTTCGACGTGGTCATCCTCGATCCCGCCAAGATGACCCGCGACCGCGAACAGGTTATCCAGGCGCTGAAGAAATACCTGGACATGAACAAGGCGGCGCTGGCGGTGGTCAAGCCGGGAGGGCTGTTCGCCACCTTCAGCTGCACCGGCCTGGTCAGCGAGGAGCAGTTCACCGACATGCTCCGCCGCGCCGCGTTCTATGCGGGACGCACGGTGCAGGTGCTGAAGGTCGCCGGAGCCGGCCCCGACCACCCGTGGCTGGCGCAGGTACAGGAATCGCGCTATCTCAAGGCGGTGTTCTGCCGCGTACTGGACTGACATGGCCAAGCTCTCCACCCCGCACCACGAACGCCACCGCAGCGAACACATCGGCTGGCTGCGCGCCTCGGTCCTCGGCGCCAACGATGGCCTGATCTCGACCAGCGCGTTGCTGGTCGGGGTGGCGTCCGCCGATGCAACCCCGCAGGTGATCCTGCTCACCGGCGTGGCGGCGCTCACCGCCGGCGCCTTGTCGATGGCCGCCGGCGAATACGTCTCGGTGAGCTCGCAGGCCGATACCGAGGCCGCCGACACCGCCAAGGAGCGGCTTGAACTTGAAAGCGCGCCCGAAGCGGAGCTGGCGGAGCTGACCCATATCTACGTCCAGCGCGGACTGGACAAGGCGCTGGCGCAGCAGGTGGCGCGACAGCTGACGGCGCACGACGCCCTGGGGGCCCACCTGCGCGACGAACTGGGCATCAGCCAGGCGTTCGCGGCGCGGCCGGTGCAGGCGGCGCTGGCCTCGGCCGCGGCCTTCGCCACGGGCGCGTTGCCGCCGCTGTTGCTGGCGTGGCAGTGGCGCGGTGGCGGCTTGTCGGCCGCGATCACCGTGGTCACGCTGCTCCTGCTCGCGGTGCTGGGCGCGTTGGCGGGATGGCTGGGCGGCGCATCGATGGTGAAGGGTGCCTTGCGCGTGCTGTTCTGGGGCGCCGTGGCCCTGGGCGTGACCGCCGGCATCGGCCATCTGTTCGGGGTGACCGCGGCCTGAGGTCGCAGGCGCTGCGACCGTCGCCGCTACACTGGCGCGATGGACTCGACCACGCTCCTGCTCGTTGTGTTGCTGATCGCCGTGCTGGCGGCGATCGGCCTGTTGGCCGTGCTCGTGTTGCGTCGTCCGGAAGAGCGCATCGGCGGCCTGTTGCGCGACGAGCAGCGTGCCGGCCGCGGCGAACTGCGCGAGCAACTGGATGGCTTCGCGCTGCAGCAGGGCCAGCGCATCGATGGGTTCGGCGGGCAGTTGCAGGCGGTCGCCGCACGCACCGACCAGCGCCTGGACGATTTCACCCTGCGCACCGATGCGCGCCTGGATGAATTGCGCGCGGCGCTGACCGAAGACGCACGCAAGGCGCGCAGCGAAGCCAGCGAGCAGCAGCAACGGCATGCAGATGCGCTCGGCCAGAAATTGCAGGAGCTCACCCAGCGCAACGAACTGCGCATCGGCGAGATGCGCGCCACGCTGGAACAGCAACTCAAGTCACTGCAGGCGGACAACGCCCAGAAGCTCGAGCAGATGCGTGCCACCGTCGACGAGAAGCTGCAGAGCACGCTGGAAGCGCGCCTCGGACAGTCGTTCAAGCTGGTGTCCGAACGCCTTGAGGCCGTGCAGCGCGGCTTGGGCGAGATGCAGACCTTGGCGGCCGGTGTCGGCGACCTCAAGCGGGTGCTGACCAACGTGAAAGACCGCGGGGGCTGGGGTGAAATCCAGCTGGAAAACCTGCTGGAACAAATCCTGACGGCCGAGCAATTCGCACGCGGCGTGAAAGTGCGACCGGGCAGCAATGAAACGGTGGATTTCGCGATTCGCCTGCCCGGGCAGCAGGACGGTGGCACCCCGGTCTGGTTGCCGATCGACGCCAAATTCCCGCGTGAGGATTACGAACGCCTGTTGGACGCACAGGAGCGAGGCGACACGGATGCGATGCGAACGACCGCACTGCAACTGGAGCGCGCGATCAAGATCCAGGGCAAGTCGATCAACGAGAAATACGTGGCGCCGCCCTACACCACCGATTTCGCCGTACTGTTCCTGGCGACCGAAGGCTTGTATGCCGAAGCGATCCGCCGGCCTGGCCTGGTCGATGCCCTGCAGCAACACCATCGCATCGTGATCGCGGGCCCCACCACGTTGGCGGCATTGTTGAACAGCCTGCAGATGGGGTTCCGCACCCTGGCCATCGAAAAGCGCTCCAGCGAAGTCTGGCAACTGCTCGGTGCGGTGAAGAGCGAGTTCGGCAAGTTCGCAACCGTGCTGGAAAGTGCGGACAAGCAGCTCAACACGGTACAGAACAGCCTGAAACAGGCAGGCGTGCGCACACGCCAGATCGAGCGCAAGTTGAAGGGTGTCGAATCGCTGCCAGGCAGCGACAGCCAGCCGTTGCTGGGCATCGACGATGACGTGGACACCGACGAATCCTGAGTGCCTCGATGCTGCCATGCATGCGGCATGGCAGGACTCACAACCCTGATGGCTTCATGAAGGTGCACGACGCGCTCACGCGCGCATGACGCGGACAACACGCGTCCATCGCCATCCTTGGCCACGTCCGACGCATGGAGCGCCGGCGAACCCCACACCAAGGAGCACTACATGAACGTCAAGAAGGATCACAGCATCGGTGAAGGCACGGGCGCGGTTGCGGGTGCGATCGCAGGCGCTGCCGTGGGTTCGGCGGCCGGCCCGGTCGGTACCGTGGTCGGCGCGATCGCCGGCGGCGCGCTGGGCGCGAAGGGCGGCGGCGCGGTGGCCGAAGCGGTCAACCCGACCGAATACACCACCCACTTCGAGAAGTCCTACAAGACCACCCCGTACTACATCAGCGGCAGCGAGTGGCGCGACTACGAGCCGGCTTACAAGTACGGCTATGACACCTACGGCCAGTACCAGGGCCGCAAGTTCGAGGACGTGGAAACCGACCTCGAGCGCAACTGGGACACCACCAAGGCGGAGTCGCGCCTGGCCTGGAACGAAGCCCGCAGCGCGGTGCGCGACGGCTGGCATCACATCGAGCGTGCGATGCCGGGCGACCTGGACCGCGACGGCCGCTGAGCCCGGTCGGTCGGCGTCATTCGCCAGACCCAATGAAGAAGGCCGCCCTCGGGCGGCCTTCTTTTTCACGGATCACGGATCACGGATCGCGTGTCAGTCGGCAGGATCTGCCGGTACCATCGTTTCGTCCGCGGCAGGTGCATCGGGCGAGCGTCCGTCCTGCTGGATCTGGTAGTTGCGCCGCTGCATCCACAGGTCGCGGAACAGCACGTATTCGTCCACCGCGCCATCGCGCATCAGGCCTTCGAGCGGCAGCAGTTTCGCCCGCAGGTCGACCAGCTGCAGCCCCTGCAGGAAGACGCGGGTCTTGTCGTCTTCGACGTACTGCACCGGGCGCAGGCGCGCATCGCCGGCCATGCCGATGAGGTCGCGCACCGTGCGGGGTCCCAGCAAGGGGAGCTCCAGGTAGCGCGAACGCTGCCAGCCCCAGACCGCCAGGGTCTGACCGAAGTCTTCGCCGCGGCGCGGGATGTTCGCCTTGGTGGCGACGTCGAACAGCCCGCCGATGCCGACCGTGCTGTTGACCAGGAACCGGCCCAGCGCGTTGCCTGCGCCGCGCGGATCGCCTTGCAGCAGGCTGTTGACCACGGTGACCGGTTGGCCGAGGTTGTTGAAGAAGTTGCCAACGCCGACCCGCATCGGTCGTGGCACCGCCGCGATGTAGGCACGCGCCAGCGGCTTCGCCAGGCCGCGATCCACCGCCATGTTGAACGCATGCACGCGGCGGTTGACCTTCTCCCACGGGTCATAGACCGCCGGTGCCGGCATGCCGCCCATGGCGGCGCGGTTGTCGTTGCCGGGCGCGCCATAGATCGCGGCGAAGTCCGCTTCGGCATCGCCCGTCGTGGCGTCGGTGCCTGCATCTTGCGCCTGGGTGGCGTCCGCGATGACGGACGCCTTCGACATCGCCGGCTCGACATCGCCGACAACCGAGGGCATGGACGGGTCGGCTGCGGCGACGTCGTCCGCGATCACGGGCGCGTCCGGCGAGGTGGCCGTATCCGCAGTGCGATGGCCGGTGGTGGCGCACGCACTCGCGAGCGCGCACATCAGCAACAGGGCGAGGGAACGCAACCGCATCATCGGACCATCCTTTGCACGAACATCAGCGGCCATCGTCGAAGGCCAGGGTGGGGCGCAGGCGATACGCCGCCTGCAGGTCGGACATGCGGGCTGGCGCGCCCTCGATGCGCGCATCCTGCATGCGTTCGGCCAGCGCGACCAGCATCGCCAGCCCCGCGCTGTCGACTGAGGTCACTGCGCTCACGTCCAGGATCCGTGCGCCGTCCGCCGCTGCGACCGCCCGTGACCACGACAGGGTGGCGGCATCACGGTCGAGTGCGCCGGAAAGCACCAGCCGTTCGCCGTCGCGATGCACGCGGGACGCGGCTTCGATCACTTGGCTTTCTTGCCCGGGGCGGGCGCGGCCTGCATGCGGCCTGCGCGCAGGTCGGCGGCGACCTGGCGGATCGACATCCGGGTCAGCGGCGCCGCGAACTGGTTCTTGAACGCCTGCACATAGGAAATGCCTTCGACCAGCACGTCGAACAGTTTCCATTGGCCGTTGACGTTGCGCAGCAGGTAGTCGACCGGGATCGGCG
>DAOOCX010000007.1:0-34072 GCA_035408605.1 Thermomonas sp. | reverse complement strand
TTCATCAACGCGGTGTACGCGAAGAAGTTCGACGACGTCGCCATCGTCCCGACCTTCATCCTGACTCCGCTCACCTACCTCGGTGGCGTGTTCTATTCGGTCAAGCTGCTGCCCGGCTGGGCCGAGGCCGCCACCCACGCCAACCCGATCTTCTACATGGTCAATGCCTTCCGCTACGGCCTGCTCGGCGTCAGCGACGTGTCGATGTGGACGGCGTATGGGTTGATGCTGGGTTTCGTCGGCGTGCTCGGCGCACTGGCGCTGTGGCTGTTGAAGCGCGGCGTCGGCCTGCGCAGCTGATCGTCGTCGCCCGGGCGTAGAATGCGCGGGTGATCCGCTCCACTACCTTCCGCAACCTGATGGCGCGACTGGCCCTGGCGGCCATGTTGCTGATGGCGCTCGCGCCCACCATCAGCCGTTCGCTGGCCACGCTGCCGGATGCCAATGGCGCGGTGCTGCGTGCGCTGCAGATGTGCACCTCCGCGGGCCTGCAGACCCGCCTGATCGCACCGTTGCTCGGCAGCGATGCCGCCGGCTTCGGTGGCGACGAACACCCCGCCCCGCATCCGCACGAGCCCGGCGATGCCTGCGGCTATTGCAGCCTGGTCACGCCGCTGCCGTTGCTGCTCTTGCTGTTGTGCGGGCTGCTGGCATTGCCGCCCATCGCACCCCTGTTCCGGCGCCGCACCCATGCGCCACGCACGCCGCGCAACCTGCGCGGACTCGGCGCACAGGGACCCCCGCTCACGCTCTGAACCACAAGCCACGCCTTTCCTCGCGACCGTCGTGTCGCGTTCTTGTGCTTTGGAGCCAACATGTCCCTTCCTTCCCGCACGGCGATGCGTTCGTCGTGCCTGTCGCTTGCCGTTCTCGCCGCGCTGTCTTGCCCCGTCACCGCCTTCGCCGGCGATCCCCCTTCCGATGATGCCGATCCCCAGGTCGCGACCCTGGGCAAGGTCGAAGTCCGCGCCGAAAAAAATGGTGTCGAAGCCGAGCGCGCGCTGACCCCCGGTGGCGTCACCGTGGTCGATGGCGAGACCTTCGAGCAACGCGCCGTCACCAACATGGCGGATGCGCTGCGCTACGTGCCCGGCGTCCTCACCCAGAGCGGCACCGGCGGCGACGCCATCTTCATCTCCAGCCGCGGCTCCAACCTCGATGCCACCAACTACGACAGCAACGGCATCAAGCTGTTCCAGGACGGCCTGCCGGTCACCACCGCCGACGGCAACAACCACAACCGCTTCCTCGACCCGCTGGCGGCGCGGCATGCGGTGATCGCCCGCGGTGCGAATGCGCTGACCTATGGCGCGAGCAACCTTGGCGGGGCGATCGATTTCCTCTCGCCCACCGCGCGCAACAGCCCGACGATGCAGCTGTTCCTGGGCGGCGGCAGCCACGGTCAGGTCGCGGCACGGCTGACCGCGGGTGGCGTGTCGGGCAACCTCGATGGCCTGGTCACCCTGGACAGCCTGCAGCGCGATGGCTATCGCGCGCACAGCCGGCAGGACCGCATGGGCTTGTATGCGAATGCCGGTTGGCAGGCCAGCGATGACCTCGACCTGCGCGTCTTCGCCACCCATGTGGACAGCGATGAGGAGTTGGCCGGCCCGTTGACCCGCGCGCAGTTCGAGCAGGACCCGTACCAGGCGCAGTCCTCGGCGATCAGCGGCAATTTCCAGTTGAACGTGAAGACCGATCGCCTCGCAGTGAAGGGCACATGGAGCCCCGACGCCGGCAATCGCCTCGAGTTCGGCCTGTCGTACGAAGACCAGGACCTCTACCACCCGATCGTCGACAAGGTCATGGTGGACTTCGACGGCCCGGGTCCGATGCCGCCAGTGGAAGTCTTCAGCCTGCTGAAGAACACCGACCAGCGCACCTGGGGCGGCATGCTCCGTTACAACGCGAGGCTCGGCGACCACGATGTGCTGGCTGGCCTCAACGTGGCCAACACGCACGAAAGCGGTGGCCTGTTCCGCAACGACGGCGGCCAGCGCAATGGCTTGCGCACGATCGTCGACAACCGCTCGGACAGCATGGAAGTGTTCGTCGTGGATCGCTGGACGATCGCACCCGCGTGGACCCTGGTCTACGGCGCGCAGGGCGTGTTCACCGGTCGCGACGTGCGCAACACCGATGTCGCCAGCGGCGTGCTGCGCCATCCGAAGGACGACTATGCCTCGTTCAACCCGCGCATCGGCGTGATCCGCGCGCTGACCCCGGCCAGCGAGGCCTTCGCCAGCGTCAGCCGCCTGTACGAAGCGCCGACCACGTTCGAGCTGCAGGACGATGTGCGCGGCGGCGACGCCACCCTCGACGCGATGCACGGCACCGTGGCCGAGATCGGCGTGCGCGGCAACACCACGGGGCCGACCGATGCGATCCGCTGGCAGTGGGATGCATCGCTGTACTACGCGCGGATCCACGACGAGATCCTGTCGATCGACAACGTCGCCGCCCCCGGCACCAGCCTGTCGACCAACGTCGATCGCACCGTGCATGCGGGCATCGAGGCGCTGTTCGGAGCCGCGATCCCGCTGGGTGGCGGCTATCGCATCGAACCGCTGCTGAGTGCGACCTACAACGCGTTCTCGTTCGACGACGACGCGGTGTACGCCGATAACCGCCTGCCGGCGGCGCCGCGCCATGCCATTCGCGGTGAAGTGATGGTGCGCAACGACAAGGGCTTCTTCGCCGGCCCGACCTTCGACGTGGTCGGGGCGCGCTACGCGGACTTCAGCAATACCTACCGCGTCGCTGCCTACGAACTCCTCGGGCTGCGGGTCGGGTTCGAGCGCGAGCGCTGGGAGGTGTTCGGCGAGGTCCGCAACCTGCTGGACAGGGAGTACGTCGGCGTCTTCAGCGTGCTGGATCGCGCGTCGGCAGGCTCGGCCATCCTGCAGGCCGGTGAGCCGCGCTCGGTCTACGCCGGCCTGCGGCTGCGGTTCTGAGCCATGGACATCGACACACAACTGCAGGGTGGACGCGACATGCGGCGTCGCGCCTGGCGCTGGCATTTCCTCGCCGCGTTGCTGGTGATTCCGTTCGTGCTCTGGCAATCGGCCACCGGCACGCTGTACCTGTGGTCGGAGGCGTGGGTCGACCAGCGCCACCCGGACCTGCGCTTCGTCGAGCCGGCACCACGACAGGTGTCGCTCGACGTGCAGCTCCGGGCCGCGCGCGATTTCCAACCGGGCGCGAAGGTGGCGAACGTGTTGCTGCCGGTGGATCCGGCGCGCAGCACCCAGGTCACATTCGCGGCCGCGAGTGGGCTGCCGCTGGCGGTGTTCGTCGATCCGCACCGCGGGGTCGTGCTGGGCAGCCTGGAAGGTGCGGCGTGGCCGGTCGGCTGGACGCGCAGCCTCCACGGCGGCTGGCCGCTGGGCGATGCCGGCAGCTGGCTGCTGGAACTGGGCGCGTGCTGGACCATCGTGATGGTGCTGAGCGGCCTGTACCTGTGGTGGCCGCGCGATGGGCGCGGCTGGCGGGCGCTGTTGCCGCGCCTGCGCAGCGGCGGCTGGACCTTCTGGCGCGACCTGCACGCTTGCGTGGCGGTGTGGTTCTCGCTGCTGATCGTGCTGTTCCTGTTCACCGCGTTGCCCTGGACCAGCTTCTGGGGCAACAAGGTGCTGCTGCCGGTGCAACAGGCGCTGGGCCAGCAGGGCCCACGCGCGGCGGGTTTCGCGCCGGTGTTCGCGGGCGAGGCCGCCACGGAGGTGGGCAGCCTGCAGCAGATGCTGGAGCAGGCGCGCTCGCGCGGGATGGCCGGCGACCTGATGTTCACTATGGTCGACGGCCCGCCGGGCTCGGCGGTGTCGCTGCGAAGCGTGGCGGCGAACGCCTCAGACGAGCGCTACCTGTTGCTCGACCGCGCGAATGCGCAGGTGCTGGACGATGCCGGCTGGTCGAGTTTCCCGTTGATGGCGAAGACCGTGGCGACCGGCGTGAAGCTCCACGAAGCCGACTACTTCGGGCGATCCGGCCGCTGGGTCAACACCGCATTCGCACTGGCACTCGCGTGGCTGTGCGTCACCGGCACGATGGCGTGGTGGCGACGCAAGCCCGCGCGTTCGCTGGGCGTGCCGCCGCCGAGCCAGCGTCCATGGCCCTGGTGGTTGCGCGTGCTGGCGCTCGTCGGGTTCCTGGTGCTGCCGCTGCTCGCGCTGTCCGCCGCGCTGCTGTGGCTGGCCGAAAACGCATGGGCGCACTTCGCCAATTGCCGGAGCAAGCGCGCATGAACCTGCCGGTGCTGTTCCTGTTCGCGGTTTCGGCGTGGGTGATGGCCTGGGGCGTGTTCCTGGGTGCCGCCTGGTGCACGACGCGCGTGGCCGACCCGCATCCCATCACCTTGCTCGATGACGGCATTCCTTCCCTCGAACCCACGGAGACCGACCGATGAAGTCGTTGCTGATTTGTCTTTCGCTTTTCCTGCTGGCCGGTTGCGCGCAGCAGGACCACCAACGCATCGGCGACCTGGTGGTCTCGGTGCCGTGGTCGCGGGAAATCCCGCCCACCGCGACCGTCGCCGCCGGCTTCGTCACCATCCAGAACAAGGGCAACCGCGACGACCAGCTGATCCGCATCGAAAGCCCGACCGCGAAGCGCGTGGAACTCCACACGATGCGTCACGAGGATGGCGTGATGCGGATGCGCCAGTTGGTGGAGGGCGTGCCGATCCCGGCCGGCCAGACCGTCGTGCTTGCGCCCGGTGGCGACCATGCGATGTTCATCGAACCCGTGCGCCACGCCACAGCCGGCGAACAACTGCAGGCGACGCTGGTGTTCCGCGATGCCGGCCGCCTGCCGGTGGCGTTCGCCGTGCGCGGCATCGCCGAGCAGGACGAAGGCGGACACGGGCACCATTGACCAGGCAGGAAGGACCCATCGCGGCGACGGGACGAGCGCACGGGTCGATGCGGTATGCCGTTCACGCACCCGGCAAGCGGAAGAACGCGGCAGCCGTGGCCGCGCTGTTGGCCGCCGCGATGGCCACGTCCTCGCCGCGATCGCGCGCCAGTTCCTCGACGATGTGCGGCAGGAAGGCCGGCTCGTTGCGTCGGTCCTTCGGCATCGGTTTCAATGTGCGCGGCAACAGGTAGGGCGCGTCGGTTTCGACCATCAGCCGATGCGCCGGGATATTGCCGACGATCTCGCGCAGGTGCTGGCCGCGACGTTCGTCGCAGAGCCAGCCGGTGATGCCGATGTGCCAGTCGTTGTCGAGGTAGTCGAACAGTTCCTCGCGGCTGCCGGTGAAGCAGTGCACCACCGCCGGGCCAAGCTTGCCGTCGAAGTTCTTCATCATCGCCATGAAGTCGGCGTGGGCATCGCGCTGGTGCAGGAACAGCGGCTTCTGCGTCTCCACCGCGATCTGCAGCTGGCGTTCGAACGCCTTGCGCTGCGCCGGCCGCGGCGAGAAATCGCGGAAGAAATCCAGCCCGCATTCGCCGACCGCGACGACTTCGGGATGCGCATGCAGCGCGCGCATCTCGGCGTCGCATTCCTCGGTGTATTCCACCGCGTGGTGCGGGTGCACGCCGGCGGTGGCGAACAATGCGCCGGGATGCGCCTGCGCCAGGGTGAGCGCCTTCGGCGAATGCTCGCGGCTGGCGCCGGTGATGATCATCCGGGCCACGCCGGCATCGCGTGCGCGCTGCAGGACCGCGTCGCGGTCGCGGTCGAAGCTGTCGTGGGTGAGGTTGGCGCCGATGTCGATGAGGTTCATTCGCGCATTGTAAGAGCGTGAAGTCTCCCGCCTCGGCGTCGCCTACCGCCGGACGGTTCGCTACGCGGCTCGAAATGCCGCTACGCGAACCATCCGACGGTCTCGCCGCCGATGCCGCCGTTTTTCGGCCCTCAGTTCAACTGGCAGGTCGCCGGCTTGGTCGAGGTGAACAGCGCATTCGTCGCCCACTCGGGGTGGTCGATGAAGGGGTTGCGGTTGCCCTGGAAGCTCTGGATGACTTCGTTGCGGTCGCGCTCGGCGGCGTCCGGCGGATCGGCCGCGTGCCAGGCCAGCAGCGTCGAGAGCAGGCCCATGTACGCCGGCGACGCGGACGTGATGACGATCTTGCTGCGGTCGTTGGTGAGTTCCAGGTCGGGCTCGGATTGCCCGGTGTTCGGATCCACGCCGCCTTCGTAGCGGATCGCCATGTACAGCACCGCGCGCGCCATGTCGCCCTTGCGCTTGCCCCAGACCTGGAACGAACCGGTATTGCCGTCCGGGGATTGCACCCAGTTGGAGTTGCCCGGATACACGCCGCTGCCGCCGCCGACGCCGTTGTTGGCTTCTGTCACGCGCTCGCCGCAACTGCTGCTGCAATCGGCATACGGCTTGTTGCCGCGGTCCGCGTTCCACGTGGCATCGGTGAGGTAGAGCATGTGGGTGTCGGTGTACGGCGCATACGGCAGGCCCAGGTTGCCGGTGGCGGAGCCGAAGCCCAGCGAGTTCGGCCAGGTGTGCTCGCGGTTGTAGCGCAGGCCGCTGCCGCTGCTGGCGCGTTCGGTGACCTTGAGGTAGCTGCGGTTGCGGTAGGCATCGAGGATGCGGCCGCTGTTGTTCGGATCCTCGTCGGCGATCTCCAGGATCGTCCAGGTATTGGTGGTGCCGCCGCTGTAGGGATAGGCGGTGTGGCCCTTGATGGTGTCGTGCAGCGAGCAGCGCAACTGCGACGGGCTGCTGGTGTTGACGTGGCTGTAGTAGCCGGTCGGGCCGGCGGCAGCGACGGTGAACGCCACCGTGGTGTTGGCGACCGGCTTGGCACCGCCAGCGTCCGTCACCTTGCTGGCGACCACGCCGAGCGTGCAGGTCTCGCCGCCATGCAGCGCGGTGTTCGTGCTGATGGGGAAGCTGGCGCCGCTGGTGGCGTGGGTAAGGGCGACGTTGCCGGAGGTGCTGCAGGCGAGGGTGAACGCACCGCTGGCCAGGCTCACGGATTCGCTGAAGCCGACCGCCAGGTTGCCCGCGGCGGGGAAATCGGTGGCGCCGGCGACCGGCGTGGTCGAAGTCACCACCGGCGGCGGATTCGGCGCGGCGAAGGTCTGGCCTGCGTTGCAGGACCCGAAGCTCGCGGTCGCCGCAGGTTGCCAGCTGAAGTTGGCGTAGGTGGTGCCGCTGCCGGTGAGCCGCAGCGAACGACCGGCCGCATCGGAACCGGATTCGGACACCGGCAGGTTCACGCTGGTGCGGCCGGCAGCGGGGCCGTTGCTCGCCTTGATCACGCCTTCGTAGCTGATGAACTGCACGACCTGGCCGGCGCCATTGACCAGGGCGATGCCATCGTTTGGCCCGTTCTGGATGCCGTTGCTCGCATAGCTGACGGTGGCGATCCGCACCTGCGCGCCGCAGGAGACCAGGCTGCCGGCGGGCACCAGGTCGTTGTCGTAGGTCACCGCGGCCGACGGCGTGGAACCGTTGTAGAGATAGATGCGATAGGCGCTCAGGGTCTCGCCGGCGGTGGCGACCACTTCGATGCGTTCGCCGGTGTCGCCGGACGAGGTCGCGTCGTCGTAGTGGATCTCGTTGATGAAGACATCGGCCGAGGCGGGCGCGGCGACGAAGGCAAGGGCGAGCGCGGCGCAGGACAACCAGGCGCGGCGGGAACGGACGGGGCGTGGCGACACGGGGGACTCTCGCGGCAAAAAGTGGCGCGATCTTGCCCCGGAAATGTGACGAAAGTCATACCGCAGTGCACCGTGGCTGCGGGCGGTTAGCCTAGTCGCATGAGTGAAAACGCTTTCCCGATCCAATCCCTGCTGCCGGCGATCCGCGGATCGCTGCAGGATCATCCGCGGCTGGTGCTGGAAGCGCCGCCGGGCGCGGGCAAGACCACACAGGTGCCGCTGGCGTTGCTGGATGCCGACTGGCTGCGTGGGCAGAAGATCGTGATGCTGGAACCACGCCGGGTCGCGGCGCGCGCGGCCGCTGGTTTCATGGCGAAGCAATTCGGCGAAGCGGTCGGCGAGACCGTCGGTTACCGGATCCGTTTCGAGAACAAAGTCGGCCCGAACACCCGCATCGAGGTGGTCACCGAAGGCATCCTCACCCGCATGCTGCAGGACGATCCGATGCTGGAAGGCGTCGGCGCGCTGCTGTTCGATGAATTCCACGAACGCCATCTCGCCGGCGACCTCGGGTTGGCGCTCGCGCTCGATGTGCAATCGGGCTTGCGCGACGACCTGCGGATCGTGGTGATGTCGGCGACGCTGGATGGCGAGCGCCTCGCGACGTTCCTGGATGCCCCTCGCCTGAGCAGCGCCGGCCGCAGCTATCCGGTCGAGATCGCGCACTTCCCCGCGCGCCGCGAGGAAGCGATCGAGCACCAAACCAAACGTGCGATCGAACAGGCGCTGGTGACGCATCCCGGCGACGTGCTGGTGTTCCTGCCCGGCCAGCGCGAGATCGCGAACGTGGAGCGGCTCCTCGCGGCTGCGCTTCCTGCGGCTGGGGAATTGCTTTTCCCTCAGTCGGGGCATCCTGCCCCGATTCGCGCGCGCGCCCGCCATGGCGCGCACGACGCAACACCCCAGCCACCGACATCGCAGCTTGCAGACGTCGACGTGCTGCCCTTGCACGGAGAGCTGCCGTTGGAACAACAGACCCGCGTGCTCCAACCCGCCACCGATGGCCGGCGTCGCGTGGTGCTGGCGACCAATGTCGCGGAATCGTCGGTGACCTTGCCCGGCGTGCGCGTGGTGATCGACAGCGGTCTCGCCCGCGAGCCGCGCTTCGATCCCAACAGCGGCTTCGCGCGGCTGGACGTGGTGTCGATCTCGCAGGCTTCCGCCGACCAGCGTGCGGGTCGCGCGGGTCGCGTCGCCGAGGGCTTCGCGTATCGGCTGTGGCCGCAGTCGCAACGGCTGGAGCCGCAGCGGCGGCCGGAGATCGCCCAGGTCGAGCTGGCCTCGCTCGCGCTCGAACTCGCGGCCTGGGGCAGCGATGCCTTGCGCTTCGTCGATCCGCCACCGACCGGCGCACTGGCCGCGGCGCGCGACTTGCTGCGACGGCTCGACGCGCTCGATGCGAGGCACGCGATCACCGCCCGCGGCCGTCGGATGCTGGCCCTGGGCACGCATCCGCGACTGGCGGCGATGCTGCTCGTATCGAACGAGCCCTCGCGCATCGCGCTGGCCTGCGACTTGGCCGCATTGATCGAAGCGCGGGATCCGCTGCGCAGTCGCAGCGATGCGCTCGCTGAGCGCTGGCAGGCGCTGGCCGCGTTCCGCAACGGACGCGTCGGCGCTGACGCGAATCGCTCGGCACTGGCGGCGATCGATGCGGCATCGAAGCAATGGCGTCGCCGCTTGCGCTGCAATGCGCATCCACCCGCGGATGTGCCGGCTCACGACCTCGGCGACCTGCTCGCGCATGCCTTTCCCGACCGCATCGCCCGGCAGCATCCGCAGGACGCGAAGCGCTACCAGCTGGCGAACGGGCGGATGGCGAAGCTGTTCGACGATTCCGCGGTGCATGGCGAGCCGTGGCTGGTCGCCAGCGAGTTGCGCTTCGAGGCGAGGGACGCGCTCTTGCTGCGCGCCGCCCCGGTCGACGAGGCATACCTGCGGCAAGCGTTCGCCGCGCATTTCCACGAAGGCGACGAGGTCCGCTGGGATGCGGGTCGACGCGCGCTGGCCAGCGAACGCATCGCCCGCTTCGACGGCATCGTGCTGTCGAGCAAGCCGGCCGGGCGCGTCGATCCGGCGCTGGCGGCGCGCGCGCTGACCGACGCCGTGCGCGACCTCGGATTGACGGCATTGCCGTGGACCGAGGCGTTGTCGCAATGGCGCGTCCGCGTGCAATGCCTGCGTGCGTGGATGCCGGAGCTCGGGTTGCCGGACCTGTCGGATGCCGCGCTGCTGTCCTCGCTCGACGCGTGGCTGATGCCGGCCTTCGCCGGCAAGACCCGGCTGGATGCGCTCGACGAATCGGCGCTGGCCGAAGCGCTGAAATCCGCCGTCGACTGGAACCTGCGCCAACGCATCGACCAGCTCGCGCCGACGCGCATCGACGTCCCCTCCGGCATGCAGCGCGCGATCGCCTACGCACTCGACGACCACGGCGAACCGGCATCGCCGGTGCTGGCGGTGAAGCTGCAGGAACTGTTCGGCCTGGCGCAGACGCCGCGCATCGCCGGTGGGCGCATCGCGCTGACCATCCACCTGCTTTCCCCGGGCGGGCGGCCCCTGCAGGTCACCCAGGACCTGGCCGGCTTCTGGGAGCGCACCTATCCGGAGGTGCGCAAGGAAATGAAGGGGCGCTACCCGCGGCACCCGTGGCCCGATGATCCGTGGAACGCGGTGGCGACGCATCGGGCGAAGCCCAGGGGCACCTGAGACCTCCTGCTTGCTGTCATGCTCTTGTCGGCATCCCGGCCAACGCCGGGATGCGCGGCCTCAGGCTGAACCATCCGCAACCCCGCTCACGCGCCATGAACACCGCGCTGCAGAGACTTCCTGCAACTGTCACCCCACCATCCGAGGCACCACCATGAGCAAGCTGGGCAATGCGCAGGATCGCGCGCTGGAACTGATCGGCGAACTGGGCGACGGCATCCGCAAGGCCGTGCCGGGCAAGGCGATGCAATGGGTCGAAACCGGCGCCGCCCTCGGCGCGGTGCGCACCGGCACCCGGATCGCGGGCAAGTTCGTGCGGCGCAACCCGGTGTTGGCGGGTGCCGCGATCGCCGGTGCCGGCCTGCTGTGGCTGGCCGCGCGGCAGCGTGCGAAGAAGCAGGCCGCCGGTGCACCGATCGAAGGCACCGCGACGCGGGTCGAGGCCAAGCGCGGCAAGGCGTCGTCGCGCACGCGCCGCAAGCCGCCGGCAGCGGAACAGACCGCCGACTGATCAGCCGGCGGAGGGGCTGGAGGCGGCTTCGGGCAGTTCGATCACGAAACGCGCGCCGCCGCCTTCGCGGTCCTCGTACCAGAGCTGGCCACCGGCATTGCCGATGATCTGCTTGGCCAGCGACAGGCCCAAGCCGCTGGACAGGCCATTGGCCGGATCGACCTCGGTCAGGCGATGGAACGGCTTGAACAGTTCGCGCTGCCGCGCCGGTGGAATGCCGGGGCCGCGATCCTGCGTGACCAGTTGCCAGAACCCGGGCGCACCGGGCCGGGCAAGCAGTTCCAGTTCGCCGCCGTCGCGCGCGTACTTCAGGGCATTGGTGACCAGGTTCTCGGCGACCTGGCGCAGCACCAGGCCGTCGATGGCCACGCTGGCGTCGCGTTCCAGCGGAGCGACCTGCAGGCGCAGGCCCTTGGCTTCCAGCTGCAGTTCATACCGCGCCGCCAGCCAACCCAGGGTTTCGCCCATCCAGGTGCAGGGCGTGGCGACCGCAGCGGCCTTGCTGCTGGCCGCGCGTTCCTGCCCTTCCAGGTAATTGCGGATGAAGCCGAGTGCGTCGCGGGTGCTGCCATCGATGATCTCGATGTAGCGCGGGACGCGCTCCGGCTTGCAGTCCGGCAGCGCCAGCATCTCGGTGGCGAACAGCACGCTGGTCAGCGGGTTCTTGAGATCGTGCGCGACCAGGTTGACCAGCTCCTGGCGCTCCCGGGCGACCCGTTCCAGGCGGTCGCGGGTGAGCTTGAGGCCCAGGTGCGCACTGACCCGTGCCAGCAATTCCTCGGGCATGAACGGCTTGGTGACGTAGTCGACCGCGCCGGCCTCGAATGCGCGCAGCAGCAGGTCGCGATCCTGGGCGGCGGTCAGGAACACGGTGGGCACCTGGCGGAAACCGGGCAGTTCGCGCAGCGCGGCGAGCAGCTCGAACCCGTCCATGCCCGGCATCATCATGTCCAGCAGCAGCAGGTCGGGGACTTCGCCGGTCGCGGCCTGCAACGCATCCTTGCCATTGCTGGCGGCGGTGACGGCGTAACCGTGGCGTTCCAGCAGCGCGGTGACCACGCGCACGTTGGCGGCCTGGTCGTCGACGACCAGGATCCGGCCGGTTCTTGGAATCTGATGCGGCATCCGAAAAGCGTTCCCCACGCCGAATCGGCGGTGGCGACGTTAACAAAGGGCCCGCCGGCAGGATAGCCCGACCAAAGTACAAAGCTGAAGCATTCAGCTTTCGGCTCAACCCGCGCAAATGTCCCGCCATTGGCCGGGCGCCAGTCCCGCCAGCAGGTGCCCGCCCACGGCGATCCGTACCAGCCGCAGGGTCGGCAGGCCGACCGCCGCGGTCATCCGCCTGACCTGCCGGTTGCGGCCTTCACGCAGGGTCAGTTCCAGCCACGCGTCGGGCACGGTCTTGCGCATGCGTACCGGTGGATCGCGCGGCCACAGCGCTGGCGTGTCGATGCGTCGCGCTTGCGCCGGGAGGGTCGGACCGTCGTTGAGCTGCACGCCGTTGCGCAATGCCTGCAGCTGCGCATCGCACGGATCGCCCTCGACCTGGGCGAGGTAGACCTTGGGTTGCTTGTGCCGCGGGTCGGTGAGCCGATGCGCCAGCGACCCGTCGTCGGTGAGCAGCAGCAGGCCTTCGGAATCGGAATCGAGGCGACCCGCCGGATACACGCCGGGTGGCAGGCCGAAGCCGGCCAGCGTGGGCCGCGCCGGCGTGCTGCGGGCCGCTTCTGCGCGTCCTGCGCGCGCGGCACTCGCCCGTCCATGGGCATCGTCCGTGAACTGGCAGAGCACGCCATACGGCTTGTTGAACGCGATCAGCATGGCCGGCGGGCGGAGCGAAAGGGCATCGTGGACCACCGCTGCCCGCCGCGCGCGCGGCGGGCAATACGCGGTGCGCGTGTTTGCTAGCGGGCGGGCTTGCGGAAGCGCAGGGTCATCCGGTCGCTTTCGCCGATGGCCGCGTACTTCGCGGCGTCGCCGGGGTCGTGGCGATTGGTCGGCGGCAGCGTCCACACGCCGTTCGGATGGTCGGCCGTGTCCTTCGGATTGGCGTTGACCTCGCTGCGCGCCTCCAGCACGAAGCCGGCGCGGGTGGCATGGTCGATGACCAGGGCTTCGGTCAGGTAGCCGGACGTCTTCATCGCCTCCAGGCCGGTGCCCGGCCTGGCGCGGTGATCGACCACGCCGAGTACGCCACCCGGCTTGAGCGCCGCGAAGAACGCCTGGAAGTAGGCATCGGTGGTGCCGGCGGCCACCCAGTTGTGCACGTTGCGGAAGGTCAGCACCACGTCGGCGGAACCCGGCGCGCCCAGCATCGGTGCCTTGCCGTCGTATTCCAGCCATTGCACGCGGTCGTAGCGCGCCGGCGCGGCCGCGAACTTCGCCTGCAGCGCGGCGTTGCGCTTGCCGCCGCCGCTGTCGGCCGGCGCGGAGGCGGTGGCGGCCACGTAACGGCCGGCATCGCGCAGGTACGGGGCGAGGATCTCGCTGTACCAGCCACCGCTCGGGCTGATCTCGATGATCGTGGCGTCGGGCTTCACCTGGAAGAAGCCGAGCGTTTCGCGCGGATGCCGGTGCACGTCGCGGGCCACGTTCTTCGGGTCGCGCGCGGGATGGGCGATGGCGGCATCGAGGGCGGCATCGGCTTGCGTGGTGGCCGTCGCGGTGTCTGCTGGCGTTGCCGTGGTCGATGCACACGCGGCGAATGCGACAACAAGGCCGCTGGCAAGCAGGGAGGCGTGGAATCGGGGCATGGTGGTGTTCCGGTGGGCGGAGGCGGCAAGGGTAGCGCGGCATGGCCGGCGTCGGCCGTGAAACACGAAGCCCGGCGGGTGCCGGGCTTCGCGAGGACAGCGTGGCCGGGCAGGCTCAGCCGGCCAGGGTGGCCAGGGCGGCGTTGAGGGTCGCGCTGGGACGCATCGCGGCCGACAGCTTGTCGAGGTCCGGCTGGTAGTAGCCGCCGATATCGACCGGCTTGCCCTGCACGGCGATCAGTTCCTCGACGATCTTCGCTTCGCCATCGCCAAGCGCCCGTGCCAGGGGTGCGAACTTCGCCGCGAGCTCGGCGTCGATGGTCTGCGCCGCCAGCGCCTGCGCCCAGTACAGCGCGATGTAGAAATGACTGCCGCGGTTGTCGATCGTGCCCAGCTTGCGGCCGGGCGACTTGTCGGTGTCCAGGAACTTCGCGTTGGCGGCATCCAGCGCATCGGCCAGTACCTGCGCGCGGGCGTTGCCGGTGGTGTTGGCGAGATGCTCGAACGAGGCCGCCAGGGCGAGGAACTCGCCCAGCGAATCCCAGCGCAGGTAGTCCTCTCCGACGTACTGCTGCACATGCTTGGGCGCACTGCCGCCGGCGCCGGTCTCGAACAGGCCGCCGCCGTTCATCAGCGGCACGATCGACAGCATCTTCGCGCTGGTGCCCAGTTCCATGATCGGGAACAGGTCGGTCAGGTAATCGCGCAACACGTTGCCGGTGGCGGCGATGGTATCCAGGCCCTGGCGGATGCGCTTGAGCGAGTGCCGCATCGCCCGGATCGGACTCATGATGCTGATGTCCAGGCCGCTGGTGTCGTGGTCGTTGAGGTACGCAGCGACCTTGGCCACCAGGCCGCGGTCGTGGTCGCGGCGCGGATCCAGCCAGAACACCACCGGCGTGTTGCTCAGGCGCGCGCGAGTCACCGCCAGCTTCACCCAGTCGCGGATCGGCGCGTCCTTGGTCTGGCACATGCGCCAGATGTCGCCGGCCTTGACCGGGTGCTGCAACAGCACGGTGCCGTGTTCGTCGATCACCCGCACGGTGCCGTCGCCGGCGATCTTGAAGGTCTTGTCGTGGCTGCCGTATTCCTCGGCGGCCTGCGCCATCAGGCCCACGTTGGGCACGCTGCCCATGGTCGCCGGGTCGAACGCGCCGTGCTCGCGGCAATCGTCGATCACTTCCTGGTAGATGCCCGCGTAGCAGCGGTCCGGGATCACCGCCTTGGCGTCCTGCAACTCGCCGGCCGCGTTCCACATCTTGCCGCTGTCGCGGATCATCGCCGGCATCGAGGCGTCGACGATCACGTCGCTGGGCACGTGCAGGTTGGTGATGCCCTTGTCGGAATTGACCATCGCCAGGCCCGGGCGCTGCGCGTACAGCGCGGCGATGTCGGATTCGATGCCCGCGCGCTGCGCCTCCGGCAACTGGCCCAGCTTGGCGTACAGGTCGCCGATGCCGTTGTTGGGGTCGAAGCCGATCTCGGCCATCGTCCGCGGGTGCTTCTCCAGCACCGGCGCGTAGAAGCGGCTGACCGCGATGCCGAAGATGATCGGGTCGCTGACCTTCATCATGGTCGCCTTGAGGTGCAGCGAGAACAGCACGCCGCGCGCCTTCGCGTCCTCGATCTGCGCATCGATGAAATCGGCCAGCGCCTGCGCGCTCATGACCGAGGCATCGATCACTTCACCGGCCTGCACCTGCAGCGGCCCGCGCAGCGGGAAGCTGCTGCCGGTGACGCTGGTGTACTCGATGCGCAGCGGACCCGCGTTGACCATCGTGTAGGACTGCTCGCTGCCGTAGAAATCGCCGGCCTCCATGTGCGACACGTGCGAGGCCGACCCGCCGTCCCACTTGCCCATGCGGTGCGGATGCTTGCGCGCGTAGGCCTTCACCGAGGCCGGCGCGCGGCGGTCGGAGTTGCCCTCGCGCAGGACCGGGTTGACCGCGCTGCCCATCGCCTTCGCATAGCGCGCCTTGATGTCCTTCTCGCGCTCGCCCTGCGGCTCGTCAGGGTAGTCCGGCAGCGCGTAGCCGTGCGCCTGCAATTCCTTGATCGCCGCCTTCAGCTGCGGGACCGAGGCGCTGATGTTCGGCAGCTTGATGATGTTGGCTTCCGGCGTCTTCGCCAGTTCGCCGAGTTCGCGCAGGTCGTCGCTGTTGCGCTGGTCTTCCGGCAGCAGGTCGTTGAACTGCGCCACGATCCGCGCGGCGAGCGAGATGTCGCGGGTCGCCACGTCCACGCCGGCGGTCTTCGCATAGGCCTGCACGATCGGCAGGAAGCTGGCGGTGGCGAGGAACGGGGCCTCGTCGGTGAGCGTGTACAGGATCTGGGCGGTCATGGCGGCTCGCGGTCACGGCGGAAGACCGCCATTGTCGGGCTTCACGCCGCCGCGGGCAAAGACGGGCGCGGCCGATGTGCGCGGGCATGACCTCCGGCAGTGCGCATCGGCCTGGCGATGGGTGCATGGTGGCCACGCCATCACCTTCGGGGACCGGGAACATGCCGATGCGTCGTGCCATCCTGCTGCCTGGCCTGCTGGCGATGGCGCTTGCCGGCCTACCCGGACAGGCGACCGCCCAGCAGCCGCCCGCCAATCGCCCCAAGCCCTGCAGCCAGGCCATGCATCGACAGTTCGATTTCTGGATCGGCGAATGGACGGTCAGCGACCCCGGCGGCAAGCCGGTCGGCAGCAGCCGGATCGAAGCCACGCTCGACCGTTGCGTCATCCACGAGCACTGGAGCGGCGCCGGCGGCAGCAATGGCCAGAGCTTCAACATCTACAACACGGCGACCCGCCAGTGGGAACAGTTCTGGGTCGACAACGGCGGCAACCGCCTGCACCTGAAGGGCGGGCTGGTCGATGGCGCGATGGTGCTGCGCGGGACCCAGGACGTGGCGAACGCGCAGACCGGGCTGACCCAGCACGAGCGCATCACCTGGACGCCGAATGGCGACGGCAGCGTGCGCCAGCTGTGGGAAACCTCGACCGATGACGGCAAGACGTGGACGGTCGCGTTCGACGGGATCTACCGCAGGGCCGCGACACCCTCGCCTTGAGTGTTCATCGAAAAAAGAAGGGCCCGGTTTGCACCGGGCCCTTCTTTTCGATGGGAGTTCGCGAACGCCCAAACGCGGGATCGCCGCCTGCGCGGGGATGACGTGCGTGGAAAGGCCCACGCGCGTTTCGCATGGGCGCGCTTACGTCACTTGACCTCGAACTCGCGGGTCTGCACCACGCTGCCGTCCAGCGAGACTTCGAGCTTGTACTTGCCGGTCGGCCAGCCATCCGGCTTGCTGATCTGGAAGTCGGTCACGCCGCTGCCGGCGAAGCCGATGTCGCGGCTTTCCTCGTGCACGGTCTGGTTGCTGTCGACGTGGGTCCACTTCACGCCCAGCTTGCCGGGCACGGTGGCGGCCGGATCGCTGGTGGCGGTGCTGACCGCGGCGTAGATGGTGTCCTTCGGCGCGAAGCTGGACATCGGGGCGGTCACGCGCATGTCGGCGCCCACGGCATTGCCAAGGTCGACCGCGCTGACGGACGCAGTGGCCGGCATCGGGGCGGGCGCAGGCGCGGTCGGCGCGGGTTCGGTCGCGACGGGCGGCAGCGCTGCCGGCTCTTCCTTCTTCTTGCAGCCGACGAGTGCGGCGCTGCCGATCATCGCGGCGAGCATGGCCATCTGGAGGCGATTGGTCTTCATGGGGAGTCCTTGCGTGTCTGGAGGTGGGGAAAGCGAGCGCAGCGCGGTCAGTCCTGCTGATCGTCCCGTGGGATCTTCAGGACCTGGCCGGGCTTGATCCGGTCCGGGTCGTCCAACTGGTCGCGGTTGGCGTCGTAGATGCGCTTCCAGTCCTGCCGGCCGTAGAACCGCTTGGCGATGGTGGAGAGGTTGTCGCCCTTCTCGACGGTGTAGGTGCGTTCGCCGGTGCTGCCGCCACCGCCTTCGCCTCCCAGGATCGCCTCGGTCGAGGTCACCTTCGATTCGACATTGGAGAAGTCGGGCTTGAGCTGCTCGGTACTCTGCACGCCGCCCTGCACATTGGAAAAATCGGGTGTCTTGTCGTTGCTCATGCGTTGCTCCTTCCCGGATTCGGGCAGGCGCACGCTGACACGCACGCCGTTAAGGAAACATGTCGGCAAGGTGACCGGGGTGGTGGCGGAATCTACTGGCGCAGGGTGCGCAGCGCGGTCGGTGCGTCGATCCCGGCGGTCGCTCGCCATGGATTGATGTCCAGCCCGCCGCGGCGGGTGTAACGCGCCTCCACCGACAGCCAGTGCGGCCTGCAGCGCGCCAGCACGTCCACGAAGATGCGCTCGACGCATTGTTCGTGGAACTCGGCATGGTCGCGGAACCCGACCAGGTAGCGCAGCAGGCTGGCGCGGTCGATGCGCGGACCACGGTAACGCAGGGTGACATCGGCCCAGTCGGGCTGTCCGGTCACCGGGCAATTGGACTTCAGCAAGGCGCTTGTGAGCGCCTCGTCGACCACGTCGCCGGCATCCGCGACCAGCAGCGCGGCATCCGGCGCGTCGTAGGCATCGATGGCGATGTCGAGGGCGTCGATGCTCTCGGCATCGACTGCGTCTTCGAACGGCGGCAGGCCGAAGGCCATCGCCACCGGCGCGCCCGCGGCCTGGGTGAGATCTGCCTCGATCCGGGCGCGCACCGCCTCGGCATCGGCGAAGCGGGTGGCGTTGAACGCGTTGAGATACAGCTTGAGCGACTTGGATTCGACCAGGTGCGGCGAATCCGCCGGCACCCGCAGGGTGGCGGTGGCGACCCGTGGCTTGCCGCCGGGGTCGAGCCACGACAACTCGTAGGCATTCCAGCGATCAACGCCGATGAAGGGCAGCGGCGCGCCCACCCCGATCGCCGCGCGGCCAAGCGCGCGCGGGATCGGGTACAGCAGGCTGGCGTCGTAGTGGCGCGGGTAGGCGACCTCGCGGCCGAGCGGGGAGTGGTCGATGTCGCCCATCGCGCGCTGCGCCGCCGTTACTTCACTTCGAACTGGACCAGCGCGATCGGCCGTCCATTGGCGGCGATTTCGACGTTGTAGGCGCCGACATCGGTCGGTGCGAACTCGAACACCGTGAACGGGCCGGCAATCTGCTTCTGCTCCTCGTGGCGCGAGCGGTTGTCGTCGTGGAACCAGAAGATCTCCAGCTTGTCGCCGATCTTGCGCCCGAACTTCGCGGGCACCGAGATGTAGACCTTCTGCCCGGCGTCGAAGGTGCGCACTTCGTTGGCGATGTCTCCGGCGCCATCGACCTCGCTGCCGACCTTGGCCGCATCGGGCGACACCACCACCGACTCGATGCCGTCGGCCTGGTCCCGGAACTCCTTGTTGTCGTCGACCGGTTTCGGGACGTCGGGGCCCTGGCGGTTGCAGGCGGCCAGGGCCAGCAGGAGCAGGGCGGATCCGGCGATGCGGGGGATGGACGTCATGGGCGGCCTCTGGACCTTGGCAAGGGGTGGGATTCTAGGGGACTTCGCAAGCGGGCATGCCGGCTTCAGCCGCCGTGTTCATGGGCGAGATAAGCCGTGGACTGCATCTCCACCAGCCGCGAGGCGGTGCGCTCGAAGGCGGCGACCAGGCGTTCGCCGGCGTACAGGTCCATCGGCGCGGCCTCGGCGGTGCACACCAGGTTGACGTGGCGGTCGTACAGCTCGTCCACCAGATGCACGAAGCGCCGCGCCGCGTCGTCGCGGTTGCCGTCCAGGCGCGGGATGCCGCCGAGCAGCACCGTGTGGAACTCGCGGGCGACCTCGATGTAGTCGGCGTTGCCGCGCGGGCCTTCGCACAGTGCGGCGAAGTCGAACCAGCACAGGCCCTTGCTGCGCGCGCGCACCGGGATGCGCCGACCGTCGATGATGATGCCGGCATCCACGTGCCCGTCGTCGCCGCCCAGCTCGCGCCAGCGCTGCTGCAACCAGGCATCCGAACCGGCATCCAGCGGCGCCCGGTACACGGGCGAACGGGTCAGCGCGCGCAGCCGGTAGTCGGTGTCGCTGACCAGTTCGACCACGGCGCAATGTTCCTGCAGCAGCGCGATCGCCGGCAGGAAGCGCGCGCGCTGCAGGCCGTCCTTGTAGAGGTCGGTCGGCGCGGCATTCGAGCTGGTCACCAGCACGATGCCCTCGGCGAACATGCGATCCAGCACGCGCCCAAGCAGCATGGCGTCGCCGATGTCGCTGACGAAGAACTCGTCCAGCACCAGCACCCTGACCGAGCGCCGCCATTCGCGCGCGATCGCCACCAGCGGATCGCGTTCGCCGGCGTGGTCGCGCAGGCGCTGGTGGACGTCGCGCATGAAACGGTGGAAATGCGTTCGGCGCTTTTCCGGGAATGGCAGGCCGGCGAAGAAGAGATCGATCAGGAAGGTCTTGCCGCGCCCCACCCCGCCCCACAGGTAGAGGCCCCGTGGGGCAGGCGGCGGCGGGTTGCCGAACAGCCGCTGGAACACGCCACGGGTGGGCACCGGCGCCTGCAGCGCGGCATGGACGCGATCCAGCGCGAGCAAGGCCGGTTGCTGCGCCGGGTCGTACTGCCAGTCGCCGCGCGCGACGCCGTCGGCGTAGCGCCGCGAGGGGAGCAGCGGATCGCTCATGCGGCCGGCGGCACCGGCAACCAGTCGCGTACGCCGTGCCTCACCGCGCCACGCAGGTCGATCAGCTTGCGATGGAAGAAGTGGCTGGTGTCCGGCATCTTCACCACGACCGGCGGGCGCGGCAGCGTGGCGACCCAGTCGAACACCGCGCCGGCGTCCACGATTTCGTCGGCTTCGCCCTGGATCAGTAGCCACGGGACGGCAGGCATCGCCACCCCATCGAACGACCAGCCGCGCCCGACCGGCGGGGCGATCGAGATCAACGCGGCGGCCCCCAACTCGACGGCCCCGCGCAACGCCACCCACGCGCCGAAGCTGAAGCCGGCCAACCACAGCGCCTTGTCCGGATGTTCGACGCGCACCCAGGCCGCCACGGCGCGCAGGTCGTCCAGTTCGCCGCGGCCATCGTCGAAACGGCCCTCGGACTGGCCGACCCCGCGGAAGTTGAAGCGCAGGGTGGCGATGCCGGACTCGCGCAGCGCGCGGGCGGTCATCGTCACCACCTTGTTGTGCATGCTGCCGCCCTCGGTGGGCAGCGGGTGGCAGACGATCGCCAGCACCGGCTGCGGCGTGGCGTCGGCTTCGGCCAGGTCAAAGGCGGCCTCGATGCGGCCGGCGGGTCCGGCGATGGCCAGGGGCAGGTCGGCGCTGGCGGGGGCGGCGGGGGATTCGCTCATGCGGCCATGATGCCGGAGGATGGGTGAAACGCCGAAGACGGCCCGCGAACGCCCGCCCGGAAACGCGAACGCCGCCCGAAGGCGGCGTCCATGCGACGAAAGCGGCGCTTACTTGCTCTGCGCCACCATCCATTCCACGGTGGCCTTGATCTGTTCGTCGGTCAGGGCCGGGTTGCCGCCCTTGGCCGGCATCACCCCGGCGCTGCCCTGGAAACCGCTGATCGCCTTGCTGACCAGGGTATCGAGGCCTTGCTCGGCCAGGCGCGCGCCGATCCCGGCCGGTTCCAGCTTGGGTGCGCCGCCGACCCCGGCGGTGTGGCAGCCCGTGCAGGTGCTGTTATTGAAGATCTCCGCACCGTCGGTGCGGCCATCGAACGGGATGTTGGCCAGCAGCGACGCCTGTGCGGCGGCGGCGGCGGCGGCCTGGGCGGCGGCACCGGTCGCGCCGGCGTACACGTCGCCGGTGGGGGCGATGCGCGCGAGCAGGCGCTGGTGGGTGGCCGGGTCGACTTCGTGCACGACCTTGCTGTTCAAGTGGTGCGCGAACAGGATCAGGCCAAGGGTGACCAGCGCCAGGAAGGCGAGCACCATCGAGAAGCGCTTGAGGAATTCAAGGTCGTAATTACGCACGATCCACCTGCGAGTGGGGGTCCGGCCGAAGCCACCAAACCACGGATTATCCCAGAACAGGCCGTGCAGCGCGAGGTTGCCGGTGCGTGGTCGCCAACGGCATGCCGGGGCATCGGTCGCCGGTGCAGCTGGCGGGTCGCCGCTAGCGCCTTTTCACCGAGGCGCCCCCGCTTCGATGGGCCCGCATTCAGGCAAGGCCAAACGTGTCCTAGGTCAAAGTTTCTATTGACACGAAAAGGCGCGATGGCCATAACTAGAGGTTGAGGGAAACCTTGTGCGCCGGGGAACAGGCGTGCTTGGACCAGTCGTCCGCTAGGCAATCCCGCGCAGGCGAAACGTGCCGGACACCGTGATCGGCAAGGCATTTTTCGCTTCTGCGGCAAGCCGCGACATACAAATCAGCTATGGACCTTGGGGGTCAAATGAGCAATATCCGGAACGTGAGCGGGTCGGCGAAGACGAAGCGCAGCCGCACCATCAAGCTGGCCCCCATGACCCGTGCCGTGCGCTCCGCGCTGGCCGTTTCGGCGATGGCCCTGGCGCTCGGCGCCAGCGGTGGCGCCTTCGCCGCCGGCCCCAAGGCTCCGCAGGCGCAGGTCCTGCAGGTCCAGCACGTCACGCTCGATTTCGCGCCGGTCCACGACCTTGCGACCGTCGCCCCGCCGATCTGGATGGAGGTGCCGCCGGAGCTGCACCCGACCCTGATCAGCGAGTACGCCATCGGCGACGTGGTCATCGACAACGCCGACCCCATCGATGACGTCAACATCTACTACAGCGCCACCGCGATCAGCGGCTACAGCAGCGAAGGCAACGTCGACATCACCAACCACGTCGGCGCGGACCTGCTGGCGGCGTCGCTCGGCGGCAATGCGATCGGCATCTACGGCTACGCGACCATCGGCGACGTCAGCATCGACAACGCCGCCGACATCTTCGCGTTGTCCGCCTACTACGTGGCCGACGGCATCTTCGCCTCGGGCGCGAACGTCGACGTGACCAATTCCGGCGCGATCGACGTGTACGGCTATTCCTGGGCCGCCGGCATCGAGGCGCAGGGCACCGGCACGGTCCATGTCGACAACAGCGGCGACATCTATGCGGAAGTCCTGGATGCCGGCACCGCCTTCGGCATCTACGTGACCGGCGCGGACGTCACCGTCGACAACAGCGGCGACATCGAGGCGCAGGGCTACAGCGGCACCGGCATCGAGGCGCAGTCCTCCGGCGACCTGCAGGTCACCAACAGCGGCGACATCGTCGGCGGCTCGCTGACCGCGGTCTACGACTACTACAGCGGCTACACCTACCTGTATGGCAGCCTGGTCGGCACCGGCATCAACGCCATCAGCAACGGCGAGGGCGCGGCGGTCGGCGTGACCAACAGCGGCGACATCTCCTCGCAGGGCTACTACGGCGCGACCGGCATCGCCGCCACCTCCGGCGGCCTGGGCGGCTCGGCCAGCGTGGAGAACAGCGGCAACATCTACGTGTCGCAGTACAACAAGTACGGCTATGGCGCCTACGGCATCGTGGTCTCCGCGGATGGCGACGCCAGCATCGACAACCAGGCCGGTGCCTCGATCACGGTGGACTCGGCCGGCGTCGCGAACGGCGCGGTGGCGCTGTCTTTCGCGGGCGACGCCAGCGTGACCAACGCCGGCGACATCACCGTCAGCACCGATGCGTTCCTGTACTACGGCGCGAACGGCATCGTGGCGTTCGCCGGCAATGGCAGCGCTTACGCCGGCAACAGCGGCAACATCGACGTCACCAGCAAGTACATCAGCTCGGGCATCGACGTCAGCGGCCTGGAAGGCGCGACTGCCAGCAACAGCGGCGACATCTCGGTCGATGCGTGGCGCGCCTACGGCATCCGCGCGCAGGCCGGCAACGGCGACGTCGAGGTCTCCAACGAAGGCTCGATCTACGCCACCTACGGCGCATCCGGCGGCACCGCGTTCGGCATCCTCGGCATCAGCGGCAACGGCGACGTGACGGTCGACAGCAGCGGCTCCATCACCACCGCGGTCACCGGCCAGTCGGTCGGCATCTTCGGCCTGGCCTATGCCGGCGACGTGAACGTGTCGAACAGCGGCGTGATCGATGCCTACAGCTACGACGGCGCGGCACTGGGCGTGTTCGCCCGCGCCGACTACGGCACCGCCACGGTCGACAACAGCAACACGATCTCCGCCTACTCGTACTACGGCCAGGCCTACGGCATCCTGGCGCGCGGCGCCTATTCCAGCGTCAGCAACAGCGGCGACATCGAGGCCAGCGGCTTCTACGCGGCGGCCGGCATCATCGCGACGTCCTACTACGGCACCACGGTCACCACCACCGGCGGCAGCATCAGCGCGATCGCGGTGGGCGAAGGCCTCGGCATCGACGCCCGCTCGTTCTACGGCGACGTCTCGGTCGACAACGCCAGCGACATCGACGCGGTCGGCATCGTGCTGGGCGCGCGCGGCATCAATGCGGCGGCCTACGACGGCGGCATGGTCGACGTCGCCAACAGCGGCGACATCTACGCGGGCTCGCTGTACGGCAATTCGATCGGCATCTACGGCTACTCGGTCGGCGGCGACGTCAGCATCGACAACAGCGGCGACATCACCGCGATCTCGTACTACGCCCTGGCCGACGGCATCTTCGCCTCCGGCGCCAACGTCGATGTCGCCAATTCCGGCGCGGTCGAGGTCTATGGCTACACCTGGGCGGCCGGCATCGAGGCGCAGGGCGACGATTCGGTCGTGGTGGACAACAGCGGCGACATCACGTCCACGGCGCCCGGCCTGTACCAGGTCTATGCCTATTCCTTCGAGTACTACGCGGGCGGGACCATCGCCAATTCCCCGGGCGCGCAGGCGTTCGGCATCTATGCGACGGCCGGCGAAGGCGGCGCGACGGTCGGCAACAGCGGCAACATCGAGGTGCAGGGCGGCTACGTGACCGGCATCGAGGTGCAGTCGGGCGGCGACATCAGCGTCACCAATAGCGGCGACATCGTCGCCGGCGAGGGCCTGCAGTCCGCGGCCTACTACAACCCCGACACCTACACCGCGTACTACGTCTACAGCGGCACCCAGGTCGCGACCGGCATCAATGCGACCAGCAATGGCGAAGGCGCGCACGTCGCGGTGAGCAGCAGCGGCGACATCAGCGCCGACGGCATCTTCGGCGCCAGCGGCATCGCCGCGACGTCCGGCGGCCTGGGCGGCACCGCCAGCGTGGACAACAGCGGCAACATCTACGTCTCGCAGAACCAGAAGTACGGCTATGGCGCGTACGGCATCGTGGTGTCGGCGGACGGCGACGGCGCGATCGACAACAGCGGCCTGGTCGACGTGTACTCGGGCGGCGTGGCCAATGGCCTGACGGCACTGTCGTTCGCCGGCGATGCCAACGTCACCAACAGCGGCGACATCGTCGTCGAGAACACCTCGTCCCTGTACTACGCGGCGAGCGGCATCGTGGCGTTCGCCGGCAACGGCAATGCGAACGTGGACAACAGCGGCGACATCGCCGCGGTGAGCAGCTACTGGGCAACCGGCATCGACGCGCGCGGCTACGGCGACACCACCGTCGAGAACAGCGGCTCGGTGCACGCGGATGGCCAGAAGTACGCGTTCGGCGTGTATGCCACCGCCGGCGCCGGCGACGTCTCGGTCACCAACGCCGATGGCGGCGACATTTATGCCTACTCCTACATCGGCCGCGCCTGGGGCGTGTTCGGCTACGCGGCGCAGGGCGACGTGCACGTGGTCAACGACGGCAGCATCGCGACCTACGCCTATGGCCAGTCGGCCGGCGTGTTCGTCCGCTCCGGCGAGGGCGACGTCGGCGTCACCAACACCGGTTCGATCGAGGCGATCACCGGCGGCAACGTGGCGGTCGGCATCTTCGCCCGCGCCGACTATGGCACCGCCTCGGTCGGCAACGGCGGCGACATCGTGGCCAGCGTCGAAGGCGTGAACGGCTACATCGGCGACGACGCGTACGGCATCCTGGCGATCGGCGAATATGCCCAGGTCGCCAACGCCGGCAGCATCTACGGGTTCGGCATCTACTCCGCCACCGGCATCGCGGCGCGTTCGCTCTACGGCACCACCGTCACCACCACGGCGACCAGCGACATCGAGGCGTATTCGCTGCTGGTGACGGTCGGCATCGAGGGTCGCTCGGAATACGGCAATGTCTCGGTCACCAACGCCGGCGACATCTCGGTCGAGGGCGTCCTGGGCGGCGGCGTGGGCATCCAGGCCTACAGCGGGCTGGGCAATGCCTCGGTCGGCAACTCCGGCGAGATCGCCGCAAGTTCCGAATACGGCACCGCGATCGGCATCACCGCTTACTCGGTGGCCGGCGACGCCACGGTGACCAACAGCGGCACGATCGAGGCCACCGGCTACTACGGTGCCTACGGCATCGCGGCGCAGTCGTACCTGGGCGATGTCACGGTGGGCAACAGCGCCACCGGGCACATCCATGCGGCCGCCCCGAGTTATGCCTACGGCATCCTCGCCAACGCCTACGGCAACGTCGTCGTCAACAACGCGGGTGCGGTGTCGGCCAGCGCCGATGCCGGCGGGCATGCCGCCGCCGTGCTGATGGAATCGATGTACGGAACCAGCACGCTCAACAACGCGGCAACCGGCATGATCAGCGTCACCGGTACCGATGGCTACGCGTTCGCGGTGCTCGGCAGCGACGCCGTCGACACCATCAACAACAACGGCCACATCACCGGCGCACTGGCGCTGTACGGCGGCAACGACGTGTTCAACAACCGCAGCGGCGGCGTGTGGAGCACCGGCGGCACCCACAGCACCGACTTCGGCGACGGCAACGACACCCTCAACAACCTGGCGGGTGGCCTGGTCGACATCCTCGGCGGCGCGATCACCTTCGGCGCCGGCAACGACACCCTGGCCAATGCCGGCACGGTGCGCACCGGCACCGGCGGCACGATCAGCTTCGGCGATGGCAACGACACCCTCAGCAATGCCGCGGGTGGCCTGGTCGACCTGGTCGGCGGCACGGTGGCGATGGAAGACGGCAACGACACCATCACCAACCTCGGCACGTTCCGCCTGACCGGCGGCACGGTGACGATGGGCGCCGGCACCAACGCCTTCACCAACATCAGCCTGCTCAAGGCGCTGGGCAACAGCACCGTGGACGCGGGCGCGGCCGGCACCCTGACCAACGTCAACACGATCGACCTGCTCGACGGCGCGACCGACGACAGGCTGACCGTGGTCGGCACGCTGGCCGGCACCGGCGCGCTCAACCTCGACCTGAACATGCTCAACAGCACGGTCGACCAGCTGGTGGTGACCGGCAACGTGGCCGCCAACGCGGTGCAGACGGTCAACGTGGCGGCCCCGGGCCTCCCCACCACGGCCCACACCTCCGCGGTGTTCGGGCGGGTCAGCGGCACGTCGACGGCGTCGAACTTCGTGGCCGGCCGGATCTTCGGCTACAGCCCGGCGAACTTCCTCGACCTCGACCTCACGGTCACCAGCCAGATCAACACCGCCAACACCGCGGCCGACCTGTTCTCGATCAACGTCGACGTGGCCGGCCTGAGTGACAGCGGCTCGCTGGCGGCCTCGATCGGGTCGGGTGCCGCCGACTTCCTCAACAGCCAGGTCGGCACCTTCCGCCAGCGCCTGGGCGTGAATCCCTACGGCGACGCCGGCAAGGTGATGAGCGCGTTCGTCCGCGTCTACACCAGCGAGGGCGACGTCGACCAGGCGCACGTGGCGGCGAACTTCGGCCAGGGCGGCAACTTCGCCTACGACCTGAGCAGCTGGGGCCGCGAAGTCGGCGTCAACGCCAACCTGTTCGGGAACTTCCATGCAGGCGTGGTGCTGGGCACGGCGGACAGCCGCCAGCGCCTGACCGGTGCCGGCGTGGGCCAGAACCGCATGGACGGCATGACCTGGGGTGCGTACGCGACCTGGTACGTGCCGCAGGGCTTCTACGTCGACCTGACCCATCGCCAGATGGCCGTGGACGTGGAATCGACCTCCATCGCGGGCCTGTTGCAGAGCCGCGCGCACACGACGTCGAAGAGCCTGGAAGCGGGTTACGAGTGGGCGGTGGGCGGCTTCAACATCGTCCCGCAGGTGCAGTACACCCGCACGGACGTCGAAGACATCCGCGCGATCGCCTTCGACCGCGCGACCTTCGAAGGCCACGGCGGTACCTCGGAACGCGGCCGCGTGGGCGTGGAATTCAACAAGACCTTCACCGCCGGCAACCTGCGCTGGACGCCGTACGGCTCGATCAACGCGATCCGCGAGTTCGACGGCGAGATGGAGTACACCGTGGGCACCAACTTCTTCGGCAGCACCAGCACCGAGGGCACCAGCGCGATGGCGGAACTGGGCCTTGGGGTGCAGTCCGGCGGCTGGGGCTTCACCATCGGCGCCAACTGGGCCGATGGCGGTGCGTACAAGAGCACGGTGAGCGGCCAGGCCAACATCCGCTTCGCCTGGTAATCGTGGGATGGGGCGGGCCCGGCAGCGGGCCCGTCGTCTTGCAGTAACGCAGTCGGGATGCACGTGACGAACGAGAACACGCAGGAAGAACCGCAGGTCCAGGGCCACCAGGACAAGCCGGAACTGGACACGGGCCTGGACACGGTCTCGGCCGATGCGCCGGCGCCGGCCGCCGGCGAGCAGAAGAAGCCGCTCGACATCACCAAGCTCAAGGTCGAGAAGTCCTGTTCGCGCGGGCTCGCCGGTTGGCTGGCCCAGCATCGGCTCTCGCTGGCGATCACCTCCTACCAGACCGGTCGCATCTACCTGGTCGGCAGCGACCAGAAGGGTCGCGTCTCGTTCTTCGAACGCATCTTCGAGCGCGCCATGGGCGTGGTCGGCAATGCGCAGCGGATCTACCTGGGCGGGCTGTACCAGCTGTGGCGCTTCGAGAACGTGCTGCGCCCGAACGAGGTGATCCACGGCCAGTTCGACAAGTGCTACGTCCCGCGCAACGCGCAGACCATCGGCGACCTGGACATCCACGAACTCGGCATCCGCAAGAACGGCAAGGTGGTCTTCGTCAACACGAAGTACTCCTGCCTGGCCGAGCTCAGCCAGACCCACAGCTTCAAGGCGATCTGGAAGCCGACGTTCATCAGCAAGCTGGCGCCGGAGGACAGGTGCCACCTGAACGGCCTGGCGATGGTCGATGGCGAGCCCAAGTACGTGACCGCGGTCTGCCGCAGCGACAGCGTCGATGGCTGGCGCGACCGCCGCCAGGACGGCGGCGTGGTGATCGACGTGCAGACCGACGAGATCGTCTGCGAAGGCCTGTCGATGCCGCACTCGCCGCGCTGGCACAACGGCAGGCTGTGGGTGCTCAACGCCGGCACCGGCCACCTGGGCTGGGTCGATTTCGAGAAGAAGGCGTTCGTGCCGCATGCGTCGGTCCCGGGCTTCGCGCGCGGGCTGTCGATCATCGGCAACGTCGCCGCGGTCGGCCTGTCGAAGCCGCGCAACCAGCGCTTCGAAGGCCTGCAACTCGACGGCGAATTGAAGAAACGCGACGCCGAGCCGTGGTGCGGGGTGCAGATCATCTCGCTGGCCAATGGCGACGTGCTGAACTGGATCCGCTTCGAGGGCGACATCAGCGAGATCTTCGACATCGCGTTCCTGCCGAACGTGAAGAACCCGATGATGATCGGCCTGCGCACCGCCGAGATCCGCGACCTGATCACCTTCGAGTCCGACCTGCCTGCCGCGGAGGCGAGCGCTGCATGAACACGATCCGCGGCACGATGATGGCAATGGCGTGCGGGCTCGTCCTGCTCGGTGCGCAACCGGTCGCTGCGCAGTCGTCGGCGGCGAAGCCGGCGACACCGGCGCGCCCGGCCCAGGACCCGGCCGCGGAAGCGTTCAAGGCCTGGGACAAGGATGGCAACGGCAGCCTGTCGCTGGTCGAGTTCCGCACCGGCTGGCAACAGGTCCAGCGCGTCGCGGAGATGCAGGCACGGCTGCGCCACCAGTTCGGCACGGTCGACGCGAACAAGAACAATGCGATCGACCCGGCCGAGTACGGCAGCCTGGTGCTGGTCAAGCAGGCCGGCAAGAACGCGCCGCAGATGTCGGTCTACGACGCGAACCGCGACGGCAAGCTCGAGTTCGGCGAGTACGTGAAACTGGTACAGGCGCTGGCGCCCGAAGCCGGCAAGGCCGCCGCCAAGTGAAGATCGAGATCGTCCCGGTCTGGAAGGCCCTGTCGCCCGAACTGGCGGCCGAGCTGGTGGCCTTCTGGCGCGACCAGAACGCGATCCAGAACGAGGCGGCCGCGGCCCGTCGCACCGAACAGGCGGTCTGCATCGCACGCGATGCCGACGGCGCGTTGTGCGGGGTGGCCACGGCGGTGGTCAAGGTGCTGCCGCGCCTGCGCCAGCCGATGTACTACTACCGCCAGTTCTTCGCCAGGGCGTTGCGCGGACAGCACCAGGAACTGGCGTTCTACCGCCGCGCGAAACAGATCCTGCAGGACTACAACGCCGGCCTGGACAAGCCCGAGTCGCTGGGCATCCTGCTGGAAGTCGAGAACGCCAAGATCGCCGCAGCCTACAAGCGCGCGCACGAGCCCGGCTTCGATGCCACCTTCATCGGCTACTCGCCGCGCGGCTTGCAGCTGCGCGTGTCCTATTTCGAAGACGCGATCCTGCAGGCGCCAACGCCGCTGGGCGCGCCTGCCGCCGTTCCCGGGACACGCCGCGTCGCCGGCACCCGGCCTGCACCATCCATTCCCCGGCACGGTAACGGCCGGTCCTGATCACCACGGAGAACGCGCCATGAAAGCCCAGATGAGTTTGTTGAGTCTCGCCATCGCTTCCGGCCTCGCCCTTGCGGCGATCCCCGCCGAGGCTGCCGGCAACCTGAAGTCCGCCGCCATCAGCCGCGCCAATGTGCTGCTCGGTGCGAACGGCACCGGCATCATCCGTGGTGCGAAGGGCGACGTGTTCGCCGCGCGCGACGCCATCGTCGATGCCGATGGCACCGAGCACGTGCGTTTCGAGCGCAGCTACCGCGGCCTGCCGGTGATCGGCGGCGACTTCGTCATGCATTCCCGGAATGGCCAGCTGCGCAACGTCAGCCAGAGCCTGAAGAGCGCGGCGCGCCCGAACCTGGTCGCCCAGTTCGGCAGCGACGAAGCGATCGTCGAGGCGGGCGCCCGCTTCGGCAGCAAGTTCTTCGGCGCGCCGACCTCGCGCATGGTGGTGTACGCCCGCGGCGCCAGCCCCGTGCTTGCCCATGAAGTCGTCTTCAACGGCATCAAGGCCGACCAGACCCCGACCGAAATGCATTACTTCGTCGATGCCAGCAGCGGTCGCATCCTCGACCAGTGGGACACCGTCCACACCGCCAAGCCTGGTCCGGGCGGCAGCGGCTGCACCGGCGCCACCGCGGCGGTCGGCACCGGCAAGAGCCTGACCGAGGGCACCGTGGTCCTCAACACCACCAAGTGCGGCAGCACCTACCAGCTGGTCGACATGACCCGCGGCGGCGGCGCCACCAACAACATGTCGCTGAAGACCGCCGGCCTGGGGTCGGTGTTCACCGGCACCACCAACGTCTGGGGTGATTTCCTGGTCAGCAACGCGCAGACCGTGGCGGCCGACGCCCATTACGGCGTGGCGACCACCTGGGATTACTACAAGAACATGCACGGCCGCACGGGCATCGCCAATGACGGCGTTGGCGCGCTGACCCGCGTGCACTACGGCCGCAACTACCAGAATGCGTTCTGGAGCGACGGCTGCTTCTGCATGACCTTCGGCGACGGCGACAATGGCGCGACGATCCTGCCGCTGGTCGCACTGGATATCGCCGGCCACGAGATGTCGCATGGCGTCACCAGCCGCACCGCGAACCTGATCTACAGCGGCGAGTCCGGTTCCCTGAACGAAGCGACCTCCGACATCTTCGGCACCATGGTCGAGTACTACGCCAACAACGCCAACGATCCGGGCGACTACGTCGTGGGCGAGGAGCTGTTCAAGAACAACGCCAACATGTCGCAGGCGATCCGCTACATGTTCAAGCCGACCTTGGACAACTACTCGCAGCATTGCTACGACCCGGCGACCACCCCGACCTTCGAGGTGCATGGCGGCTCCGGCATCGCCAACAGCTTCTTCTACCTGCTTGCGGAAGGTGCGGTGGTGCCGGCCGGCTTCGGCGCCGGGACCTGGGCCAACCTGACCCCGTCGTCGCTGGTCTGCAACGGCAACACCAGCCTGGTCGGCATCGGTCGCACCGCCGCCGGGAAGATCTGGTACCGCGCACTGACCGTGTACATGACCTCGGGCACCAACTACGCCCAGGCCCGCGCGGCGACGCTGAGTGCCGCGGCCGATTTGTACGGCGCTGGCTCCACCCAGCACAACGCCGTGGCCGCGGCGTGGAGCGCGGTCAAGGTCAACTGACCGCCCGCAGGGACATCGCGTGAACGGACGGCCCGCGCAAGCGGGCCGCTTCGTTTGGCGATGACGGTCCGGCGCAAGCATGCGAGAATGCGCGTCCGCGGCGGTCGCCGCACGTCATGCGCCCGTAGCTCAGCCGGATAGAGTAGTGGCTTCCGAAGCCATTGGTCGGGGGTTCGAATCCCTCCGGGCGCGCCATACACTAGGTGCCATCGAGGTCGGGATTCCCCTGCCCTCGCGCATGGCGCTCGGGCGTTCGCCAGCGCGCAAGCCGATGGCTTGCAGCCGCGCTGGCTTACCCCTCCGGGCGCGCCATGCTCCATGTTGCAACGAGGTCGGGATTCCCCTGCCCTCGCGTCCAGCGCTCGGGCGTTCGCCGCCGCGCAAGCAGAAGGCTTGCAAGCGCGACGGCTCACCCCTCCGGGCGCGCCATTCTCCGCAGGTTCGATGCCGAACGACCGCGACTTCGCCGAGCAGCCTCGCATCGAACCGCTCTGGCGAGAACGCCTGCGCCAGTACTGGGCGCTGGTTCGCGGCGATCGCCCGATCGGCTGGTTGCTGTTGCTGTGGCCGACCTGGTGGGGACTGTGGATCGCGGCGAAGGGCATGCCGCCGCTGTGGCCGCTGCTGGTGTTCTCGCTGGGCGTCTGGCTGACCCGTTCCGCCGGTTGCGTGATCAACGACTACGCCGACCGCTGGCTGGATCCGAACGTCGAGCGCACGAAGCAGCGACCGCTGGCGACCGGGGCGGTGTCGGGCCAGGAGGCGCTGGCGGTGTTCGCGGTGTTGATGCTGGTCGCCTTCGCGCTGGTGCTGACGCTCAATCGCCTGACGGTCTGGATGAGCGTGGTCGGCGTGCTGCTGGCCGCGAGCTATCCCTACCTGAAGCGTTACACCTACCTGCCGCAGGTCTACCTGGGCATGGCCTTCGGCTGGGGCATCCCGATGGGCTTCGCTGCCCTGACCGGCGAGGTCCCGCCGGTGGCGTGGGTGCTGTACGTGGCGAATATCTTCTGGGCCACCGCCTACGACACCTGGTACGCGATGGTCGACCGCGACGACGACCTGCGCATGGGCGCAAAATCCACGGCCATCCTGTTCGGCGACATGGACCTCGTCGCCCAGGGCGTGCTCTACACCTGCATGTTCGCGGCGCTGGCGCTGGTCGGTCGCGATGCCGGCCTGGGCGTGTATTACTGGGGCGGGCTGGGGGTTGCCCTGCTGTTGGTCGCGTACCAGTTCGGCATCGCCCGCGGCCGCGAGCGCGCGGCCTGCTTCCGCGCGTTCCTGCACAACCACTGGGTGGGCATGGCGGTATTCGTCGGCATCGCCGTCGATTTCGCGATGCGCGGCACCGCAGTCGCCGCCTGAGCAGCCATCAGGCGACGCGCGCACAGACCCAGGCATCCACGCGCGCCACGCCGGCGCGATGCAGTACCCCTGCCGCGGCATGCAAGGTCGCACCGGTGGTCATCACATCGTCCACAAGCACCACGTGGGGCGGTAACGGGATGCCGGCATCGACATGGAAGGCGTCGCGCAGGTTGCGCCGGCGGGCGTCGGCATCCAGTCGCGATTGCGCACGCGTGGTCTTGCGCCGTCCCAGCGCGCGATCGACCAGCGGGATGCCCAGCGCGCGCGCCAGCGGGCGGGCCAACTCCAGCGCCTGGTCATAGCCACGGTGGCGCAGGCGTGCGCGGTGCAGCGGGATCGGGACCATGGCCCCGGGACGCGGCAGCGCCGCCAGCCTGTCCGCCATGCACTGCGCCAGCACCCGCCCGGCGGCGAAATCGCGATGGAACTTGAGCCGAGGCAGCAGCCGGTCCAGCGGGAAGGCGTAGTCGAACACCGCGTGCACCTCGCCCAAGGGCGGCGACGACTGCAGGCAATGCCCGCAGGTGCCGGCCAGTGGAATCGGCAGGGCGCATCGCAGACAGGCCGGCCCCTGCCAGGGCAGGTCGGCGTGGCAGGCGCCGCACAGGTCGCGGCCTTCTTGGCCCGGCTCGCCGCAGGCCATGCAGCGCAGTGCGAACAGCCAGGGGAGGGGAGCGGCCAGGCAGCCGTCAACTTTTCCGGGGAGTGATTGGTTGACGGTGCCGG
>DAOOCX010000006.1:19672-34755 GCA_035408605.1 Thermomonas sp. | reverse complement strand
TGCCGGCCAGCTACCTGCAGCCCGGCAAGGTCTTCGATTTCACCGACCTCGACAACGCCGCCGCGGCGCAACTGTTCAACGAGGTGGTGGGCTCGCTGGCGCCGGCCTTCAGCCTGTACACGAACGACCCGTCCAAGGGCAACCGCATCACCAAGCTGCAGCAGGATTCGATTGGCTTCGCCAGGAGCCTGTCGGATGCGGTCGAGGCCGGCTACCAGTGGAAGTCGGATCGCGGCCTGGTCATCGCCAAGACCGCCATCGTCTCGATCGAATACGACGCCAACACCAAGGAACTGCTGAAGACCGTGCAGCGCGCGGATGCGCTGTCCGGCGCGCGCGGCAATTCCAACCTGCAGGCCAGCGTGGCCCAGGGCATCCAGTCGGCCGGCGAGAACGGCGGCGCGGCGGGCCTGATGGGCGTGGGCATGGCCAGCGGCATGATGGGCATCGGCAACATGCAACAGCCGGTGGCACCGCCCGCACCGGCGGCCGACGATCCGATCGCCAAACTGAAGAAGGCCAAGGAGATGCTCGACCTGGGCCTGATCTCGCAGGCCGATTACGACGCCCTCAAGGCCAAGGCACTGGGCCTGTAACCCGCGGATCGCGCAGCCACCATGTCCAACACCACACCACCGCCGGTGCCACCCACCGGCCCGGGCTCGCCGCGGGACGTCCCACCGGTGCCGGGCAGCTACCCCATCGACCCCGCCACCCTGCCCGACCCCATCCGTGATGAATTGCTGGCGCCTGATCCGGTCGCCATCGACACCGCGGCGGAGGAGCTGAAGGACGGCGCCAACCGTTGTCCCAAGTGCGGCGCCACCGACATCAGGCAGCGCCCGGGCACCGACCTGCTGATCTGCCTGTACTGCCGCAACGAGTGGCATGGGCAACGGGTGGAGGAGGAATTCGGCTTCGGCGAGGGCCTGGATGAACTGACCGGCACGGTCATCGCCTCCGGTGCACGCGACATCGACACCGATGTCTCCAGCCTGATGACCTACAAGTGCACCGGCTGCGGCGCCGAGGTCACGGTCAACACCGAAAGCACGATGACCGCGCGCTGCCACTGGTGCCGCCACGTGTTCGGCGTCAACGAGCAAGTGGCGAACGGCGCGGTGCCCGACGCGGTGTTGCCCTTCCACATCAAGAAGGACGATGCGGTCGCGCGGATCCGCCAGTTCGTGGACAAGCGGCGGCTGTTCGCGCTGAAGGAATTCAAGGAACAGTTCACCCCGGAGAACGTGGTCGGCGTGTACCTGCCCTACATGATCGTGGACGGCAAGGCGAGCGCGGACGTGGCCGGGCGCGGCGAGATCAAGACCCGCGAGTACACCCAGGGCAGCGGCGACAAGAAGAAGACCTACTACGACGCCGACATCTACGAGGTGGAACGGCACGTGGACTTCACCGTCGACGACCTGCCGCTGGAGTCCTCCACCGAACGCGGCAACCTGGACACCGGCGTCAACACCAACAACATCATCAACACGATCCTGCCGTTCGACACCAAGAACGCGGTGAAGTGGAATGCGTCCTACCTCTCCGGCTACACCTCGGAGAAGCGCGACACCGACGTGGAGCAGTTGCGCCCGCGCCTGGAGGACCAGTTGCTGTCGATCGCCCGCTGCCAGGTCGAGGAATCGGTGAACCGCTTCGATCGCGGCGTGCGCTGGGAACAGGAACGCCTGGACGTGCACGGCACCCGCTGGGTGGCGATGTACCTGCCCGTGTGGCTGTACTCCTACCAGCAGGGCGGCAAGGGCGGGATGCTGCACTACATCGCGGTCAACGGCCGCACCGGCGAGACCATGGGCAGCGTGCCGGTACAGCAATGGAAACTGCTGCTGGCCGCGATCACCGTCGGCACCTTCCTGGAAGGCATTGCACTCTGGATGTTGGGGAGTTCCACATGAGCGACGATGGTGGCTTGGCCCTGCTCCTGCTCGGCCCGGCCGGTGGTGCCGGCCTGTACTGGATGCTGTATCGCTATTACCGCAACACGGACAAGTCCCACGCCTTCGAGCGCGAGACCGTGGTCGATGCCAAGCCGGTCACCGGCGCGGAGCGCGACCGCAAGGTCGACGAGATCAAGGGCACGCGCGAGTCGCGGATCCAGGGCGACAACCTGCGCGACTACCGCAAGCGGGTACAGCGCATCCGGGGCGATTCATCCTGAAACCGCCTTGTCGCCCGGCCAAGCGGGACACGGTTCGTTGAAGTAACGTGGCGTCCCTGTCCCGTTGCCTGGAACACCGCATGAAGACACGATGGATTGCCGCAGGCTTCGTGGTCCTGCTCTCGGCCAGCGCCAGCGTGGTCCGCGCCCAGGAGACGCACTACTACCAGGCGGACTTCCCGAAGGAAGAATTCCTGCAACGGCGGGCGACGGTCTTCGCGAAGATCGGCGACAACGCGATCGCCCTCGTGCAAGGCGCGAAAGGCACCGCCGACTTCAACATCTTCCGGCAGTCGAACGAGTTCTATTACCTGAGCGGCATCGAGACGCCGCACGCCTACCTGATGCTGGACGGGCGCAGCCGCACCGCGACCTTGTACCTGCCGCACCGGGATGCCGAGCGGGAACGCAACGAGGGCAAGATCCTCTCCGTCGAGGACGAGGCCCTGGTCAAGTCGCTGACCGGCGTCGATGCGGTGCGGAGCATCGAGTCGCTGTCGCTCGACCTGGTCGGCAAGGGCCTGGTGCGTCCGCCCGCGTTGCAGCTGTTCACGCCGCTGAGCCCGGCGGAAACCGGGACCGACAGCCGCGACGAGCTCCTGAACGAGCAGGCGCGGGTCTCGTCCAACCCGTGGGATGGCCTGGCATCGCGCGAGGCGCGCTTCCGTGCGCTCCTGCAGGCACGGGTGCCGCAGTTCGAGGTGCGCGACCTGTCGCCGATCCTGGACGCGATGCGCAACATCAAGTCGCCGCGGGAAATCGCGATGATCCGCCGCGCCACCCGGATCGCGGGGATGGCGATCATCGAAGCGATGCGCTCCACCGAACCCGGCGTCTTCGAATACCAGCTGGATGCCGCGGCGAAGTACGTGTTCTACCTGCACGGCGCCCGCGGCGACGGCTATGCCTCGATCATTGGCGGCGGCAGCAATGCGTACCTGGGCCACTACTTCCGCAAGGCCGACCGGCTGAAGGACGGCGACATGGTCCTGATGGACTACGCGCCCGACTACCGCTACTACACCAGCGACGTCACCCGCATGTGGCCGGTCAACGGCGCGTACAGCGCGGGACAGCGCGCGTTGTCGGACTTCATCCTCGCGTACCGGGATGCGCTGCTCCGGCATATCCGCCCGGGGGTGACCTCGGATTTCGTGCTCGATTCGGCGGCGCGCGACATGGCGCGCTACCTGGTCGGCAAGCGATTAGACAATCCGGCGCACCTGCAAGCGGTGACGGACAGCCTGAAGTTCCGTGGCCATTTCCAGCATCCGGTGGGCATGGCCGTCCACGATGTCGGGCTTGTGCGCGGCGTGAAACTGCAGCCGGGCATGGTGTTCACCATCGACCCGATGATCTGGATCCATGGGGAGCGCCTGTACGTGCGCATGGAGGACGTGGTGGTGGTGACCGAGGACGGTGCGGAGAACCTGAGCGCCTTCGTCCCCGCGACGACCACCGAGATCGAACGGACGATGAAGGACACCGGCCTGGTCCAGTTCCGCCCCGCCATCGACGTGCCGGCGCCGGACCTGCACGACTCGCCCTAGGCATGCCGCGGGGCACGGTTTCCAGCGCAATCGCGGCGTATCCTGCCGTGGACAGGCCGTCGGGGCTCCCTTGGCGAGGCGCGATGTGAACCCGCTGATCCACCTGATCTACTGCAGCGCCGCGCCGCGGCCACTGGGTCGCGACGAACTCGCTACGCTGCTTGCCGGCGCGCGCGCGTACAACGAACGCCACGGGATCACCGGCATGCTGCTGCATGTCGACGGCAGTTTCTTCCAGGTGCTGGAGGGCGCACCGGAGGATGTCGAACGCCTGTTCGCGCGGATTGGCGCGGACCCGCGCCACGACCATGTCACCGTGATCATCCGCGAACCGGTGGCGGTCCGCGCGTTCGGCGAATGGACGATGGGCCACGCGGAAATGAGCCGTCATGAACTGGACGGGATCGTCGGCGCCAACGACTTCTTCGCGGGCGGCCGCTCGTTGGCCGAGATCGGCGACGGGCGTGCCAAGAAACTGCTGGCGGCCTTCCGCGACGGGCGCTGGCGGACGGCCCCGGCCGGTCCGATCGCGGCAGTCGAAGACGCGGCGACGCTGCGCTACGCCTTCGCATTCCAGCCGATCGTGCATGCGCCCACCCGTTCGATCTTTTCCCATGAAGCGCTGATTCGCGGCCCGGACGGCGAGAACGCCGCGTCGATCCTGCAGCGCAGCCAGCCAGTGGAAATGCATGCATTGCGCGAACGGCAACGCATCGCAGCGCTGGAATCGGCGGCGCGACTTGGCCTGCGCACACGCATCAACATCAATTTCCAGCCATCGGACATCGCGCACTCGCCGACGGCGATCACATCCCTGCTGGACGCAGCAGCGCGATGCGGCATTCCCCCCGAGTCGATCGTGCTGGAAGTGCTGGAGAGCGAAATCATCCGCGACTCCGGCGACTTCTCGGCGCGGATGAATCCGTACCGCGCGTCTGGCCTGACCTTCGCCATCGACGACTTCGGCGCCGGCTACGCGGGCCTCAACCTGCTGGCCGATTTCCAGCCCGACCTGCTCAAGATCGACATGAACCTGGTGCGCGGGATCGAGCGCAATGGCCCGCGCCAGGCGATCCTGCGCGGCATCGTCCGCACCTGCCTCGACCTGGGCATCGACCTCATCGCCGAGGGCGTGGAAACCGTCGAGGAATATGCGTGGTTCCGCGGCGAAGGCATCGAGCTGTTCCAGGGCTTCCTGCTGGCCAAACCCATGTTCGACAGGCTGTCCACGGAGTTCCACCTACCCTGACGCGAGGCCATCACCACGGCACGTCGGTGCCGTCCCAGGCGATGAAACGACCGCTGTCGCGTGGCTGCAATCCCGCGATGATGTCCAGCAACTGGCGGGCGGCACGCGCAGGCGTGAACAGCGCCTCCGCCGGGACGCGCGACTGGAAGGGCCGCGACAGCGGCGTGTCCACGGTGCCCGGATGCAGCAGCACGCAGGTGGCGAGCGGATGGCTGCGCCGCAGTTCGATGGACAGCGTCCGCAGCAACTGGTTCTGCGCGGCCTTGGCTGCGCGGTAGGCATACCAGCCACCGAGGCGGTTGTCGCCGATCGACCCCACCCGCGCCGACAGCGAGGCCACCACGCAGCGCGAACGCGCATCCAGCAGGGGCAGCAACGCACGCGCCAGCAGGATCGGGGCGAACGCATTCAACGCGAACACCTGCTCCAGCGCCGCCCGGTCCAGCGTGGCCAGCGATTTCTCCGGATGCACCGCATCGCCATGCAACAGGCCCGCGCCATTCACCACCACGTGCAGGACATCCGTCACCTGGCTGGCACCGGCCGCCACGGCCTCGATCCCGGCATCGGTGGCCAAGTCGGCATCGATGCGATGCAGTCGCCCGGGATGCCCGGCCGCCAGTGCCTGCAATGCGGGAGATGCCAGCGCATGGCGGGACACCGCGCAGACGCCGGCCACGCCGTCGTTGTCCAGCAAGGCCTCGACCATCGCCAGGCCAATACCGCTGCTGGCGCCGGTCACCAGCACCTGCGCTGGCACATCCAGGCCCTCCACGGGTGTTCGCATGCGTCTTCGCTCCCGGCTCAGCCACTACGGCGGACGCGATCGCGCCGATGCGCAATCCGTGAAGCAATCCCGCGGCGCTGGCCGACCGCTCCCCGCATGGCGATACTCCCCACAACGACACTGACGGACCACGAGCATGCGCATCCTCCTCACGGGCGCGACCGGACTGGTGGGGCAAGGCGTCCTCCACGAGCTCCTGGCTGACCCTGCCGTCACCCACATCGGCCTGCTCGGCAGGCGCCCGGTCGAACACGCCGATCCCCGGGTGCAATCGCTGGTGGTCGAGCGATTCGATGCGCTCGATGCGGTCTCGGACCGACTCGCGCCCTGGGATGCCTGCTTCTATTGCGCGGGCGCACCGCCGGTGGGTACCGCGGAGCGCGAGTACCGGCACGTGACCGTCGACCTGACCCTGCACGTGGCGCGCGCTTTCGCCGAACGCAACCCGCAGGCCAGGTTCCTGTACATCTCGGGCGCCAACGCCAACCTGCGCAGCAGGCTGATGCCGCTACGGGTGAAGGGCGAGGCGGAAGCTGCGCTGCAGGCGCTGCCGATCACGACCGCGATGCTGCGCCCCGGCGGCGTGCAACCCGCCCACGGTGAACGCAGTCCGCATGCATGGATGCGCCCGATGTACGCACTGGGACGCCCAATGATGGGACTGGGCGTGCGCCTGCTGCCGGGCCTGATGACCAGCACTGCCGCGATCGGCCGCACGCTGCTGGCCTTGGCGGCGATGCCGCAACCACCCCGCGTCGTGGAGAACCTGGAGATCAACCGCATCGCCGGCAGCGACCAGGGCTGAGCGCGGTCCGCGATATCAGGCGACCTCGGCCATCGAGGTCCGACGCTCCGCGCCCGACAGCAGGCTCTGGTGGCGATTCAGTTGGGCGACAAAGCGCGAGAACACCGCGCCGGCAGGCTGCTCCGGCTGGGTCGCGGCCGCGCTCGACTGGCGATAGCGCTGGGCGGGGCTTTCCACCGGCCCGCCCTCGCGCAAGGCCTGGGCGAATTGCAGGGAGCGCAGTTCGGCTTCCGCTTCCAGTGCGACGCAACCCTGCGGATGCGGCTGTTGCCATTCGGTGCCGAGGTCGCTGTCGACCACGTCCACGAACGGAAGGAAGCTGCCGTCCTGCATGCGGCGCGTCCCGGCGGTGAAGGATTGCGACATGGTGGTGCCCCTGTGCGTGATGACGGGGCGACTGTCCACCCGCGCGGGTGGAGATGTCGTGATGGCGCGGGCCGCACAACGCGCCCCATCCAGAGCGTCGTGCCGGTCAACGCGGCGGGTCTCCACGCGGAGTCACCTGGATGCCATAGAGAAAGGCCAGCGCGCTCGGCAAGCGCTGCTCCCACGCGGCCTCGGTGTGCTGGGCATCGGCGTCCACCACCACGCGAAGATTCGATGTGTCGTAGCCGGCGGCGTGGAAATTCGCCTCGACCTGGCGCACCAGGCCGAGCATTTTCCTGTTCACGGCCGCATCGGACGATTCCTGTCCGCCCAGGCCGATGAAGACACGTCGCGGCATCACCACCAGGGGGCTGGTATCGCGCACCAGCTGGCCCAATCCGATCCACAGCACCGGACTCTCGACCAGGCCGAAGCCGAACACATTCGGCTTGGCCAACATGGCGTACAGGCTCGCGACGCCGCCATAGGACGAACCGCCGATGCCGGTATTCGCCGGCCCCTGCAGCGTGCGGTACTGGCCATCGACCAGCGGCAGCACTTCGCGCGCCATGAAATCGGGGAATTGCTTGCCCGCCGGCTCCTCCATGTCGGGATTACCGACGAAATCCTTGTACGGCAGGTACTCGTGCGCCCGCTGCATGCCGGCGTGGTCCACGCCGACCACGATCATCGGCGGGATCTTGTTGTCGGCGACCAGTCGATTCACCGCTTCGTCCGCACCCCATTCGTGGTGGCTGACGTCACTCAGGCAGGCGTCGAATACATTCTGCCCATCGAGCAGGTAGAGGACGGGATAGCGGCGATCCTTGTTGGCGGCATCTGCATAGCCGTCTGGCAGCAGCACGCGGATCTTGCGTTCGTTGCCGAAGATCGCGCTCCTGAGCGTGTGCACGCGCAGGTCGCCGGTCACCGTCGCCTTGCATTCGGGCGATGCCGAGGCGGCCGGGGCCTGGATCGGACCGACCAGCAGCACGGCAATGCAGCACCAGCGGGACAGCAGCATTCGCATCGGATTGCCTGGGCGTGAATGGGGAGGCTGCAGCTTAATCGCCACGCCCGGCGTGCGGCGATGTCGTCGTCCCGGCCCCTCTTGCGATGCAGCATCGCACTGCCCTTTCGTACAGTGCTTTGGTGCAGTGCACACGCGGAGTATCGGCAGCGGACATCAGGCGCCTGGGAGGGCATGCCATGGACACCACGCCACATCTCGCTCGACGCCTGCAACCGTTCCACCGCATTCGCCGCATCCTCGCCGCAAGCCTCCTGCTCGCATCCGCGTGGAGCGGCTCCGCCGCCGCGCTCGACTGCGGGACCAACAATGGCTACCTGTGCCAGGGCACACAGGCCCAATATGCCGGCGGCTTCGCTCCCGGCGTCGGCTATGGCGGCTTCGGTGGCGGCACGTGCACCGCCACCCGCACGCCGGTGGTATTCCTGCACGGCAACGGCGACACCGCCATCAGTTTCGACATGCCACCCGGCGCGGTAGCGGGCTACACCACGCCGGCACGCTCGCAATACGACGAACTCAAGGCTGCCGGCTACAACGACTGCGAACTGTTCGGCGTCACGTACCTGTCCGCCGACGAACGCGCCAACCCGCAGGTGAACTACCACGAGCCGTACACCTACGACTTGATCAAGACCTTCATCGACAAGGTGAAGGCATACACCGGCAAGAGCCAGGTGGACATCGTGGCGCACTCACTCGGCAGTTCGATGGCGCTGGCGATGATCCACTACAAGGGCTACCAGGGCAGCGTGCGTCGCTTCGTCAACATCGGCGGCGGCATCCGCGGGCTGCAAACCTGCGTGTACACCGGCTACCAGAGCGCGCTTGCACCGACCTGCAACGCCGAGGCTTACGTCTATCCGTACAACTACTACACGTTCGGCCTCTACCCCAGCAGCGGCGTGCTCTACTACGGTTACAACCGCTGGACCGGCAGCGGCAGTGGCTCGATGCGTAGCCTGCCCGCCAGCTGGACGGCGATCCGCTTCTACACGCTGACCGCCGGACTGCGCGACCAGGTGCACTGCTTCACCTCGAGCAACGCCGCCAGCTGCCCGAACGGCGCGTTGTTCAACGCGCGCAGCAATGTCATCGCGCAGGTCAACGTGGGCGTCGGCAGCAGCGCCTACGCCTACGACTGGAACTGGAGCGACGGCATCCCGTTCAATGCCGGCGGCGGCGACAACAATGGGGTCGGCCACTTCCGCTCCCTGGCCAACACCGGCGTGATCGTCCGCAACATGTTGACCACGACCTGCAGCACCGGCTGCGCCAATGGCTATGCCGGGGTGAATGGCCCCGCCACGAACCTGTAGTCGCCGGGGAAAACGAACACCGGGCGGCGGTCGTCCAGCACTGCGACGACGGCCGCTTGGGCGTCAGGTCGCTGTCCCCGTCTCCTGCGTCGTCGCCTGCAGCAGTCGCTCGAGTTGTTCGCGCAAGGCCGCCACCTCGGCTTCCAGCGCCGCCACGCGCGCCGCCAGCCCGGGCGACGACGATTCGCCCGCGCCGCCGGGCTCGCGCGCGGCGATGGCCGACACGTCCACCGGCCCGCACAGCAGGTGGGCGAAGCGGTCCTCGCGCTGGCCGCCACCACGCGGCAGTTGCACCACCAGCGCAGGTTCGCGCCTGGCCATCCGCTCCAGTTGGTGGCGCACGCCTTCCACATCGGCGAAGGCATGCAGCCGTTCGCTGCGCGCCAGCAGTTCGCCCGCGGTCTGCGGACCGCGCAGCAACAGCAAGCCCAGCAGGGCGACCTGCTGCGAGGTCAGCCCGAAGTGCTGCGTCGCCCGATGTTCATAGCGCTCGGCGCGCGAGGAAAATACCTGCCTGGCCATCCCTTTCGCTTCGAGCTGGCGCAGCGCGTGGTTGACCGCACCGGTTTCCAGCGCCATCACCGGCTCGCGCGCGGTCTTCTGGTTGGCCGCCGCCAGCACTGCGGCGATCGTCAGCGGATACACATCCGGCGTGGTCGCTTCTTTCTCGATCAGGCAGCCCAGCGCACGCGCTTCGGCGGCCGTGAGCAGCAAGGGGGAATCGCTGGCCTCCATGTCAGTACGCGCCCATGAAATCCTTCTTGCCGATCTCCACGCCGTTGTGCCGCAGCAAGTCATAGGCGGTCGTCACGTGGAAGAAGAATTGCGGCAGGCCGTAAGCCAGCAGGTAGGCCTGTCCGCCGATGCGGCGTTCCTTCGGGGTGCCGGGGCGCAACACCAGCTCGCGCTGCTCGCTGCCTTCGAATGCCGCCGCATCCAGCCCGCCGATGAAGGCCAGCGTCGCGTCGATCCTGCGCTGCAGCTCGGCGAAGCTGGCATCGCCGCCGTCGTAGGCCGGCACCTCCGCGCCCGCGAGCCGCGCCGAGACGCTGCCAGCGAAATCGCAGGCGATCTGCACCTGCCGCGCCAGCGGGAACATGTCGGGGAACAGGCGCGCTTGCAACAAGGCGACCGGATCGATCTTGCGTTCGCTGGCGTGGGTTTCCGCCTTGGCGAGGACGCCCGCCAGCGCGGCCAGCATCTGCCGGAACACGGGAACGGAGGCAGCGTGCATCGAGAGGGACATCGGCAGTTCCATGGAGGTGGGGTCCGCATGGTAGCCGCCAAGCGCGCGCGCGCGGCAATCTGCGCCGATGTCATGCCTGTGTCGATCCCGGTCGCACCCGCTCGTCGCCTGATGCACCATGCCACCAGACCCGGAGCACACGATGGCCACCCGCAAACCCGCCACACCCACGTCGTCACCGGCAAACCGGCTCCCGGACTCCATGACAACGGGCAAGGCCAGCCCGGCCAAGGCGGCTGTCGGCGACAAGCCCGTGTTCGCCTACATCGCCAGCCTGCCGCAGCCGCAACGCGGCATCGCCGAACGAATCGACCGGTTGGCTGCGGACCACCTGCCCGGCCTGCAGCGCAGCGTGAAATGGGGCATGGCGTACTACGGCGTGGGCCAGGGCTGGTGCTTCAGCTGCGGGGCGTTCGCCGGCCACGTCAAGCTGATGTTCGTCAACGGCGTCACGCTGGACCCGGTGCCGCCGGTCACGCCGGTGGCGATGGGCAAGTCGACACGCGGCGTCGAGCTTGCCTCGCTCGACGACATCGACGGACACCCGGTTGTGGCATGGATGCGGCAGATCACCGCCTTGCCGGGCGTGGGCAAGCGATGACCTGGAGCGGGATCGCTGCCGACACCTGCCCACGCGCTTGCAGTCGCCGCGCTGCCGCGCCCCCCGGCGCCAGCGATCCCGACCCTTGGTGCCGCCCGGTTGGCTGCACTACGATGCACCCGCCCCCGCAACGACACCTTCGCCATGATGGAAGCGCGTGAGTTGCACGGTTCGACCGATACCCGCGCAGTGCCATGGACCACGCCATGAGGTCGTCGGACGACATGCGTCCTCCCGCAGGACCCGAAGCCCAGTCGGGGGACGCGCCGGCACATGGTGAAGTCACCGCGAACATCGAGATGCAGATCCTCTCGCGGAGGATATCGTTGCAGCTGACCGTGGACAGCGGGCCCACCCGCGCACGCGCGTTGCTTCCGATCGCGCACGGACTGACCCAGATCGCGTCCGACATCGCCTGCAGCGACAGCGAAGCCAACGGCAAGCCGGTGAGCTGCAAGGCGGGGTGCGGCGCGTGTTGCCGGCAACTCATCCCCATCACCCAAACCGAAGCCCATCAACTTCTCGCGGTCGTCGCCGCCATGCCGGATACGCGACGGGTTGAAGTCGAGCGACGGTTCGTCGATGCCGTCTCCCGACTGCAACAGGCCGACATGCTGGAGCCGCTCCGGAATGCAGAACGCTGGAGCCGCCTCGATCCGGTGGAATTCGGCGACAGGTACTTCCGCCTGGGCATCGCCTGCCCGTTCCTGGAACACGAGTCGTGCAGCATCCACGAGGCAAGGCCGATGACGTGCCGCGCATTTTCCGTGACCTCACCGGCTGCAAATTGCAGGAACCCGGGACCGGACAACATCATGCCGGTGCAGCATCCCCTTCCGCGTCCCTTGGACGCCTTCGGTCGTGCGATCACCGGCGCAGCGGAAGGCACGCCCATCCCGTGGGTGCCGCTGGCGCTGGCGTTGGACTACGCACGCAGCGTCCCGGAACAGGCTCCCGAATACACCGGCCCGCAATTGCTGCGCGCGGTGTTCGAAGCGATGACCGGAGTCCCTGTTCCGGAGCAAACCTGCGCCTGAGGGAAGGCGGCCCCGGAACGCGAACAGCCGCCTCGGCTTGCGTGCTCCGCGGTGCGTCGTCGTTCCACGCGTGGGCCTGACCGCCGGGGGCCGCGTTCCCCGTTGGATCGGGGATCGGCATCAACGCGGCGGGAAGATCCATGCCATTCAACTACCAGGTCCTGAAGGCCAACAACGCAGGCAACGACAAGGACGCGGTCAAGAAATTCATGGAAGCGTTTCCCGTGGTCGACCCCGACTTCGATCCGCCCAACAGTGGCAAGTACGACAACGATTGCGCCGATCAGCTCAAGATCTGGCAGCTCAACAACGGCCTGGTATCGGACGGCGTGTGCGGGCCCAATACATGGCGGGCGATCCTGGGGGAAGACTGGGACTTCAACTACCGGCACGCCCCGAGCGAGGTCTTCCAGCCGACCAAGCGGGATTGCTGGCGCGCGGCTGCCGCCACCGTGCTACGGGTCCCGATGCTGAGTGTTCCACTGGGGACAGCGCAGTACGACAACGGCGGACTGAACAATGCCGAGGGCAACCTGAGGACCTTCGCCAGCGAACATGGCCTGGTCTACAAGAAAGTCAGCATGAGCGCGGGCAGCCTGGCCTTTGCGCTGGGGGCGTACAAGCGCTTCATGGTGAACGTGAACGACGACTACGCCGGCAAGGTACCCGGCAACAACACCCACTGGATGGTCCTGCACCGCATCCGCACCGACTTCTGGATGACATCCGGCGGGACCAGCGTCACCTTCTGGGATCCGATGCCTGTCGGGCAGGGCCAGGACAAGCGCACCCTGTCGTTCGCGAAGTTCGCGCAGTTCTACATCTGCCACATGCACAGGCCGAACTGAGGTCGACGTCGGCACGCGGTCGCGCCGCCGCGCAACCGGCGCGGCTGCATTAGGATCGGCGTTCGCCAACCTTGCCCGGGAGCTTCTCCATGCGTACCAACGCCTATCGCGCGTGCGACCTGTGCGAGGCGATCTGCGGGCTGGAGTTGCGGTTCGAGGACGGCGCGCTGGCCGCGATCCATGGCGATGCCGCCGACCCCTTCAGCCAGGGGCACATCTGCCCGAAGGGGAATGCGATCCTCGACCTGGAGACGGACCCGGACCGCCTGCGCGTGCCGATGCTGCGCGAGGGTTCGGCCTGGCGCGCCATCGGCTGGGACGAGGCGTTCGCGCTGGCGGGGTCGCGGCTGGCGGCGATCCAGCAAGCGCATGGCCCCGCGTCGGTCGCGGCGTACCTGGGCAATCCGAATGTCCACCACTTCGGGCATATCGCGTACCTGCCCTCGCTGCTGCGGATGCTGCGCACGCCCAACATCTTCAGCGCGTCGTCGGTGGACCAGTGGCCGCACCAGTTCGCCTGCGCCCAGATGTATGGCCACCAGTTCCTGCTGCCGATCCCCGACATCGACCACACCGACTATTTCCTGATGCTCGGCGCCAACCCGATGGCGTCGAACGGCAGCCTGATGACTGCGCCCGGGATTCCGCGCCGGCTCAAGGCGCTGACCGCGCGCGGCAAGCTGGTCGTGGTCGATCCTCGCCGCACGGAAACGGCGGCCATCGCCAGCCAGCACATCCCGATCCGCCCGGGTGGCGATGCGTTGTTCCTTGTGGCGTTGCTGCAAGCCATGCAGCAGGTCAGCCCGCCGCGGCTGGACGCGTACGCAGGCCGCCTGGCCGGACTCGACATCGCACTGGCCGCGATCAATGCCATCGACACCGCGTCGCTGGAGGCAGAGACCGGCATCGCGATGCATGTCGTCGAGCAGGTCGCCCGCGAGTTCCTCGCGGCCCCGCATGCCGTGGCCTACGGCCGCATGGGCGTGTCAGTGCAGCCCTGGGGCACGCTGTGCCAGGTCCTGTTGCAATTGGTGAACCTGGTGAGCGGCAACCTGGACCGCGTCGGCGGCGCGCTGCCGAACGAGGCGGCGATCCCGATCACCGGGCCGGGCACCAACCCCGGCACGCACGGACGTTGGCACAGCCGCGTGCGCGGGCTGCCGGAGTTCGCCGGCGAGTTGCCGGTGGCCTGCATGGTCGAGGAGATCGCCACCTCCGGCGACGGCCAGGTCCGCGCCCTGCTCACCTGCGCCGGCAATCCGGTGCTGTCCACGCCGGACGGACGCGCACTGGACCAGGCGTTGCAGGGCCTGGCGTTCATGGTCGCGATCGACATCTACATCAACGAGACCACCCGCCATGCGGACCTGATCCTGCCGCCGGCCTCGCCGCTGACCCAGGACCATTACGACTCGATCTTCAATGCCTTCGCGGTACGCAGGGTGGCGCGCCTCAATCGCGCCCTGCATGGGCGTGGCGATCAAGAACGCGCCGATTGGGAAATCGTCAACGGCCTGGGTGCCGCCTACGCGGCCAGTGCGGGCAAGGAGTGGCGCGCCTTGCCGCGGCCGCGCGACCTGATCGCGATGGGCCTGGCGCGTGGCGACAGCGGGCTGGACCTTGCCGCGCTGGAGGCCGCGCCGCATGGCCTGGACCTCGGCCCGTTGCAGCCTTCCCTGCTCGCGCGCCTGCAGACCGCAAGCGGCTGCATCGAATGCGCGCCGCCGGTGCTGCTGGCCGAACTGGAGCGCTTCGCCGCACGCGAGCGCGCCGACATCGCGGACGACGGCCTGCGCCTGATCGGGCGCCGCGAGGTGCGCAACAACAATTCGTGGATGCACAACGCCCCACGCCTGGCCAAGGGCAAACCGCGTCACCAGTTGCTGATGCACCCCGACGACATGCGCGCGCGCGGTTTGCAGGATGGCGGCCGCGTCGCGGTGCGTTCGCGCATCGGCGAGATCCGCACCGACGTGCTGGGCGATGCGGGCCTGATGCCCGGCGTGGCCTGCCTGCCGCACGGCTTCGGCCATGGCCGTCCCGGCATCCAGTTGGGGCGCGCG
>DAOOCX010000006.1:0-19572 GCA_035408605.1 Thermomonas sp. | reverse complement strand
TCCCGATGACAGGTGCGATGGGATCACGCAGCGTCCGCCCGCCCGGACGCTGTCCTCCGGGCCAGGTACGCGCGGGAATGCATTTCCCGGCGGCGTTCTCCGCCTGGTTGCGTGCTGTCATTGCGTCCTGCACGCCAGGGACATGTCCGGATCGCTTTCGCAGCTGCGTAAGTGACCCGACCACCCCTCCTCCACAGGACCCATCGCCATGTCCATGCCGTCGCCACTCCGCCCCGCGCTGCTCGCCAGCGCCCTCCTGCTTGCCACGGCCTCGGTCGCCGCCAGCGAGCCGCAGCAAGCGCGGACGATCATCGTCATGGACGGATCGGGATCGATGTGGGGCCAGATCGACGGGCGTCCGAAGCTCGAGATCGCGCGCGAAACCGTCGCCGATGTGGTGGGCAAGCTGCCCGCCAACCAGACCCTTGGCCTGATCGCCTACGGCCACCGCCGCAAGGGCGACTGCAAGGACATCGAACTGATCGTGCCGCCTGCGCCCGGCACGTCCGGCAAGGTGCTCAACGCGGTCAATGACATGCGCTTCCTGGGCATGACCCCGCTCTCCGAAGCGGTGCGCCAGGCGGCCCAGGCCCTGCGCCATACCGAGCAAGCCGCCACCGTGGTGCTGGTCACGGATGGGCTCGAAACCTGCAACCTCGATCCCTGCGCGGTGGCCAACGAACTCGAGAAGAGCGGGGTGAACTTCACTGCCCACGTCATCGGCTTCGGCTTGACCAGGGACGAAGGCGCGAAGGTGGCCTGCCTGGCCACGAATACCGGTGGTCGCTACCTGCAAGCCTCGGATGGGGCCGCCCTCTCGGCGGCCTTGCGCCAGACGGTGAGCGAGCCAGCGCCAGCCAAGCCCGCCGCCACCCTCAGCGCACCTGCCAGTGCACCGATGGGCTCGCGGGTCGCGATCAAGTGGACCGGCCCCGCCGGGAACCTGGATACCGTCGCCATCGTCGAGCAGGTGGACGGCAAGCCGACCACCCACGATTACGCCTACGTCAAGGACGGCAACCCGCTGACGCTGACCATGCCCGGCGAGTCCGGTGCCTATACCCTGCAGTATCGCCATCGCGACCAGACCGTCATCGCCACGCGCCCGATCCAGGCGTCGCCGGCGCAGGCCGGGCTCAAGGCACCTGACGTTGCCCAGGCCGGCAGCGCCGTCGTCATCCACTGGACTGGGCCGAATGCGTCGCTCGACAACATCCAGGTCGCCGTACAGGGCAGCGACAGCTACATCTCCTACACCTACCTCGGCAGCGATTCCAGGCAGGTGGAGCTGACCATGCCGGAGCAGCCCGGCAACTACGAGCTGCGCTACGTCTTCCGTGATCGCGAAACCATCGCCACCCGACCGATCCGCGTGGTGGGCAAACCCTGAGAAGGAATCGGAAACCGCGGCACCTGTCCGCATTGGTTCCTTGAGGCAACGCGCGCCACTCCTGGGCTTCTACCGGGACGCGAACGAGGGGCGCGTCACACCGCTCGCATGAAGTTCGTCACCCGCGGGCGAAAGCGAGAACGACCTCACCGACCCGCTTGCGATCGAAGGCGGCTGCGGCAATGCCGCGCTCGATGCGCGGCCGATCAAGGTGGACGCGTTGCCCTGGGCCTGGCCAAGGCCGCCATCGGATCGGGATGGATCCACCGGCGCGCTTGCCTGCCGATCAGGCCTCGGCGATCAAGGCCTGCACGCGATCCACCAGTTCCGCCGGAAGGAACGGCTTCTGCAGGCGCGGCACGTCGGCAGCCTCCTGGCCGGTGTCCGCGTAGCCGGTCACCATCAGGATCGGCATCTGCGGCTTGCGCAGGCGTACCGCGTCGATGAGCTCCAGGCCGCTCAGCCCCGGCATGGCGTAGTCGGTCACCAGCAGGTCGAAGGGGCCGGCCGCGTCCAGCAACGCCAGTGCTTCCTCGCCATCCGCCGCCTGCACGACGTCGTATCCGGCGCGGCGCAGGCTGGAGGTGCCGCTCGCGCGCACCAACGCATCGTCATCGACCAGCAGGATGCAGTGGCACTTCGCCACCTGCGTGCGACTGCGCTGCGCGCCTTGCCGTTGGCTGTCGATGCCGGGCTTGGTCGACGCCGGCATCCACAGGCTTACGGTGGTGCCCTCACCCGGCGTGCTTGCCAGCTTGAATCCCCCACCCGATTGCACCGCCAGCCCCTGCACCGAGGCCAGGCCAAGCCCGGTGCCCTGGCCGGTCGGCTTGGTGGTGAAAAACGGTTCCGCGGCACGCGCGACCACCGCTTCGTCCATGCCGCAGCCGTCGTCGCAGACATCGATGCGCAAATACCGTCCCGGCAACAGGCCCGCCTGGCCAGGATCGTTGTCTTCGCGCACGCGCAGGGTGATGTTGCCGACGCCTTCGATGGCATCGCGCGCATTCACCACCAGGTTCAACACCGCCAGGACCACCTGGTCCGGGTCCGCATGGACCGCAGGCAACGTGTCCGGCATGTCCAGCACCAGGCGAATACCGGGACGCAGCGAGCGCTGGGCCAGCTCCACCGCCGAATCCATCAGGCTCTCCGCTTCGATGTCCTGCGGCTGCAGGTGCTGGCGCCTGCCGAACGCCAACAGGCGTTGCACCAGCGTACGCGCGCGCTCCGCGGCCTGCAGGCCCACCGCGATCACTTCCTGCGCCACCTCGTCGCCCTGCAGCTCCAACCGCGCGAAATCCAGCGCGCCCATCACCGGGGTCAGCAGGTTGTTGAAGTCGTGGGCCACGCCACCCGTGAGTTGGCCGAGGGTCTCGATCTTCTGCGACTGGCGCAGCGCTTCCTGCGCCTCCGCCAGGCGTGCCTGCTCGCGCAGGCGTTCGGCGACCTCGATCGACACCCGCTGCTCCAACTCGTCGTTGAGTTGCTTCAGCGCGCGCTCGCTCTCGCGCAGCGCATTCGCGACCTTGATCTGCTGGGTCGTCTCGGTGCAGACCACCAACACGCCGCCCACGCCGCCCGGCGCGGTCTCGTCGTCGATCGGGCCGTAGCTGTAGGTCCAATAGACCTCGTCGAGCACACCGTGGCGATAGCTCGGGACCAGGTGGTTCTCGTGCCAGGTCGCGCCCTCGCCCCGCATCACCATGTCGATCTGCGGGCCGATGATGTCCCACAGCTCGCTGAAGAGTTCGCTGCCACGGGCGCCCAGCAAGGCAGGATGCTTTTCCGGGCCCAGCGACGGCCGATACCCGTCGTTGTAGAAGCAGATGTGTTCCGGCCCCCAGAAGATGAAGATCGGGTGGCGGGTGGTCAGCGCCATGCGCAGCGCGGTCTTCAGGGCCTGCGGCCATTGTTCGGGCGGCCCGATCGGGGACGACGCCCAGTCGTGGGCGCGAATCATCGCGCCCATCTCCCCACCGGCGTTGATGAAATCGAGCGGTCCCATCCCAATCCCGGAACATGCGGCGCCAATGCGCCTGACATGCCAGCGTAAGCGATCCTTCCGTGAAGGCCGGGAAAAGGGCACCGTGAAGCCCTCGCGACGGTCGCCTGGGTGATCGGCGCCTTCCAAGCGGGAGTGTTCCCTCCCGGCCCTCTTCTCCTTTCCCGAGTCGCCTCAGCGTCCCTGCCCGGCGCCGTTTGCATCATGCGCGGACACGGGCCCCATCCCGGCCCCGCCGCTGGCGGGTACCGCACGCTCCTCCCCCATGTCGAGGATGGTGATCTTCTGCCAGATCTTCCGCGACAGGTCGGCGGTCAAGGTCTCGATGTCGTTGACCGCATCGAGCACCACCGGATCGTGCAGGTGCTGGGCATGCAGGGCGGCGAGCTTGCTGGTCAAGGCCAGCAGCTCCGAGCAGTAGTCGAGGTAACGGGCGAGCTGCGGGCGCGTGAGCGTGCGCACCGGCGAGGATGCCGTCGATGCCACGGAGCGCAGCGCATGCTCGGGGTCCTTCGTCAGTTGGTGCATGTCCACCACGTGGGCGATGCTGCGCAACTGGTGGAGCATCCGCAGTGCGGCAGCCCGCTTGATGCGGGTTTCCAGCGAGACCAGGAACAGCACCGCGAGCGAAAGCAGGATCAGTTGATTGGTCCCGGCATCCGCCGCCTGCAACAGATCGGCAACGCCACCAATGCCGCCCGCGGCCCTCCGTGCGAGTTCGAGCACGGCCCATGACGCCAGCGCGCCCAGCATCACCACGGCCAGGGCCGTGAAGACGCGCACCTTCCAGATCGGGCCTCGCAACTGCTCGGCCACGCGCTGGTTGTCCCCGGCCACGCGCAGGAGTTCGTCCGCGACCTTGCCCAGGCCCGAGCCGGGAAAACGCTCCTGGATGCGGCGCGACAAGGTCGCGATGGTCGAACAGATCGGACCGGGCTTCAGCTCGCTGTACATGTGCGCGAATCTACCTTCATTGCTGACGCGCCCGAGGCACGCCGGAAAAAGCCTTCCATCCTGATCGACGTTCGCAGGACGGCCGATACTGGCTCAGGCGCGCATGCGAACCGGTGGTGTTCCAGGCGGATCAATCCTCGAACACCACCCGGTTACGGCCACCGCGCTTGCCCACGTACAGCAATGCATCGGCGCGGCGCACGGCCTCCTGGAAGCTTTCGCCTGCTCGGATGGCGGCATAGCCTGCGGTGATGCTCACCCGGGTCGCGCCCAGCGCGGCGCGCGGACCGGCGGCGGAGACTGCCGCCCGCATCTCCTCGGCGCGCGCGCGCGCATCGGTGCCGACCAGCAGGCACAGGAATTCTTCGCCACCCCAACGCGCGACCAGGTCGCCATCGCGGGCGACCGCGTCGAGCAACTTGCCGACATCCACCAGCACCGCATCGCCGATGTCGTGGCCGAAGGCATCGTTGATCGCCTTGAAGTGATCGATGTCGGCGAGCAGCAAGGCGGCATTGCCGGTCAATGCCGTCCAGCGCGGGCCCACCGCATCCTGGAAACCGCGGCGATTCGCCAGCCCGGTCAGGGCATCGGTGCGCGCGGATGCCTGCAAGGCCTGGTTGGCTTCGCGCAGCGCCGCGGTGCGTTCGAGCACCGTCTGTTCCAGCACCTGCGACTGCCGGCGCAATTGCACGGTGCGCCAGCGGTACCAGGACGCCAGCACCGCCATGATCGCGAGCACCAACAGCGCCCGCGCCCACCAGGTCATCCACCAGGGCGGACTCACCGAGACCGGCAACTCGGCGATGCGATCCGACCAGCGCCCGGCATCGCCCGCCTGTACCTGGAACCGGTAATCGCCGGGCGGCAGGCGGGTGTACACGGCGCGCGGTTCGTCCGCGGCCACCTCGACCCAGTCGCCGGCGAAGCCCTGCAGGCGATAGCGGTAGCGCAGTCCCACCGGTTGCGGCAGCCCGGGCAGGGCAAAATCCAGGGTCAACATGTCCTGGTCGTACCGCAGGCGCAACGCGCCGCCATGGGTGGGCGATGCGGTCAGCGCGCCCTCGGGGTCCGGGTGCAACGGCCGATTGAACAGGCGCACCCCGCTGATCACCGGCGCGGCATCCTGGCGTGCGACGCTGGCCATGCCCGGCTCGATGCGTTGCACGCCGCTTGCGCCGCCGACCCACAGATCGCCGCCCTCCTCCCCCAGCAATGCGGTCACGACCTCGGATTCCAGTCCGGTGCCCACGCCCATCCGGGCCAACACCCGCCCCTGCGCATCCACCGCCAGCAAGCCGGTGTTGCTGCCAAGCCAGAGGCCGCCGCCGGCGCGCGCCTGGATGGCATTGATGCCGATGTCGCCGAAGGTCGGTTCATCGACCCAGGCCGGTCGCTCGGCCGCGGCCGGCCAGCGGGCCAGTCCGCCCGACGCCGCGCCCATCCACAGCGTTCCATCGGCAGCGTCATGGAAGGCCAGCATGTCCGCCGGCTTGCCGCGGCGATGCGTGCCCTGCACCTCGACCGTGCGGAAGCGGCCATCGCGGCCGAGCAGGAACAGCCCGTCGGCATTGCTCGCCAGCACGCGGCCGCGTGCATCCTCGTAGACCGCCACCATGGTCTCCGTGTCCAGGCCATCGGCCGCACGCCAGGTCCTGGCCACGCCGCCGGCTGCGTCCACCCGAACCACCCCGCCCGCCCATGTCGCCAGCCAGTAGCCACCGTCACGCGCCCGGGCCACGGTGACCACGTCATCGCTCGGCAGGACCGGCGATGTCGCCAGCGTCTCCGCCCGCAGGTTGTCCTTCGACAGGCGCGCCAGGCCGCCCGAGGTGGCCAGCATCAGGCGGCCATCGCCGGTATCGGCCATGTCCCAGATCGCATCGTCGGGCAGCGAATCGCGTCGCCGCGGATCGTGTTGCACCGCCGTGACCGCGCCGGTGCCCAGGTCGACGCGATTGACGCCCCCGCGCCCGGTGCCGACGAACAGCATGTCGCCATCGCGGAGGATCGCGCTCACCCCGCTGGCATCCACCCCCGGCTGGCCTTCCGCGACCGGACCGATCCATGCCGATCGGTTGCGCAGCGGATCCAGCAGGCTCAAGCCGTTTTCATGGCCGATCCACAACGTACCGTTGCGCGCCAGCAGCAGCGCGCGGACGTTGAGCCCGGCAAGACTGGTCCCCTCATGCGGCAACGGTCGCGAGCGCGAGACCACCGCGCCATCCGCGGCGACCTCCATCAGGCCGCCGGCCCACAAGCCCGCATGCAGGCGGCCGTCCGGCATCGCCTGCAGCGCCATCACGCCGTTGGTGGTGAACGCACGATCCGCCGGCGCATCGTCGCCGCGCCACCAGTGATCGACCACGGCGCCATCGCGATCGAGCCGGAAGAGGCCGCGACGATGGGTCCCGACATACAGGCCGTCTCGCGGCGCGGCTGAAATCCAGCGGATGCGCTCCTCCGCCAGCGCACTCGCCCACGGACGCGCCGCGGCGCAGGGCAAGGCACAGCGCCACAGGCCACGATCACGGATCGCCAGCCACAACTGCCTGTCGTCCTGCCAGAACCGCTCGACCGGTTGGCCCTCGGGCAATCCCGCGATCCGCACCGGGCTGCAGGCCAGGGTGTCGGCATCGACCCGATACAGCCCCGATCGGGACAGGCCCAGCACGCCGTCGCCGGTGACCTGCACCTGGCCGATGCCATCGACCATGCCCTTGCAGGGCGCTTCGGCCAGCCGCTCCCCGGCCAGGTCCCAACGCAGCAGTCCCTGCTCGCCGCCGATCCACAGGCGGACACGTCCCTGCAATGCCAATGCATTGACCGGACCGGTGAGCCTGTCGGGCGCGATCGCGGCCATCTGGCGCCCATCGAACCGCGCCAGTCCCGCGTCGCCGCCGACCCAGACCAGGCCATCGGCATCCTCCGCCAGGGCACGCACGCCCCCGGTCTTGCCGGTGTCCAGGTTCTGGAAGCGGTTGCGCTTGACCTGGGCGAACGCGCCCTCGGCCAGCACCAGCAATGCGATGCCGGCCAGCATCGCCAGCAGCCATCGACGCATGTGACTTGCCTGCCCACGACCGCGATCCGGCACCCGCGTGTCCCCCCATCCAGACGCCGCATCGTAGCTCCCCGCATCGGGGTTGCGGTCAATGCCAAGACGCATGCGCGGCGCACTCCGACGATGTCGGCCTGCCTGCCCCGTAGCGATCTTCAGTCGCGCATGAGCGCGACAACGACCTGACCGACCCGCCTGCAAGCGAGGGCGGCCACGGCAATGCGCGCTCAATGGATTCCCGATCGAGGCACGCGCGCTGCCCTGGCACGTCGATGGCAGGCCAATCGACATTGGCTGTCTGGCCGATGGAACGGCCCATGCGTGCATGCCAGCATCGCGGCCATTCGTGTCGGCGCAAGGCCCGCAGCAGGGCTCCCAACCCACGCGGCCCGGACGCCTACCGGGTTCCTCCCCTTGCACAGGTCCCTCCATGACGAATTCACTGCAGTTGGGCAGCCGCGGCCCAACGGTTTCAGCGTTGCAGGCAAAGCTCAACACCATGCTGGTACCGTCGCCGCGCCTGGTCGCGGATGGATCGTTCGGTCCGAAGACCGCCCAGGCGGTCAAGGCGTTCCAACAGATGAAGCGGTTGGTGGCCGATGGCGTGGTGGGTCCCAAGACCGCGGCCGCACTCGGATTGTCGCTGGGCGGGTCGTCCGGCCCCGCACCGGCACGCTACGCGCCACCGGGCGCACCGCCACCTCCAGGCGCAATCCCACCACCAGGTGGCGCGCCACCGGCAGCAGGCCCGCCGGGATTCGTCGATCTGTCCGTCTTCAATGTGGTGATCGAGGCCGTCATCGCCGGCTACCAGAAGATCGGTTCGCGCCTGATCTCGTGGATCGATTCCGACTACGTCCCCCAATTCGTCTATGACCGCGTCGCAGCCACGGTGAATGCCGCCGTCAACATGGTGGTCTCGCCCCTGCGCGCGATCTCCCACCAGACCGTTCCGCTCGGACAGGATCCGGCTGCGTATGTCACCAGCCGGATTCGCGATGGGCTCGCGCGCGGCGCTTCAAGCCTTTCCGCTGCGCTGCAGCCACTGGTGGGCCTGCCGGTCATCGGCATCGTTGCATCGGGATACCAGCGGAACATTTCCGGGCTCATGGGGATTGCCGACGTGGCGCTGGCCAACCTGAAGCACAACGGCCAATCCGCGCAGGCCGTCGCCACGCGCATCGCAGCCGCCTTCGACGCGGTGGCACGCCAGATCGGCTGACCGGCAAGCGGGGCCCGGGCACATCGGCACTCGACAGGTACCGGGTCGAGCGTTCCAGACGGGGGTGTCCCCTGCCCGCTCCTTGCCGCGCACGCCAGCCGGCCGAGGTTTATGCTTGCGGGCGATGAACGGGTCCTCACCGCAGAGGTCATCCCCGCAGGGCGCCGGGCGGCATGCGCGTGGGGAGGCGCCCCCGGGGGGCTGGCAGGCCGCCGTCGAGCGTGCGACCGACGACCCGCAACTCGGCCTGATCAGCTTCTTCGCCGCACTGATCGCGCTGATCGTGCTGCCCTTCTCGATCTATCGCTTTGCGCAGGGCCAGATCGGCGTGGGGATCATCGATGCGGTGATCGTGATCGCGGTGTCCGCGGTCGGCCTTGTCGCGTGGCTGCCCGGACAGACCGAGCGCGCCGGGGTCCTGATGGCGATCGTGACCACGACCGGTTGCCTGGTGGTGTCGGTGCTGTTCGCGCGCCACGGCCTGCTGTGGTCCTACGCGGTGCTGACCACCAATTTCCTGATGACCAGCCGACGCATGGCGATGATCGCCAACGTGATCGTGCTCGGCATCCTCGGCAGCCATCCCGAAGTGTTCGCGAACCATATCGAGCGGGTGGTGTTCCTCAGCAGCGGATTGCTGGTGTCGTTGTGCGCCTTCATCTTCTCGCTGCAATCGACCCGCCAGCGACAGGCGCTGGAACACATGGCGATCCATGACCCGCTGACGCAGGCGATGAACCGGCGCGCGTTCGACATCGACCTGGCCACCACGTTGCAGGCCCATCAGCTCAGCCAGTCTCCGTGCACCCTGGCGATCATCGACCTGGATCATTTCAAGTCGGTCAACGACACGTTCGGCCACGAGGTCGGCGACGAGTTGCTGGTCGAGATGGTGCGCACCTTGCGCATCCACCAGCGCCAACAGGACCGGCTCTACCGCTTTGGCGGCGAGGAGTTCATCCTGCTGATGCCGGACACCGCCGCGCACGGCGTCCAGCGCGCGCTGGATGGTTTGCGCGAGGAGATTTTCCAGACCCTCAGGCGACCGGACGGCGAGCCGGTGTCGGTGTCGATCGGCGCCGCCACCCTCGCGCCCGGCGAGCGGGGCGCCTTCTGGCTCACCCGCGCGGATGCCGCCCTGTACCGGGCCAAGAACGGCGGCCGCAACCGGGTCATGATGGCGGATCAATTCGACCCGCACGCGCAGCAAGTCGCCGACCGACGCGGCACCGTGCACGACTGAGGCAAGCCATTTCGCCATCTGGCGGATCAGAGGGTCACCGATGCTGTTTTCCTCCGCCCCCTGTTGTCCCTGCCCCTAGATTCCTGCTGCTAGTCTGATCACACGTCCCAAGCCACGGACCGCGCCGATGCCGACACCCCCTGTGCCAAGCGAAGCCGAGCCTGGCCGCGATGCGACGCCATCGGATGGCCAGCGCTTCACCCGGGCGCTGGTGGCGCTGACCCGCGCCGTCTGGCATCCCGACTGCAGCTTCGACAGCGCACTGGCCGTGATCTGCGAACACGCGGCCGATGCGCTGCGCGTCGACCGCGTCAATGTCTGGCACTACGAGCGCGACGCCCAGCGCCTGCGCTGCATCCATGCTTTTTCCGCCCGTGAGCGGGCCCATGCCAGCGACGACACGCTCGAATCGCTGTCCCTCGAAGGCGACGACTACGTGACCGGGTTCGAGGACGTGCGCGCCCTCGACGCTGCCGACGTACGCCTCCATCCCAGCACGGCGAGTTCGCTCAGCGAGTTGCGAAGCTACCTCGAACGCCATGGCATCCAGGCATTGCTCGACGCGCCGGTCCGCGTGGAGGGCGAGCTGCTCGGCGTCATCTGCCACGAATGCACGGCGGGTCCCCGCCTCTGGTCGCACGACGAAATCACCTTCGCCGGCAGCATGGGTGATTTCGTGGCGATGGCGTTCGAGATCGTGCGCCGGCGTCGGGCGGAGAAGGAAGTGCAGCACTTGTTGCTCCACGACGCGACCACCGGACTGCCCAACCGCGACTACCTGGTGGAGCTGCTTCGCCAGCGCCTGGCAGCACCACGTGCGCCTGGCGACGTGCTGGCCGTCGTCCACGTGCGCATCGATGCGTCGGGCGGCGTGGCCTTGCCTGACGATGCCCCGACGGCGGACGACGTGATGGGCCAGGTGGCCCTGCGCTTGCGTCAGCTCAGCAGCAACCAGACGCACCTGGCACGCGTGCGTGCCGACGGCTTCGCCTTCGTGCTGGAGGGCAGCACTGCGCAACGAAACGCCGTGCGGCTGGCCGAACGCTGTATTGCCGCGGTCCGCGGCCTGCAATGGGATCTCAAGGATCTGCTGCCGGGCGCCACCGTCGGCATCGCGTACGCGGACGCGGCCGCCGACGGCGGCGCACGCGTGCTGATGCGCCAGGCGGAGTCCGCGGCGGAGCGGGCCCGCGAACACGACAAGTTCGGCTACCAGGTCTTCGACCTCGAGCACCACGACGCGCTGCTCAAGCGCCTGCGCCTGGAGCGCGCGCTGCGCGATGCGCCTGCCAATGGCGAATTCGAATTGCACTACCAGCCGGAATACGACGCCACGACGCAGGCCTGGGTCGCTGCGGAGGCCCTGCTGCGCTGGCGACGGGAGGGGCGGCTGCTGGCCGCCGCGGAGTTCATCGAAGTGCTCGAATCCTCCGGCCAGATCCTGTCGTTGGGGCGCTGGATCCTGCATCGCGCCTGCGCCGATGCCGCGCAATGGGCGGGCGCCCCGAACCAGGTCGCGCCGACGGTGCGGGTCAATGTCTCGGCGCGCCAGTTCGAGGAGGCGGCGCTGGTCGCCGACGTGGGCGATGCGCTCGCGGCGTCCGGCCTGGCGCCGGAACGGCTTTGCCTGGAGATCACCGAAACCACCCTGATGCGCAACCTCGACCACGCGCTCGGGGTACTTCAGCGACTGAAGGCACTCGGCGTGCAGGTGGCCCTGGATGATTTCGGTACCGGCTACGGCTCGCTGGTCTACCTCAGGCGGCTGCCGGTCGACGTGATCAAGATCGATCGCAGCTTCGTGGACGGCCTCCCTGGCACCACGGCGGACGTCGCCATCGTCAAGGCGGTGTTTGGCCTCGCGGAATCACTCGGTATCGAAGTGGTGGCGGAAGGCGTGGAGCGCGCCGACCAGCAGTTGGCCTTGCAGGCCATCGGGGTGCGGCGGATGCAGGGGTGGCTGTTCGCCAGGGCCATGGACCAGGCGAGCCTTTGCGCATTGCTGTAGTACCGGGATCCGGCACGTCTCCGGCCACCTGCATTCCGGGCAGGCCCCGGGCGAGGCGGCCCGCAAGATGGATGTTCCAGCGACTGGTCCAGCCGCGGTCCACGCTGTCCATCTGCACCTCGCAGATGACGTAGGGCGGCCGGCCGATCTGCGTCCAGGCGTCGCCGTGGTTGGGCGAGACATGGAGCAAAGCGGGCGTCATCCACCCGCGGTCAACGCCGGATGCGGGCTTCCACGTTTTTCCGCAGCGCGCGCGTCTCCTGCAGCATTTCCTCGTATTGCACGGCGTGGTTGCGGTGCGCGGTCAGCAGGTTGCTGTAACCGACATACACCTCACGGCTGGCAAGCTGGTCCGCCGGCTCGTTTGGAAACGGGACGCGATCGAACGGGTTGGGTCGCGAGCGGAGTTTGTCGTCCGAGTACTGCAGCACTGCGGAATTTTCCGGCGTGCGCCAGAGCGGCGCCAGGTTGAGCATGGCCACGCCGGGCCGATAGTAGGTCTCGTCGTAGCGATCGATTTCGTCGAGACGGGTCTTCATGCGCTCGACATACGCCAGCAGGTCTGCGCGCAGCGCATCGGAGCGGATCAGCCCGAGCTCGCCGGACGATCCCAGCGCCTGGGCCGTCCCCAACACCGGCCGGAAGCGCCGGGTGCCGCGCGGCTGCGACAGATCCAGGAAAAACGAATCGTCCAGCACCGGGTCCTTGCGCCAGAACCGGTGCAGCACGCGCGCGGCCGCCTCGGCGCGCGCCTGCATGAAGGCCACCGCCTCCGTCAGTTCCTTTCGCTCGTGCCCAGGTCCGCACTGAGTTGCTGCAGGTAGACCTGCTCGCGCTGCAGGTCACGCCGTTTGTCGACCAGGCCGCTCAAGCCCATCGCCACCAACACACCCGCGACCACCACCAGGAACTCGGCCAGGAACCAGCGCAGGCGCGTCCCCAGCAGTGACGTTGGGCGCGCGCCGCCGTCATCGGTCCGTAACGCAGGAGCCGCTGGCACCTTCTGCCCCGCGTCAGGTGCTGGATTCAGGGACTCGCCCATGGGAACCGGCTCCGCGCAGGCAGGAAGGGCAAGCGACCAATGCACCCGAGCCCCGCTCTCGCCCTTTTTGGGGCAGCATCACGAACACACCCGACTGCAGGACGCGCCATGGCCACCCGGACCGCTCTCGCAACCCTGCCCTTGCTTCTCTCGTATTCCCTCGTCGCCTGCGCATCGAACGGACCGCAGACGCCGGCCACGCAGTCGGCGTCACCGCGCGACAAGTTCGGCGATCCAGCCCAGTACGAAGCCCGCGACCTGCCTGTCACCGACAACGACCTGCGAACGCTGGAGCGCGCGGCCGAATTGCTGGCCAGCGACTCCGCCTGGAACCGCAATGACGACCGCCGCTGCGCCGACGATGAAGCCGCGAACAAGCGGAGCCTCTACTGCGCGCTCGAGCGCGCCTCGGCCGATACCTACGGCTCGCATGACCCGGCGCGGGTCAGCGATCACCGCCGGGTTGCGCTGCAGGAGGTGCGGTTCGCGGTGGAGGAAGCCACGCGCGGGCGTGAGCTCAACCACCGGCTGATGGATTTCAACAACCTGCCGGAAACCACGCTTGCCGACGTCCAGCGCGTGGTGGCACAAGCGACGGCACGCGTGCGGGCGCGGCTGTCGGAACAATGATCTCCTGGAGGGCATTTCGTGGCGCGCTTGTCACGCCGGGCGCTGTTGCGAGATCCATGCACCTGCCCCGCCCCGCTGCAGATTCTTCGCGAAGCCGCCTGGCTACAGCACGCCTTCTTCCAGCGGCACGCTGAACGACGCCGACCACGCGCTGACCGGTGCCTTGCCGCGCCACGACAACGTGCCGCGAACCACGCCGTTGCTGCTTTCCAGGGACTCGATCCGGACCCCCTCCTGGCTCAACCATTGGGCCTGCCAGTTGCCGATGCGGGCCGAACGCAGGGCGACGCGATCGTCTTCTTCGGCGGCGGCCTCGGGGATGACATAGCGCTGCACGGGCTTGCCCTCGTCGCGCGGGTCGGGCGCCGGGGCGAAGCGAAGCATCGTGCCGTAGGCGCCACCGGACCAGGTGGCGTCGGTGCCAGCGGTGCCGTACTTCAGGCCGTCCAGCGGCTTCTCCGCGAAATAGATCAGCACGAAGGGCATGCCGGTGCTGAAGGCGCGCGCATGCGGCAATGCGATCGTCTTGCCTTCGATAGTGACGCTGGCCTCGACCTTGGGGTCGGCGGCGGACGCGGATGCAGCGGCTGTTGCCAGCCAGGCGCCGACCAGTGCGGCGGTCAGGGAATGGCATTTCGACATCACGTTCTCCTGCAACACCTGTGCGGGGCTGTCTCCCGTCGACACGGCGGAAGCAGGGGAAAGAGGTCAGGCGTCTAACGAGGCGGGAAAACATGGCGCGTGGAAGGCGATGCCCTTCGCGATGGCCACGTGCACGTGGCCGCCCTTTCGCCCGGTCGCCCGAGGCTAGTCGCGGCCGTCCGTGCGGTTCCACTCCGGGTCGTCGAAGCGTTGCGGGTAGGTCGCCAGCGCCTGCTCCATCGGCCCCAGCTCCGCCTTTGTGAAGCGGCCCGCGCGCGCGGCATTGGCACCGGCGATGAACTTCACCAGCAGCCCGTGCAGGGCGGCGTCGGCATCCGGCTTGAGCTTGCAGTTGGCGACCATGTCGCCGATCGCAGCATCGATCCGCTGCACCGCGTTGTCGCGCTGGGTATCGTCCAGGTGGCCCATCTCGTAGTGATGCAGGGCTTCGGTCGCCTCCCGCAGATCGTGCATGCCCGCGCGCAGCGCCGCATCGGTGGCCCATCGCTGTTGCGGCGCGGTTGCGGGCGCGACGTGGCCGGCATGCGCGTCGTGGCCCGCATGCGTGCCGGACTGCGCGGCCACAGGCCCCGCGACCAGCGCCGCAGCCAATGCCAGTGCGGGGATCGACAGGAAGCTGAGGGGCAGCATGGTGGTTCTCCGATGCCGTGGCCCGTGCCCGGCTTGGCCATCACGATGTCACGCGCTCCGGGCATCGGCCATGACCCATGTCAGGCAGGACCGCCGTCCTCTTTTTCTCCCGCTTGCCCTGCAACGTATGCTGTCCCGCCACCCTCCGCACCCCTGAAATGGCCCCTCGCGCACGTCGCCTGACCGCAACGCTGTCCATCCTGCTGCTGACCGCCTGCAGCCAACCACCGCCCTACACCGGCGGCGACGTCGCCGAACTGCAGCGCATCGACGTGGTGTCGGGACAGGGCGCGACAGCAGTCGCCGGCGACGAAATCAGCGTGCACTACACCGGTTGGCTGTACGACCAGGCCGCGGCCGACAAGCGTGGCCGGAAGTTCGACAGTTCCCGCGACCGTGGCCAACCGTTCGTGTTCCTGCTGGGCGCGGGCCGCGTCATCCGCGGCTGGGACGACGGCGTTGCCGGCATGCGCGTTGGCGGCAAGCGCGAGCTGCGCATCCCTGCAGATCTCGGCTACGGCCGGGGCGGCGCGCGCGACGTCATCCCGCCGGGCGCTTCGCTGGTGTTCGAGGTGGAACTGCTGGACGTCCGCAAGTGACCTGAAAACCAGGGTCAGCGCCGAAACTCCCGAGGCCCCGGCTCAACGCCTTACTTCGCCGGCGGCGGATCGTCCGAGGGATGGTCGACGATGTACAGCCAGCGACCGTCGATGCGCCTGGACACATCGGTGAAGCGCCCGGTCGTCACCACCTCCGCGCCGCTCGCCTTGTCGACCATGCGCATCTCGTAGGTACCCCAGGCCGTGCGGCTGCCGCCCTCGCCCATCACGTGGCCCATCTCGGCCAGGCGCACGTCCTTGACCGTCATCGCCGAGAAATAGTGGGCGAAGCCATCGCGGATCGCCGGCCGCCCCTTGGCCATCGTCCCGCCCGGGAACCAGATGATCGCGTCCTCCGCGTAACAGGCCGCCACGCCATCCGCATCGGCGGCGAGGAAGGCCTGGGAGAAACATGCGCCGGCCGATGGCCCGTCGTCCGCGGCCATCGCCGCGCCGGTACACAAGGCCAAGGCGACCGCCAGTGACACGTTGCGGACATGCTGCATCGCACCCACCCCCTTGCGTGCACGACGGGGCACGCTTCGATGCAGGCAACGGGCACGGCACGGGCGAACGGCCAACGCCACGCCGTCGGCAACCCGCTACGCTGGCGCGTCTCCGGCGGGTGCAAGCACCATGACCAGCTTCGAATTCGTGTTCGGCATGATCTCGGTGATTACCTCGCTGGCGTTGACCCGCCTGCTGAGCGGCGGCGTGGCGCTGTACCGGCATGCCGATCGCATCCGGTTTTCCTGGCGCCACGGCTTCTGGACCGCGATGGCGCTGATGTTGCTGCTGGGCAACTGGGCGGCGTTCTGGCAGATGCGGGGAATAAGCGACTGGAGCGGATCCGAAGCGCTCGTCCCACTGCTCTTCGTCAGCGTGCTGTACGCGTTCTGCGACCTGGTGATGCCGGAGGAACCCCGCGACGGCAGCGTGCTGGACCTGCGCGCTTACCACGAGCACCAAGGCCGACGTTACAAGATGCTGCAATTGGCCTTCTCGGTGCTGGCGATCCTGGTCATCGCGCGCCGCAGCCCGAGCCTCCTGGACGGGTTGTCGAACTCCGGCTTCGCGCTGGTCGCCGCCACCTGCAGCATCGTGGCGCTGCGCACCCGGCGCGTGTGGCTGGATACCGCAGCCGCCGTGGTGCTGGTGGCCATGTCGCCGCTCTTCCTGTGGATGCACCTGCGGGGATTGTCGGGCTAGCCAGACGGAGCGAGGCGGGAATCAACCCTGGCCCCGTCCTCGGGCGGTACGTTCGGACGTCGGGGCATGCTTCGCGGGCGCGCGGACGCAGCGCGACGCTGCCCAGGCTGCCAGACTCCTCGAACGCGACGCCGCCGCGCATCAGCTTCCGGAGTCCACCATGACCGTCCGCCATTGCTTGCTGGGGCTTGCGCTGGTTGTCGCGCAGCCGGCCTTTGCCGAAGGGTCGTGCGCCGCGCGCACGGGATCGGCCACGCAACCGTTGGTCGAGCTCTATACCTCGGAAGGCTGCAGCAGTTGCCCACCCGCCGACCGCTGGCTGTCGCAGTCGCTGACGCAAGGCGCGGACCGCTTGAACTGGCTGGCCTTCCACGTCGACTACTGGGACAGCATCGGCTGGCCCGACCGGTTCGCGTCGCCTGCCTACTCGCGGCGGCAGGAAGCGCGCGTCGCCGCCACCGGCGCGCGTGCGGTGTACACCCCGCAAGTGATCGTGGGCAGCAAGACGAATGCGCCCTGGCGCAACCCCGCTTCATTCAGGGAGATGCTGGACAGCCAGTCCGGTCCGGCAAGCGCGGGCCTCGCGCTGCGCCTGCTGCCGCAGGCCAACGGCGGCTCCCTGCTCATGCTCGGTGCGGCACCCGCCGGCACGCCATCGGCGCCGGCCCAGGTCTGGGTGGCGCAATACCAGGACGACCAGGTCACGGCCGTGCGGGGCGGCGAGAACAAGGGCACCACGCTCCGCCACGACCGCGTCGTGCGCAGGTTGCTTGGGCCTTGGCCGATGGCGCGCACGGCGCTGACGCGTTCCATGACGATCGAACCGCTGGCTGGTCCCTGGGGCCTGGTCGCATTCGTGCAGGACGCGCAGGGGCGCACCCTGCAATCGCTCACCCTGCCCGCCTCGTCATGCCAGTGACTGAAAAGGGGTCAGGTACATCTCTTCAAAAGCCAACGCTGGGAATGAAGCGCCCTTGGTTCCCTCCGCCCCCTTTTGTCAGGAGCTCCTGCCAAACGCGAGGTCCTTGTCCGCGCGCGGGGACGGCCGAAGGAAAAGACGGACACATCTGACTGACGCCCTGGTTGCTCAGCGTGAGCAGCTATTGAAGCCAATCAGCCGGTACAACGGGCAGAAATTGAACAACCCGGTAGCCAACGGCACCACCCCGATCCATGCCCAGACCGGCCCACTCGTGAGTGCCCACGCAATCAAAGCCAGGCCGGCCACGATCCGGATCCACTTGTCAAAACCGCCCACGTTCGCCTTCATGACTGCCTCCTGCCTCGGGAAGCTGCACTGTCCCAGCCAGCAACAACGCGCGTATTGACGAGGATCAATCCTTGGCGCGGAAACCCGGGTCGGGAAACCCGGGTCAGAGTCGACTTTTCCGACACATGAGCGCGGCGCTGACTGATTCCGGCTGCACCAGCGCCGGATCAACCTGTGGCCACCAAGCGCACAGGCCACAACATGCCACGCCCGCTCCGCATCGACCTCCCCGGCATCCCGCAGCATGTCGTCCAGCGCGGCAACGACCGGCAGCCTTGCTTCTTCGATGATGCCGATTACCTGTGCTACCGCAGTGAACTCGGCGAGATGGCGCGACGAGAAGGTTGCGCCGTTCACGCCTACGTCTTGATGACGAACCATGTGCATCTCTTGCTGACGCCATCGCGTCCAGGCGCCGTCGGGAAGGCGATGCAATCCCTCGGACGACGTTACGTCCGCTACATCAATGCGACCTATTGCCGAACGGGTACGCTCTGGGAAGGCCGTTACAAGGCGAGCCTGGTGGGCGACGGCGACTACCTGATGCAATGCCATCGCTACATCGAACTGAATCCGTTGCGTGCAGCGATGGTCGCCGACCCGCGCGACTATCGCTGGTCCAGCCACCACGCGTTGGCGTTCGGCGAAGCCGATCCATTGGTCACGCCGCATCCCGACTATCTCGCACTCGGCGCCCGCCCTGTCGAACGACAACAGCGGTATCGCGCCATGGTGATGGACACCGTCAATCCAGAGGACCTCGAGGCGATTCGCCTGCACCTGAGCCGGCAGCATGCCTATGGCTCGGATCGCTTCCGGCAAGCGATCGAAGCGCAGCTCGGCCGCATCGTCGGCCCGCAAAAGATCGGGCGACCAAGAGAAAACAGGGGTCAGAGTCGACTTTTAAAGCCGGCCAACCTCAACCTGCCTGACCTCTGAAAAAGTCGACTCTGACCCCTGTTTTTGGTGATAGACACCGTCCATCCGGAGGACCTCGAGGCGATCCGCCTGCACCTGAGCCGGCAGCATGCCTATGGCTCGGATCGCTTCCGGCAAGCGATCGAAGCGCAGCTCGGCCGCATCGTCGGCCCGCAAAAGATCGGGCGACCAAGAGAAAACAGGGGTCAGAGTCGACTTTTAAAGCCGGCCAACCTCAACCTGCCTGACCTCTGAAAAAGTCGACTCTGACCCCTGTTTTTGTTGGCCTCAGGCAGGACGCCCTGTTGACCCCGCATGCGCTTTACCTCTCGCTTGGCGATACGCCCGCGGCACGCGCCCATGCCTATCGCGCCTGGCTCATGTCAGGAACCGACGACGAAGAACTGGCCCGAATCCGCGCGCACATGACGCAGGAGAAGGCGCTGGGCAATCCTCGCTTTCAGACGATGCTGGAAAAGACCCTGAACCGCCCGGTAGACCTCAAACCCCGCGGCCGCCCTGCTCTCTCAAAAGGGGACGGAGGGAATTAAGCGTGCTTAATTCCCTCCGTCCCCTTTTGTTGATCCCGTTTTCCCTAGACTACAAACGGAGTACTCCACGACTCTGTAGCACTGGTCTGGCCGTCGCGTCGCACGACGACGCACTCTCCTCGGGTGCGAGCTTGCGCTTCCGAAGAGAGGATTGTTACGCCCTTATCGGGGTCTCGG
>DAOOCX010000005.1:0-36256 GCA_035408605.1 Thermomonas sp. | reverse complement strand
AAACATGACCCTCGCGGTGATGGGCTGCATCGTGAATGGCCCCGGCGAATCGCGCCACGCCAACATCGGCATCTCGCTGCCGGGTACCGGCGAAACGCCGGCGGCGCCGGTGTTCGTGGACGGCGAGAAGACCGTGACCCTGCGCGGGGACAACATCGCGCATGAGTTCGTGGCGCTGATCGACCGATACGTCGACACCCGGTACCGCGCGGGCCGGCCGGGCTGAAGGACCGCGACCGCGGCGAGGCAGCGCGCTAGACTCGGTCGGACTCGCACGCGCCTTGGGGGGCGCCATGGACGGCAAGCGCACCAGCGTCCCGCTCTACCTGCACATCACCCTGCTGTCGTTCGGCCTGGTGCTGGCCACCGGGCTGGTCCTGCGCTGGTTCGGGGATGCGATTCCCGGCGTCGCCGAATTCGGTCTGCTCCTCGGCGCAGTGGCGGTCGTGGCCTTGCTGGCGTCGCGTCGCATCGCCGCGCCGCTGGCGGCCTTGGCCAAGGAAGCCGAGGCCGTGCGCCACTTCGACTTCAGCGACCACCCGGTGATCCATTCGCCGGTGCAGGAGATCGACCAGCTCGGCGGCGCCTTCGACCAGATGCGCGATGCGGTGCGCCGCTTCCTGCGGATCAACCGCAGGCTGGCGACCGAGGACGACCTGGAGGCGCTGCAGCCCTGGCTGCTCGACAAGATGGTCGACATCGCCGGCGCGCGTGCCGGCGTGCTGTACCTGGTCGATGCCGCCGACGACGCATTGCGCGCCACCGCGATGGACACCAGCGGTGGCCGGGCGACCGCGGTGGGCGGCTTGCCTGTGTTGGCACAGGACGCGCTGCCGCGCCTGCTGGCGGATGCGCGCGCGACCATGCGGCCGGTCGGCGGCCATCTGTCCGGCGATGACTTGCGAACGCTCGGCCTGGAACCCGAGTTCGCGGCGTTCGGCACGCTTGCCTTGCCGCTGCAGGATCGCCGCGAGCAATTGCTGGGCATGTTGTTGCTGTTCAAGGACGGCGAGATCGACGAGGCCGCCGCGAGCTTCATCGCTGCGTTGGCGGCGAGCGCGGCCACCTCGCTGGAAACGCAGGAACTGCTGCGTGGGCAGAAGGCGCTGATGGAAGCGAGCATCCGCATGGTCGCCGGGGCCATCGATGCGCAGAGCCCGTACACCGGCGGCCACTGCGAACGCGTGCCGGAGTTGACTTTCATGCTGGCCCGCGCCGCGTGCGCGGCGCAGGACGGACCGTATGCCGGCTTCGACCTCGATGCCGAACAGTGGGAAGCCCTGCACATCGCGGCCTGGCTGCACGACTGCGGCAAGGTCACCACGCCCGAGTACGTGGTCGACAAGGCGACCAAGCTGGAGACGGTCAACGATCGCATCCACGAGATCCGCACGCGCTTCGAGGTGCTCAAGCGCGATGCCGATGTCGACTACTGGCGTGGCGTCGCCGAAGGCGGCGACGAAGCATCGCTGCGGCAGGCGCGCGACACGCTGCAGGCCACCCTCGACGACGAGTTCGCGTTCGTTGCCCAATGCAATGTCGGCGGCGAATTCCTCTCGCCGGACAAGCAGGCGCGCCTGCGCGAGATCGGCGCGCGGCGCTGGCAACGCACCCTGGACGACCGCATCGGCCTGTCGCGCGATGAGCTGGCGCGCAAGCCGCCACAGGCGATGCCGCTGCCGGCCGAGGAGACCCTGCTGGCCGACAAGCCCGAACACCGCATCGCCCGGCCGGAATCCGAACGGATCCCCGCGGACAACCGCTGGGGCTTCCGCATGGACGTGCCGGAGCTGCTGTACAACCGCGGGGAACTGCACAACCTGTCGATCAGCCGCGGCACGCTGACCGCGGAGGAGCGCTACAAGATCAACGAGCACATGGTGCAGACCATCGTGATGCTCGGCGAGCTGCCGTTCCCGCGCCACCTGCGCGCGGTGCCGGAGATCGCCGGCGGCCACCACGAGAAGATGGACGGCACCGGCTATCCCAAACGCTTGGCGCGCGACGAGCTGAGCCCGCTGGCGCGGATGATGGCGATCGCCGACATCTTCGAGGCGTTGACCGCCGCGGATCGCCCGTACAAGCCGGGCAAGACCCTGTCAGAGGCGTTGTCGATCATGGCGAAGATGCGCCAGGACCAGCACATCGACCCGGAGTTGTTCGAGGTGTTCCTGCGCAGCGGCGTGCACCACGACTACGCGCAGCGCTTCATGCGCGCCGAGCAGGTCGACGCGGTCCGCATCGAGGACTACCTCTGACGCGCGGCGTCGTGAACCGGCCTCCACGCCGCGGTGGCTATGATCCGCCGCTGCCATGACCGACGGATCGCCGCACGCATGACGCTTCCCCATGATCCGCGCCTGCCGCATTCCGCCAGGGAGGCGATGGATGTCGCGCGCGACGACGCGCGCTTCGGCATCGCCTTCATCGCCCAGCGCTGGAGGCGATTGCTGCTGGCGTTCGCGGGCTTGCTGCTGCCGCTCTGGGCCTTTGGCGAGCTGGCCGACGAAGTCCGCGAAGCCGAGGTCTTCCCGTTCGACGCGCCGATCCTGCAGTTCGCCCAATCGGTTGCCCACGACGGCTTCGACAGCACCTTCCTGGTGTTTTCCAGGCTCGGCTACGAATGGGGCGTGGTGCCCCTGGATGTCCTGGTCGTGCTGGTGCTGGCGGCGATGCGCAAGCTGCGCGAGGGGCTGTTCGCCGGCGTCGCGATCATCGGCTCGGCGCTGCTCAACCTGGGCGCGAAGCAGCTGTTCGCGCGCCAGCGGCCCGCGCTGTGGGACTCGATCGCGCCGGAAAGCACGTTCAGCTTCCCCAGCGGCCACGCCATGGGCTCGATCACCATCGCGATGGTCCTGGTGTTGCTGGCCTGGCACACGCGCTGGCGCTGGTGGGTGACCCTGCCGTTGGCCGCGTTCACGCTGATGGTCGGGCTGTCGCGGGTGTACCTGGGCGTGCACTATCCGTCGGACATCCTGGCCGGCTGGGCGGTCGCCATCGCCTGGACGGTCGGCGCGTACCTGCTGGTGTTCCCGCACGGCCAGCGGCCGTGGCAGGAGCGCTGAGGCTCAGGCTTCCACGCAGACCCGGTTGCGGCCTTCACTCTTGGCGCGGTACAGCGCCGTGTCCGCGGCGGCCATCAACGCAGGGCGGGTGTCGCGCTCCGCGGCCAGCTCGGCGATGCCGATGCTCACGGTGATCCGTTGCGGTTCGCCGCCGGGTGCGAAGGGGGCGGCGGCGACGGCCTCGCGCAGGCGTTCGGCGAAGACGCGCGCGGCCTCGGCATCGCATTCCGGAAGCAACAAGGCGAACTCCTCGCCACCGATGCGCGCGGCGATGTCGTCGCTGCGGACATGGCGGCGCAGCAGCAGGGCGATCTGGCGCAGGACTTCGTCGCCGGAGATGTGGCCGTAGCGATCATTGACCGGCTTGAACAGGTCGACGTCGATGATGCACAGCGACAGCGGCCGCGCATGCCGGATCGAGCGCGCGATTTCCTTGTCGGCCATCTCGATGAAATGACGGCGGTTGTACAGCTCGGTCAGCGCGTCATGGGTGGCGAGCTGGTAGATCTCCTCGTGGTAACTCGCCTCCACGCTGTCCTGGCTGATGAACTTCAGGATGCTTTCGCCCACGGTGACCTGGTCGCCGTCCGCGAGCGTGGTTTCGCCGGCGATGCGGACGTCGTTGACGCGGGTGGCATTGGTCGCGCCGAGGTCGCGGATGCGGTAGCCGTTGCCCTCGCGCCAGACCCGGCAATGCTCGCGCGAGACGCTCTTGTGGGCGATGACCAGGTCGGCTTCCTGCGAGCGGCCGACCAGGACGGCGGTGTCGGTGATGTCGGCGCGTCGGCCCAGGCCTTCGCCATGGATCACCACCACGCAGGCGGAGCGCGGCGCGGACCGCAAGGGTCCGTGGCTCAGCACGGTGCGCTGGGTGGTGTCCTGCAGCTCGGTATCCGGTTCCATTCCGTCGGCGGTAGCGTCAACAGTCGCCTGCAGTGTAGCGCCTGCACAAGCGCGTGCCGCGCGTTCGCTAGAATCGGGCGAAAGGGGGGCGCATGGCGCAGGGTCCGCACAACGATCCGGAACGCACCGAACTGCTGGCGACGCGCTCGCCGGTCGCCGGTGCAACGACCGGCGAGGCGGCCGCGCTGCCGTCAGGCGCGCGGCTTGGGCGTTACCGCATCGACGGCCTGCTCGGCCGCGGTGGCATGGGCGAGGTGTATCGCGCCGAGCAACTGGAGCCGGTGCGGCGCACGGTGGCGATCAAGCTGCTGCGCGCGCAGAAACTGGATGCCCGCCACCTGGCCTATTTCGAGGTCGAGCGCCAGTTGCTGGCGCAGATGCGCCACCCGGCCATCGCCCAGGTCTTCGATGCCGACACCACCGCCGACGGGCATCCGTTTTTCGCGATGGAGTTCATCGCCGGCAGCCCGATCACCGCGTACTGCGATGCGCATGCGATGCCGACCGATGCGCGCATCGCGTTGTTCATCCGTGTTTGCGAGGGCGTGCAGCACGCCCACCAGAAGGGCGTGATCCATCGCGACCTCAAGCCGGGCAACCTGCTGGTGGACGAGGTCGACGGGCGCGCGCTGCCGAAGATCATCGATTTCGGCATCGCCACCGCGACGTCGCTGACCGAGGGGCGCGAGGTCGCCGGCACACCCGACTACATGAGTCCGGAACAGGCCGGTGGCGACCAATCGCGGGTGGATACGCGCAGCGATGTGTACGCGCTGGGCGTGGTCCTCAGCGAACTGTTGACCGGACGGCGCCCGCTGGCCGCGGGCGAGACCGTCACCGACCATGACCGCACCCTGCGCCTGCCGTCGGCGCAGTTGTCGACGCTCTCCCCGGCCGACGCCGAGCGCCTGGCGAAGGCGCATGGCGAACCGGTGTCGCGGATGCGCCGGGTGCTGCGCAGCGAGCTGGATTGGGTGGTGGCGAAGGCGATGCGCCACGACCGCAACGAGCGTTATGCCTCCGCGGCGGCGCTGGCCGACGACCTGCAGCGCTTCCTGGACGGTCGGCCGCTGCAGGCGGTGCCGCCATCGCGCGGGTATGCACTGCGCAAGTTCGCGCAACGCCATCGCACCGGCATCGCGGCGGCGGCACTGGTCGCGCTGGCGCTGGTCGGCGGACTGGCGTTGTCGGTGTACGGGCTGCTGCAGGCGCGCGCGCAACGCGCCATCGCCGAGCAGCGCAGCGTGGAACTGGAGAAGGTGGCGGCGTTCCAGCAGTCGATGCTGCAGGGCATCGACATCGAGGCGATGGGGATCGGCATGGCCGATGGCTTGCGCAAGCAACTCGCCTCCGCCGACGTCGCCGACCTGGCGGCGCTGGAGCGTGCCCTGGGCCAGGCCAGCACCGCGGACATCGCCCGCGGCCTGATCGACCGCGACATCCTGGTCAACGCCGAACGCGCGATCGACCGCGACTTCGCCCGCGAGCCGGCGCTGGCCGCCGACCTGCGCGAATCCGTCGCCCGCGTCCGCGTCGCGTTGGGCCTGCCAAGGGACGCGGCACGCGGTTTCGCGCAGGTGGCCGATTACCGCGCCGGCGCGCTGGGTCGTGCCGCGCCGGAGACCTTGCGAGCACGGCAGGCGCAGGTGAGCGCGATGCTGGAAGCGGGCGAGGCCAAGCCTGCACTGGCGCTGGTGCAGGCATCGCTGGTCGATGCGGCTGCATTGCTGCCCAGCGATGCGCTGCGGATCAAGTTGCGGCTCAACGAAGCGGAAGCCGTGGCTTCGCTCGGTGATCGACCCAAGGGTCGGGCGCTGCTGGAAGCGGTGCGTGCCGACAGCCTGGAGCTGCGCGGCGAGCGCGACCCGACCACGATGGAGGTCACCAACAGCCTGGCGATCCTCACGGGGCGGATGGGCGAAGCGAAGGAAGGGCGCGCGCTGATGGAGAGGCTGGTGCCGTTGCGGACCCGGGTGCTGGGTCCGGGCCATGCCGACACCCTGGCCTCGCTGCATAACCTGGCGGTGATGCGGATCATGACCGGCGACAAGGACGGCGCGGTCGCCCTGCAGCAGGGACTGGTGCAGACGCAGGTGCGCCGGCTTGGCGCCGAGCACCCGCAGACGCTGGGCGAGCGCGGCAACCTGGCCAACATGCTCAACGACAGCGGCAAGCCCGCCGAAGCATTGCCGGTTGCCGAAGCGGTAGTCGAGGCGCGCACGCGCGTGCTCGGCGCGGAAGACGCGCAGACCCTGCGTTCCAAGCTCAACCTGTCGACGATCTACGCGCGGCTGAAGCGCTTCGACGAATCGATCGCCTTGCAGCAGCAAGTCGCGGACGCACGCACGCGCCGGCTCGGCCCCGACCATCCGGACACGCTGTTCATCCAGCTCAATCGCGCAGCGACGCTCTACCAGGCCGGTCAGCCGAAGGCGGCGCTGGCGCAACTCGACCGCTGGCTGCCGGTGGCGCGCAAGCAACTCGGCGACAAGCATCCGCAGGTGCAGATGGGCTTCGACATCCGCGCGCAGGCGGCGGACGAACTGGGTGACAAGGCGCTGGCGATGGCCTCGTGGCGCACCCTGCTGGAGATCCGCGAAGGGGCGCTTGGTGCGGACGATGCCCGCACCGTCGATGCGGCCTGGCAACTGGAGGGCATGCTGCGCAGCGCGGGAAACCGCAAGGAGGCCGATGCCCTGCGGGCGCGCTACATCGCGCCGCTGCTGGAGGCGAAGGAAGACAGCCTGAGTGAAGAGCAGGCGGCCAAGCGCAAGGACATCATCGAGACCGAGCGCGAGGAAGCCCGCGCCGCGCGGACGGCGGCGAAGTAGCCCGTCACTCGCCGGGAACAGCGGCCTCGCTCGGCGCCTGCGACGCCGCCTTGCGCGCCAGCACGGCCTCGCGGTGGGCGATGTAGAACGTCGCCGACAGGATGATCGCGGCCCCCAGGATCGTCATCGCATCCACCCGTTCGGCGAACAGCAGCCAGCCGGCCAGCGTCACGATCGGCAGTTGCACGAAACTGATCGGCGTCAGCGCGGAGACTTCGCCCAGCTTGAGCGCCCGCGTCCACAGCAACTGGCCGAAGGTGCCCAGCACCCCGCACAACACCAGCCACAGCCAGGTGATGCCCTGCGGCGGATGCCAGACGAACAGGGCAGGGATCAGCGACATCGGCACCCACAGGATGTAGGTCCAGAACACGATGGTGTCGGCCTTGTCCACGCGCGACAGCTGCTTGATCTGGATCGCCACCAGCGCGTTCATCATCGCCGCGGCGACCGCGACCAGGCTGCCGGTGGTGAATGCATGCGACCACGGGCGCACGATCACCAGCACGCCGACGAAGCCCGCCGCGACCGCAAGCCAGCGGCGCATGCGCACGTGTTCGCCCAGCCACAGCGCGGCGGCGATGGTGATGAAGATCGGCGATGAGTACGCCAGCGAGATCGCCTGCGCCAACGGCAGGTGTCCGATCGCCCAGAAGCCGCAATACATGCTGACGATGCCGATCGCGCAGCGAACGAAGTAGCGCGGTAACTGGTCGGTGCGCACGTTCGCGGCGAACTGCGCCAGCGGGCGCGGGCTGCGCAGCAGCGGCCACGCCAGCATCGGCAGCAGGGCGGCGAAGCCGAAGGCATTGCGGAAGAACGCGACTTCCCAGGTGGGTTCGGTCTGCGAGGCCAAGCGGATGCACAGCGCCATCAACCCGAACGCGACGGTGCTGGCCAGCATCAGCAATGCGGCGCGCAGGTGCGGTGCGCGCGCGCTGCTCACCACGCCGCGCCGATGATGCGCGGCTCGGGTTCGATGGCGATGCCGAAGCGATCCCGCACCGATGCGGCGATCCTGCGTGCCAGGTCGAGCAACTGCAGGCCGGTCGCCTGGCCGTGGTTGACCAGCACCAGCGCGTGCTCGGCGGAGACGCCGGCATCGCCGTGGCGATGGCCTTTCCAGCCGCACTGGTCGATCAGCCAGGCCGCGGACAACTTGCGGGTGTCGTCGCCGGCGCCGCGGAACACCGGCATCGCCGGGTGCGTGGCCTGCAGTGCCTCGGCAATCGCCATCGGCACGATCGGATTCTTGAAGAAACTGCCGGCATTGCCCAACCGCGCGGGGTCGGGGAGTTTGCGCTGGCGGATGCGGATCACCGCCTCGGCCACCTGCGAGGCGCGCGGCGTGCCGTCGATGCCCATTGCCGTCAGTTCCTCGCGGATGCCGGCGTACTCCAGGCGCAGGTCCGGCGTGCGCGACAGCACGAACTCGACGGCAGTGACGATGTAACGATCGGGATCGTGCTTGAACAGGCTGTCGCGGTAGGCGAAGTCGCAGTCGCCGGCATCAAGGCGTACGAAACCGCGATCGCGGCGATCGAACGCATGCACGGCGCGAATGGCGTCGCGCACCTCCACGCCGTAGGCGCCGATGTTCTGGATCGGCGCGGCGCCCACCGTGCCCGGGATCAGGGCCAGGTTCTCCAGCCCGCACAGGCCATGGCCCAGTGTCCACAGGACGAAGTCGTGCCAACCCACGCCGGCATCGGCACGGACGATCACCGCATCGCCAACCTCGCGGAGCAGTTCGATGCGTTGCGAGGACAGCGCCAGCACCGCGCCGGGCGCATCGCCGGCGAACAGCAGGTTGCTGCCACCGCCGAGGACCAGCACCGGGCCATCGCGGAGCATGGCGTAGCCGAACAGTTCCGGCAGCGCGGCGGCATCGGCCACGTCGACCAGCATGGGCGCACGGGCCGCTACGCCGAAGGTATTGCGCGCATCCAGCCGCGCGTTTTCGACGATGCGATAGCCGGCGGTCATGCCAGCGGCAGGGGTGTGCTGCTTGGCGCTTCCTTGCGACGGCGCAGCGCATCCACGCATTCGCCGACCAGCGCGGGGCCGCGATAGACCAGTCCCGTGTAGACCTGCACCAGCAGCGCACCCGCCGCCTGCTTGGTCGCGGCATCGGCGCCGTGCAGGATGCCGCCCACACCGACCAGCGGGATCGATTCGGGCAGGCGCGTTCGCAGCATCCGCAGCACGGCGGTCGACTTGCCCATCAGCGGCGCACCGGACAGGCCGCCCACTTCGTCGGCGAAGCGCGCGCCTTCCACGCCGTCGCGGGCGATGGTGGTGTTGGTGGCGATGACGCCATCCACCGCGAGGTCGCCGAGCACGCGGCCCGCCGCATCGATGTCGCTCTCGGACAGGTCGGGCGCGATCTTCACCAGCATCGGCACGCGCTTGCCGTGCTGGCCGGCGAGTTTCTCCTGCTCGTCGCGCAACACGCTGACCAGGCGACGCAGCGCCTGCTCTTCCTGCAGTTCGCGCAGTCCCGCGGTGTTCGGCGAGGAGATGTTGACGGTCACGTAATCGGCCAGCGCATAGACCTTGCGCAGGCAGTGCAGGTAATCATCTTCCGCCGACTCGTTCGGCGTGTCCTTGTTCTTGCCGATGTTGATGCCGAGCAGGCCACCGATCCGGCGCGCGCGTTCGACGTTGCGCACCAGCGCGTCCACGCCCTCGTTGTTGAAGCCCAGTCGGTTGATCACCGCTTCCTGTCGCGGCAGGCGGAACATGCGCGGCTTCGGGTTGCCCGGCTGCGGACGCGGGGTGACCGTGCCCACCTCGACGAAGCCGAAGCCGAGCGCGAGCAAGGCATCGATGTGCGCGCCGTTCTTGTCCAGCCCGGCGGCCAGGCCAACCGGGTTCGGGAAGGTCAGCCCGAACGCCTTGGTCGGCAGCGGTTTCGGCGGCTTCGCGATCAGCGGGTTCAGGCCGCTGCGGTAGGCGGCCTCCAGCGACGCCAGCCCGAGGCCGTGCGCACGCTCGGCATCGAAGGCGAACAGGAACGGGCGGCTGAGCGCGTACAAGGCGTCAGTGGTTGGCGAAGGCGAGGAAGGCGGCCAGGCCGCCGAAGAACAGGAAGATCGCCACCACGACGAGCACCGCCATCGCGATCGACAGATACCCCAGCACCAGGCCCCCAATCGCCAGGCCGTCGCCTTCCAGCCGATCGGGCGCAAGGCGGATTTCCTTGCGCGCCATGTGCCCGCAGACCACCGCGGCGATGCTGCCGAAGAACGGCACCACCGTCCAGCCGAGGATGCCGGCGACGAGGCTGATGATGGCGAGCGTGCTGGTCTGGCGGGGCATGGCATTCATGGTCGGGTCCTCAGAGGTCGAACTTGATGCCCTGCGCCAGCGGCAGGGAGTCGGAATAGTTGATGGTGTTGGTCTGCCGGCGCATGTAGGCCTTCCACGCATCGCTGCCGGACTCGCGGCCGCCGCCGGTCTCCTTCTCGCCGCCGAACGCGCCGCCGATCTCCGCGCCGCTGGTGCCGATGTTGACGTTGGCGATGCCGCAATCCGAACCGCTGGCGGCCAGGAACGCTTCCGCGCGCTTGAGGTTGGTGGTGAAGATCGACGAACTCAGGCCCTGCGGCACCGCGTTCTGCATCTCGATCGCTTCGTCCAGGTCCTTGTACTTCATCACGTACAGGATCGGCGCGAAGGTCTCGTGCTGGACGATCTCGGCCTCGTTGGTCAAGCCGGTGACGATGGCGGGCAGCACGAAGTTGCCCGGGCGGTCGATTGCTTCGCCGCCGGTCTCGACGGTGCCGCCCGCGGCCTTGGCCTTGGCGATCGAGTCGAGGTAGGCATCCACGCCGTCCTTGCTGTTGAGCGGGCCCATCAGGTTGGCCGGGTCGGTCGGGTCGCCGATCTTCTTCTCGACCTGCTTGTACGCGGCGACCAGCTTGGCCAGCACGTCGTCGTAGATGGATTCATGCACGATCAGGCGGCGGGTGGTGGTGCAGCGCTGGCCTGCGGTGCCGACCGCGCCGAATGCGATCGCCGGGATCGCCAGCTTCAGGTCGGCGGTTTCGTCGACGATGATCGCGTTGTTGCCGCCCAGTTCCAGCAAGGAACGGCCCATGCGGCGCGCCACGCGCTCGCCGACCATGCGTCCGACCTTGGTCGATCCGGTGAAGCTGATCAGCGGGACGCGCTTGTCGTCCACGAAGGACTGCGCCAGGTCGCTGCCGGCATCGTTGAACAGGAAGAAGATGTCCGGGAAGCCGGCCTTGGCCAGTGCCTCGTTGCAGATCTTCATCGACGCGATCGCCGACAGCGGGGTCTTCGGCGAGGGCTTCCAGATGCTGATGTCGCCGCAGATCGCCGCGACGAACGCATTCCAGGCCCACACCGCGACCGGGAAGTTGAACGCGCTGATGATCCCGACGATGCCGATCGGATGCCACTGCTCGTACATGCGGTGGCCCGGGCGTTCGCTGTGCATGGTCAGGCCGTACAGCTGGCGCGACAGGCCAACGGAGAACTCGCCGATGTCGATCATTTCCTGCACTTCGCCGTCGCCTTCCGGCTTCGACTTGCCCATCTCCAGCGCGACCAGCGAGCCCAGCGCGTCCTTGTGCACGCGCAGCGCGTCGGCGCACAGGCGGATCGCCTCGCCGCGGCGCGGGGCCGGGGTGGTGCGCCAGACCTTGAACGCGGCCTGGGCACGCTCGACGATCAGGTCGTAGTCCGCCTGCGACGACGCATGCACGCGGCCCAGCACCTCGCCGGTGGTCGGGTTGACCGGTTCGATGACACCGGCGTCGCTGGTCTTCGACCATTCGCCATGGCCAACATATGTGCCAGAGATTGTTGTGCCGGACTCGACGGCCTGCAGGCCGAGCGCGGTAAGGACGGGATGGGACATGCGGAACTCCTGGAACCAATGCGGCCACGCCCACGGGAAGCCGGGGGCGCGGTAGGGAAGGTGGTGACCCCGGCGCGATTCGAACGCACGACCTGTCCCTTAGGAGGGGACCGCTCTATCCAGCTGAGCTACGGGGCCAAAGCGTGACGATTATCGCAGCCGGTCGGGGTTTCGGCCAATGCGACGGCTGGATTGGCGATCCGACCGGGCGATCTTGGCGGAATGCCCGAACCACCTCAGCCATGCCTGAGCAGATCGCGCAGGGCCTCGCCATCATCGGCCAGCGCCTGCGCGTGGCTGGGGCGTTCGAGCATCGCCGCCAGTGCCGGGGGCAGGGCGATGGCCTGGCCGATCAGCGGTTCGACCACCTCCGGGAACTTGGCCGGATGCGCGGTCGAGACCGCCACCCAGTCGCCGCTCGCGCCGGCCGCGCGCCTGCGCTGCAGGACGTGCACCGCGCACGCGGTATGCGGGCAGATCGCCTCGCCTTGCCGTTGCCAGGCATCGACGATGGTGGCCCGGATGGTGGCGTCGTCGACGGCGTCAGCGGACAGCAACGCACGCAGCCCGCCGGCATCCGGATACAGCCATTGCAGGCGCTCGAAATTGTTCGGCGCGCCCACGTCCATCGCGTTGGCGAGGGTGGCGATGCTCGGGCCGGGCGTGTAGTCGCCGCCGGCGAAGAAGTCCGGCAGCACCGCATTGGCGTTGCTGGCCAGCACGATCTCGCCGATCGGCAAGCCCATGCGCCGCGCCAGCACGCAGGCCAGCCCGTTGCCGAGGTTGCCGGTGGGCACGACGAAATTCAGCGTCGTTGCATGCTTGCGCCAGTGCATCAGCGAGGCATGCGCGTAGTACGTCATCTGCGGCAACAGCCGGCCCAGGCTGATGCTGTTGGCCGAGCCCAGCGGCACCTCTGAGCGGAACTCGGCGTCCGAGAGCGCCGACTTCACCAGCCGCTGGCAATCGTCGAAGCTGCCATCCACCCGGAACGCGCGCACGTTGTCGCCGAAGCAGCCCAACTGGTGGGCCTGCCGCGGCGAGACGCGGCCATCCGGATACAGGATGGCGACGCGGAAGCCCGGCTTGCGATGGAACGCCGCGCCGACCGCAGCGCCGGTATCGCCGGAGGTGGCGACGACGATCGTCAGCGGCACCTCGCCCCGTGGCAATGCGCCCAGGCAGCCGGCCAGGAAGGCCGCGCCGTAGTCCTTGAACGCGGCGGTCGGGCCGTGGAACAACTCCAGCACGAAGTCGTCCCCGGTCCCGAAGCGGCGCAGTGGTGGGGTGACCGCGAACGCGTCATCGCAAATCGCGTCGAGCCGTTCGCCGATCGCATCGTCGGCGAAGAACGGCGCCAGCAATCGCTTGCCGACAGCGGCCAGGGTCTCGTCGCCAGCGAAATCGGCGGGAGAAAACGTCGGCCAGTGTTCCGGCATGTACAGGCCGCCATCGGGGGCGAGGCCGGCGGCGATGGCCTGGCTGATCGCCACAGGCGATGCGATGCCACGCGTGCTCAGCACCTTCATGCCAGCACCCCTGCCGCGGGGCCCGCGACCGGGCCGACATGCACGTCGCTGTCGAAGCCAGCCGATGCGAATGCCGCTGCCATCGACGCGCCCGCGGTCTGCGCGGTCGCCTCATCCTCGCACCAGGCGAACACGCTGGGGCCGGCGCCGGAAATGCTGGCGCCCATCGCGCCTGCATCGAGCGCCGCCTGTTTCACCGCGGCGAAGCCTGCGATCAGCGGCGCGCGACGTGGCTCCACCAGCACATCGTCCAATCCGGCGCGAACCAGCGCGGCGTCGCCGCGCTCGCAACCCAGCAGCACCTGCGCCAGTTGCGCGCTCTGCGCCACGAATTCCTTGAGCGCATAGCTGCCGGCGAGTGCGGCGCGCGCATGTTTCGTCTCCAGCACCGCATGCGGATGCACCACCACCGCATGCCACGCGGCCGGGACCGCGATCTTCGTCAGGCGGTCGGCCGTCGCCAGCACCAGCCCGCCAAGCAGCATCGGGCCGACGTTGTCGCCGTGCCGTCCGCCGCTGGCGATCGCTTCGCCGGCCATGGCGTGCGGGTACAGCGCATGCGCATCGAGCGGCGCGTCGAGCAGCGCATTCGCCGCGACCAGTGCAGCCACGCAGGACGCCGCCGAGCCACCCAGCCCGGAACCGAGCGGGATGCCCTTGTCGAGTTCGATCTCGAAGCCGAACGGCAACGCCAGCGCCTCGCGCAATGAGATGAGCGCGCCACCGGCAGTGTTGCGTTCGGCCTCCAGCGGCAGGTCGGTGACCGCGCCGCGGATCGCCTTGATGCGCACGACCGGCTCATCGATGCGACGCACCGTGGCGATGTCGCCGATGCCGGCGATGCTGTGGCCGAGGATGTCGAAGCCGACGCCGACGTTGCCGACGGAGCCGGGCGAGAACGCGCGTGCTTCCATGCGTCCGCTCACAGGCGCGCTCCCAGTGCGGCGGCCAGGCGCAACAGGTCGGAGAACACGCCGGCGGCGGTGACCTCGGGACCGGCGCCAGGGCCCTGCACGACGAGCGGGTTGTCGCGATAGCGGCGAGTGGTGAATTGCACGCAGTTGTCCGTCAGTCGCAGGTGGGCAAAGGCATGGTCGGCGGGCAGTTCCTGCAGCGCAACCGACGCGTTGCCATCACGCTGCAAGCGCGCGACATAACGCAGCACGCAGCCCCTGGCGCGGGCGGCCTCCAGCGCGGCCTGCATCGGCGCGTCGAGCGATGCCAGCCCGGCCATGAAGCTGTCGCGATCGGTGTCGCGCAGGGCCTCGGGCACCAGGCCCTGCACGCGCACATCCTCGAGCGACAGCGCCATGCCGGCTTCGCGGCCCAGGATCACCAGCTTGCGCGCCACGTCCATGCCGGACAGGTCGTCGCGCGGATCGGGCTCGGTGTAGCCCAGCGCATGCGCCTCGCGCACCAGGTCGGAGAACGGCGTGCTGCCGTCGAACTTGTTGAACAGCCAGGCCAGGGTGCCGGAGAGGATGCCGTCGACCGCGACCAGTTCATCGCCGGTGTCCAGCAGGTCGCGCAGGGTCGAGATCACCGGCAGGCCGGCACCGACGGTGGCCTCGTAGCGGAAGCGTGCGCCGCTGCTCGCGCGGGCCTCGCGGATTGCCGCGTAGCGGGGTAGTGGGCCAGCGCCCGCATGCTTGTTCGGGGTGATGACGTGGATGCCGGCCGCCAGCCATGCCGGGTACTGCGCGGCAACGCTGTCGCTGGCGCTGCAGTCGATCACGACCGCATGCGGCAGGTGACTGTCCAGCAGGTGGGTGGTGATCGCGTCGAGGTCGGCGGGCTGCGGTTCTTCCGCGATGCGCGTGCGCCAGTCGGCAGGATCGCCGTGGTCGCAGAGCCACATGCGGCGGCTGGTGGCGAGTGCGCGCAGGCGCAGGTCGACGTTGGCTTCGCTGCGCAGGCGTGGCAACGCCGCCTGCAACTGATCGAGCAGGGCGGCGCCGACCTTGCCCGGGCCGATCACCGCCAGCGCCAGCGTCTGCGGCGATAGCCAGAACGCCGCATGCGCGGCACGCAAGCCGCGGGTGGCGTCTTCGGCGGCGATGGCCACCGAGATGTTGCGCTCGGACGCACCTTGGGCGATGGCGCGGATGTTGACCCGCGCACGCGCCAGGGCCGCGAACAATTGCGCGGCCACGCCGGGCTTGCCGGCCATGCCGTCGCCGACCGCGGCCAGCACGCTGATGCCGGGAACGACCTGCACGCCCTGCACCTGGCCGCCGTCGAGCTCGCGCGAAAACGCGTCGAGCAGGGCGCGACGCGCGGCTTCGGCATCGCGCTCGCGCACCACCGAGCAGATCGAATGCTCGGAGCTGCCCTGCGAGATCATCACCACCGAAATGCGCGCCGCATGCAACGCCGCGAACACACGCTCCGCCGTGCCGGGCACGCCGATCAGGCCGGCGCCTTCCAGGCTCACCAAGGCGAGGCCGGGATCCAGCGTGAGTCCCTTCACCGGTCCGCCATGGCCGCCATCGCCATCGGCATCGATGCGGGTGCCGGGGAACTCGGGCTTGAAGGTGTTGCGCATCAGGATCGGCAGGCCGCGCGCGATCGCCGGGGTCATGGTCTGCGGATGGATCACCTTCGCACCGAAGTAGGCGAGCTCGCAGGCTTCGCGATAACTCATCGACGCCAGCGAGACCGCTTCCGGCACCAGCCGCGGGTCGGCCGAGAGCACGCCGTCGACGTCCGACCAGATGTGCAGCTCGGCGGCATCGAACAGGGCGGCGAAGATCGCGCCGGAGAAATCGCTTCCGTTGCGGCCCAATACGGTGGGCAGGCCGTCTTCGCCACCGGCGACGAAGCCGGTGACGACCACGCGCGGCTGCGGGTTGGCGGCACGCCATGCATCGAGCCTGCGCGCGCTTTCGTCCCAATCGACGACGGCACCGAGTTCGGCATGGCGGACCAGCAGCACGTCGCGCGCGTCGAGCAGCGCATAGTCGGCGCCGCGTGCGCGCAGGTGCGCCTGCAGCAGCGTGGCTGACAGCACCTCACCCATGCCCTGGATGCGGTCCAGCGCCGCGCGTCCGGGCTGGCGCAGCAGCGACACCGCGCGCAGCAGGTCGGCGATGTCGGCGAAGCGAGCGTCGATCCACGCGTGCAGTTCGGCAGGTGCCTCGAGCAGGGCGCTGGCGGCATCGGCGTGTTGCGTGCGCAGCGCCGACCATGCGGCTTGCCAGTCCTCGCCGGCCGCGGCCGCCGTCGTCATGGCGATCAGCGCATTGGTGGTGCCCTGCATGGCCGACACCACCACGACCTGGCGTGGTTCCCCCGCGCCCAGCATCAGCGACGCGACATGGCGGATGCGGCTGGCGTCGGCCAGCGAACTGCCGCCGAACTTGTGCGCGCGACACGACGGGGATTGCGCAACCTGCGACGAAACCATGGAACCTCCGGTGGAGGCCCGCGGCGCGCAGGGGAGGGGATCGTCGCCCCCGCCTCTGTCGCTGCGGGGCCGTGATTGGATGGGGTTATCCAGGCATGACCGACCGCACCGAAATAGTCTCGGTGGTAATGGTCGTAGTGGTGGTCATGCGGCGGGACATGGGTCTGGACTCTGCTGCAGCGCAGCGGAGCCTGTCAAGCGGTGGTTGCGGGTGGAACCGGTTCGCCATCGCCATCGTCCCGTGACGCCACCAGCGCGGTCGCGGTCATGTCCGCGGTCACGTTGCCGACCGTGGCCAGCACGTCCGGGATCGCGTCCACCGCCATCAGCACCGGCAGGGGTGCGATCGGCAGGCCCATCGCCGAGCTGACCGGCAGATTGGTGGCCAGGAAGATTGCCTGGCCGGGCAGGCCGACCGAGCCCATGCTGACCAGCACCGACAAGGCCACGCCGGTGGCGAGATGGGCGAAGGTCAGGTCGATGCCGAGCGCCCATGCGATGAAGCAGGCGGTGGCGATATACTGGATCGGCGAGGTGATGCGGAATAGCGAGACCGCCATCGGCAGCACCAGGCCGGCGATGCGCGCGGGGAAACCGAGACGCGTCTGCGCGCTGTCGAGCATCGCCGGCAGGGTGGCCAGCGACGATTGCGTGCTGGCTGCGACGGCCATGACCGGCGTGATGCCGGACAGGAAGTGGCCGGGATTCTGCTTGCCGAACACCACCGCGATGACCACCAGCAGGACCACCGCCAGCGCATACAACGCGCACTCCAGCAGGATGTAGATGCCCAGCGCCTGCAGCATGCCCAATCCGGCGCGCGCGCATAGCGCCAGCACCAGCGCGAAGATGCCCAACGGCGCCACCCACAGCACCCAGTGCACGATCACGATCATCGCGTCGCTGACTGCCTGGAAGAAGCCGACGACTTGCGTGCGGCGCGCGGGTTCGATGCGGGTCAGCGCGAAGCCGAAGAACAGCGCAAACGTGACCAGCGGCAGCATCGCGCCGGCCGCAGCAGCAGCCACCGCATTGCTCGGCACGATCGAGGTCAGCGCGCTGGCCCAGCCGCCGGTCGTCGCGGGCAGTTCCACGCTGCTTCCGCCCAACGCGGCGGCGACCGCGGGATCCGGCGCGACCAGCGACAGCGCCAGGGGCGCGAGCAACGCGGCCATCGTGCCCGCGGCGGTGAGCAGGATCACGAAGATGATGATCGAACGCCGCGCGACGCGGCCGGACTGGGCGGCATCGCTGGCCTGGTTCACGCCGACGATCACCAGCGCCAGCACCAGGGGCACCACGGTCATCTGCAGGGCGTTGAGCCAGAGCTTGCCGAACGGCTCGACGATGTCCGCGACCTGCAACGCCAGCGGCGCATCCAGCCACGCCAGCAGGATGCCGACGACGATGCCTGCGGCCAGGCCGCTCAGGACGCGCTTGGTCTGGCTCATCGCGCGATCTCCGGCAGGTTCCAGTCGTGTTTCAACGCGGCGTATTGCGCCTTCGGCAGCAGCACGAACACCGGCTTGCGGTTGCGGTCGAGCCAGGCCAGCAGCGGTTGCATGGTCTCTGGCGCCATCGCGGTGCAGCCGGCCGTGGCCTGGCCCGGCGAGCCCCACAGGTGGGCGAAGATGCAGCTGCCGCCGCGCGGGGTGGTGCCATTGGCGTTGTGCTCGATCACGAAGCCCTGCCGGTAGCGCTGGTCGCCGTTCGCGTGCAGGTCGAGGCGCATCGGTTCGCTCGATTTGTCCAGGCCAGGCGCCTTGGCGAGGCTGCGGTCGACGATCCGGTTGTACAGCGGCGACTCCGGCACGTCGATGCACCAATCGTTGAAGCCCATGCCCTTGTATTCCAGGCCGGTGGTCGCCCCTGCGGCATAGCCGAAGGCGGTGCCGATCGCGAACACGCCAGCCGGCGCCTTGCCGTCGCCTTCGCGCTTGACCGGGCCATCGCTGCGCGCGGCATTCAGGCCGATGCCCCAGGCCGTCCCGGTACGGCCCACGCTGATCGGCGCGGCTTCGCCGACTTCGCGCCATCCGGTCCCGTCGCGTTCGAAGCGGCGCAGTTCACCGGTGGTCGCGTCCCAGTCCGCGGTGGTGACCAGCACCAGTTGCCCGGCATCGGACCAGGTGTTCGTACCAGTGGAGGCCTGCGGCGCATGCGCGCAGGCAGCGAGCACGGTGGTCAGGAGCAGGGCAGCGATACGGCGAATCGGCATGCGGGTTTTGTCCGGGAGGGTATGCAGGATCGTAAGGGAAAAGGAGTCAGAGTGAAGTTTCCCGTGCCGCGTGTGCGTATGCTCAAAATCATTTGACGGGAAATTCACTCTGACCCCTTTTCGCGGATCCGTTCCAGGTTCGCCTGCAGGCGCGCGCGGCGCTTCGGGTCGGATTCGCACAGCACCGCGAACACGCGGTCGAGCAGGTGCTGCAGCGCGGAGTGGTAGAGCAGTGGCGCGATGTGCGGGCGCTCGTCGTGCGCGGAGACCAGCAGCGGCACGTCGGCATGCGCGCGCAACGGGTTGGAACTGTGGCGGGTGACGGTGACCACCCGTGCATGCTGCTCGCGTGCGTAGCGGCACAACTGGTACAGCGCCGGCTGCATGCCCTGTTCGGAGAACACCAGCAGGACGTCGCCCGGATTCGTCGCGGACAGGCTGGTACTCATGTGCGCGGGATCGAAGTTGTGCACCGTGAGGATGCCGAGCAGCGACAGTCGCAGGGCGAGGGTGCGCGCGTGGATGTCGTCGTCGCCCAGGCCGATGATGAAGACCTTGCCGGCGGCGGCGATCGCCCCTGCAGCGGCTTCGACCGCGTCCGGCGGATTGATCAGGCGGGTGGCTTGCTCGGCCTCGGTCTTGCGCAGCCACAGGTCGGCGCCGATGGTCTCGGCGTGGGTGTCGCCGTTCGCCGCGGATGGCGTGCCGCCGTTGCCGTTGTCGGCGCGCACCACCGCCTCGCTGATCGACAGCTTGAGGTCCGGATAGCCCTTGAAGCCCAGCTTCTGGCAGAACTTGACCACGCTGGACTGGCTGATGCCGAGTGCGTTGGCCAGTTGCTGCGAGGAGTAGTCGCGCAGCAGTTGCGCGTTGTCCAGCACGAAGTCGGCGATGCGCCGCTCGATCGCCGACATGCGGTCGCGTTCCGAGCGGATCTTGACCAGCGCCGACATTTCGCGCGCCTCAGGCCAGGGGTTCGTCGACGAGGACGAGGCCTTCGATCGCGCGGATGCCCAGGCCCGGCGCGTCGGTCACGCTGATCTCGGATTCGTTGAACAGCACGCCGCTGCTGACCGGATCGAAGCGGCACAGCGACGGCCCGTCCAGGTCGATCTTGCTGATCACGTCCGACTTGGCCACCGCCAGGTGCACCGCCGCGGCCACGCCGATGCTGGATTCCAGCATGCAGCCGATCATGCAGTCCACGCCGTAGAGGCCGCAGATGTCGGCGATCTTCACCGCATTGGAGATGCCGCCGGTCTTCATCAGCTTGATGTTGACGATGTCGGCGGCGCGCATGCGGATCAGTTCGATTACTTCCATCGGCCCGAACACGCTTTCATCGGCCATCACCGGCGTATGCACGCGCTCGGTGACGTAGCGCAGGCCTTCCAGGTCGTGCGCCTTGACCGGCTGCTCGACCAGCTCCAGGCGCACGCCGGCGTCCTCCAGCGTCTGCAAGGCATACACCGCCTGCTTGGCGGTCCAGCCCTGGTTGGCGTCCAGGCGCAGCAGGGCGCGGCCCTCGACCGCGGCGTGGATCGCCTTGGTGCGTTCGATGTCCAGGCCGATGTCCTTGCCGACCTTGATCTTCAGCGACTCGAAGCCGCGATCGACCGCGGCCAGCGAGTCCGCCACCATCTTGTCGATGTAGTCGACGGAGATGGTGATGTCGGTGGTGATCGCCGGCTCGCCGCCACCCAGCAGCTGGTAGAGCGGCGCGCCATACAACTGGCCCCACAGGTCGTGGACGGCGATCTCCACCGCCGCCTTGGCGCTGGTGTTCTTCTCCATCGAGGCCTGCACCGCATGGGTGATGCGGTTGAGGTTGGCGATCTCCTGGCCGACCAGCCGCGGCGCGATGTAGTGGCGGATCGCGTGCATGATCGAGCCATGGGTATCGCCGGTGATCACCGCGGTCGCCGGTGCGCTGCCATAGCCCACGTGGCCGGTGTCGGTGTGGATCATCACCACCACGTCCTCGACCTGCTCGACGGTGCGCAGGGCAGTCTTGAACGCGGTCTTCAGCGGCACGCGCAGCATGCCGAAGCGGATCTCGCTTATTTTCATTGGATGATCTTCATTTTGTCGCGCGCCACCCGGACGATGTTGGTGATGCGGTCGATGTAGTCGTGGTCCTTGCCGAAGCGCAGCGGGACCAGCGGCGTCAGCGACACGCCATTGAGTTGCATGGGCTGCAGTGTGCCATCGGCGCCGAGGAAACTGCCGCCGTTGGTGTCGTGGATCACCCACGGCATGCCGTCGATGCGGCCAGCGAACATCATCACGTGGCCGGGGATGTAGATCAGGTCGCCGACGTCCAGCGCATCGACCGCAGCCATGCGCGTGGCCCGAGGCGTGTCGGTTTCGAAATGGATGCGGTCGAAGGCCGGGCTGACCGACTGGTCGCTGGTGTTGCGCGGCAACTCGACGCCCATGCTGCGGTAGACCTCGGACACGAAGCCGCTGCAGTCGCGGCCGTTGTACGAATGCCCCCAGCCATAGCGCTCGCCGAGGAACCTGAAGGCTTGGCGGATCAGGTTGGCGCGGGTCAGCGGCAGGTAGTCCGCGGCGCTGTCCGCATTGCGCGGAAGCAGGGCGGGCGCGAAGCCGAGCCGGCCGTCGCTGCCGCGCACGGGCAAGTCGAGGATCCACGACGCATAGGGATGCTGGCCGTTCACCGGCTTGTCCAGCGCAACGTTCGCCAAGGGGATGCGCACGCCCATGTCCAGTTGCAGCTCGGACAGGCGCGGTTCCTCGCGGGTGAACACCGTGTGCGGCTTGGCGCCGGTGACGATCCGGTAGGGCGTGCGGGCACCGTATCCCAGCACCGCGTCGCGACCGCCTTCCGCGATGGCCGTTGCCGCCACCCACGCGGCATAGCGTTCGCTGACCACGAACAGCCACTTCGCATCACGGCTGGCGTGCACGATCGCCACCGGATCGCCGGGGAACAACGCGCTTTCCTGGAACCGGTCGATGTCGGTCTCGCCCTGGCGATTGAACACCCGCAGCTCGGTCGGGAAGGCGCGCATCGCCGTGCGCTGCACGGCCATGCCGAAGCGCGTCGGCTGGCTGGCCGGGATCGCGCCCATCGCGCGGTTGCCGACGATCGCATCGAGCGTCGCCTTCGGCACCGGCTTGGCGGTTTCGTCCCACAACGGTTTCGACGGCGGCGAAGCCAGATCTTCGATCCATCCGGCGACGCGTGCACGGTCCAAGGTCGCTGGCAATGCCGACAGATCGTGCATCGAATCGTCGACCTGCAGCAGGCGTGCGTTGCGCGCCTGGATCGCGGCAGGCGTCATCAACACCTGGTCCGCTGCCGGGGTGCGCGCGATCCAGAACTCCGGCGCGAAGTAGGCGTCCTGCATCCCGATGACGCCGCTTGGCGGCACCGGCAGCGGCGTTTGCAGGGTCCTGTCGAACGCCGAGGCAGGCGCAACCACCAGGGCAAGCGCCACCGCCAGCGCGCGCAGCGTGGGCAGGGCCATCCCGTTGCGTCGGTGTTCCGTCATCGCATTCCCTCCCATGCGGATCCTCGAGCGGATGCGCAGCGCCGCATTGTGGCGGGAGCGCATCGAGGAATAGCTAATTCCAAAACTTATACGTGAAGAATAAATTATTGACCAGCCCTGCACTGCGTGCTACACAGCCGGTGTATCGCCGACCGTTGGGGAACGTTCCGGATGCACCCGCGCCACACCGCCTTGCACACGCCACCGCCCCGCGGCGCGCGCGATGGCGCGCGCCGGTTTGCCATCGCCGCGTTCCTCCCATCCACGCCCGCCTCGCCTTCGCCCGGAGAACGTCCATGAGCACCGCCCCAAGCCGCCTGCGCAAGTCCGCCCTCAGCATTGCGATGGGGCTTTGCCTCGCGTCGCTCGCCGCCGCGCCTGCCTTCGCGCAGAGCGCCACCGGTGCAGTGGCGGGACGCGCGAATCCCGGTGAGCAGGTGACCGTGGTGAACAGCGCCACCGGCGCCAGCCGCAGCGTCACCGTGAACAGCGACGGCACGTACCGGATCGGCCAGTTGCCGCCGGGCGACTACACGATGGCCGCAGGCACCGGCTCGCCGGTGAACGTCAATGTCTCGCTTGGCGGCACCACCACGGTCAACCTGGGCAGCGAAGGTGGCGTCGCCAACCTGGCCGCGGTCGAGGTGGTCGGTTCGCGCGTGGTCAATCGCGTCGACGTGCGTTCGACCGAGTCGGCCACCAACGTCACGCGCGAGGAGCTTGCGCGCTTGCCGGTGGACCAGAGCGTGGGATCCGTCGCCTTGCTGGCCCCGGGCGTGGTTGCCTCGGGCGCCACGTTCGGCGGACTCACCTTCGGCGGCTCCTCGGTGGCGGAGAACGCGGTCTACATCAACGGCCTGAACGTGACCGATCCCTATCGTCGGCAGGGCTTCTCGTCGGTACCGTTCGCGTTCTACCAGGAATTCCAGGTGAAGACCGGCGGCTATTCGGCGGAATTCGGCCGCACCACCGGTGGCGTGATCAATGCGGTGACGCGTTCCGGCGGCAACGAGTTCCACGGCGGCCTGGAAGCGACGTTCGAGCCGTCCGCGTGGGCGTCCTCGAAGGAAGACCATTTCCACAACGACGGCACCCTCGATGAGAGGAACCGCACCAGCCGTGATGCAAGCCCTTTCTACAAGGCCAACATCTGGGCATCGGGCCCGATCGTGAAGGACAGGCTCTTCGTGTTCGCCATGTACGAGAAGCGCAAGAGCGATCCGCGCGACATCGACACGACCCAGGCCTGGTTCACCAAGAGCGACAACGATTTCTGGGGCACCAAGTTCGACTGGCGCATCAACGACGACCACCTGGTCGAATTGCTGGCCTTCTCCGACAAGGCCGACACCCTCACCAGCAATTACTTCTACAACTGGGACACGGCCGTGCTGGGGCGCAAGAAGGGCGAAGGCTCGACGAGCTCGGGCGGCGACAACTGGTCGCTCACCTACACCGGGCATTTCACCGACAACTTCGTCGCCAAGGCGATGTACGGCGTCAACAAGCGCAGCGCGGTGAGCGGCAGCCCGTCGGATGCGTCGTGCAGCATCGTCACCCGCTCCGGCAGCTACACCAGCAAGTTCGGCCCGGAAACCACGCCGGAAGGCTGCCATCCGACGGATTCCAGCATCGCCAGCCGCTTCGACAAGCGAGAGGCGGTGCGCCTGGATTTCGAGTGGACGCTCGGCGACCACCTGCTGCGCTTCGGCCTGGACCAGGAGAACATGGACTCCAACAGCTCAGTGGTGTACCCGGGCGACGGCGTCAGCTACCAGGTGCAGGCCGCCACCCCGGGTGGCGCCCTGAACGGCACCGTGGTGCCCGCGGGCGCGACCGCGATCGTCGATGCGCGCCGCTACATCACCGGTGCCCCGGTGACCAATGAAACCCAGGCGCTCTACTTCGAGGACAACTGGAGCGTCACCCGGGACCTGCTGCTGAACCTCGGCATCCGCGTCGACAAGTTCCACAACAAGCTTGCCTCGGGTGCATCCTTCGCGAAGGCCGACTTCAGCGACATGGTCTCGCCGCGCCTCGGCTTCAGCTGGGACATGAAGGGCGATGGCAGCACCAAGGTGTTCGGCAACGCGGGCCGCTACTACATCCCGCTGACCAACAAGCTCACCGACTACTTCGGCGGCGGCACCACCGACGAACACACTTACTACGTGTTCAACGGCTGGGCGCAGAAGGTCGACCCGGTCACCGGTGGCGCCTACCTGGAGCCGATCCTGGGCGCGCAGATCGGCCCGGTGAACGACGACGGCAACGTGCCGGCCCCCGACGACGTGCGCACCGCGGTGGCGCGCGACCTCAAGCAGGTGTTCCAGGACGAGTTCATCCTGGGCTTCCAGCAGGCGATCAACACCGAGTGGTCCTACGGCATCAACGCCACGTACCGCAGGGTGACCCGCGCGGTGGAGGACGTGCGCATCAACAACCTGGCGGGTTGCGCCTGGTATTCCGGCGACTTCCCGATCATCAATCCCGGCGAGACCAATACGCTGTGGTGCCCGGACACCAACGACTGGGTGACGTTCGACAACTCCCAGGAGGGCTATATCGCCTCCGGCAGCGGCGCCAAGACGGGCTACAAGAAGCCCCGGCGCACCTACAAGGCGGTCGAGTTCCAGCTTGATCGCGCGTGGGACGACCGCTGGGCGTTCAACGCCAGCTACCTGTGGTCGAAGTCCGAGGGCAACATCGAAGGCCCGGTGAACTCCGACACGGGCTACGCCGACACCAACCTGGTGCAGTTCTACGACCACCCCGCGGTCAACGAACGCTATGGCGTGCTCTTCAACGACTACCGCCACCAGATCAAGCTGCGCGGCAGCTTCAAGCTCAACGAAATGTGGAGCTTCGGCGCCACGCTGTCCACCCGTTCCGGTGGTCCGATCACCGCATTCGGCGTGCGCTGGCCCAACGACAACCGCGGCTTCGGCCCCGGCGAGTTCAGCGGCGGCGGATCCGGCTGGTTGTGCGTGGCGAACTGCGCCAGCCTGAACCGCCAGCTGGTTTACACCGAGCGTGGTGCGTTCGGCCGCATGCCTTGGGTCACCAACATCGGCGCCAACGTGACCTGGACGCTGCCGGTGGAAGGCATCGACCTGAAGGCGCGCTTCTCCGTCTACAACCTGCTGAACAGCCAGACCGTGGTGAACGTGCATTCCCGCTACGAGGCACAACCGGGAACGCCGCTTCCGCACTTCGGGCAGGGCACTGTCTGGCAGTCGCCGCGCTACATGAACCTGGTCGTGACCTACGCCTTCTGACCGCGGCAGCCCACCGAACCCCTAGTCCTCCCTCCGGGACTAATTCTCCGGCGGCCCCGCACGGGCCGCCTCTTTTTTGCATGACGCATGCCGCCACTACCGCGACGCGCGAAGGCGGAGACGGTGCGATGATCTCCCTGATCCAGCGCATGGGAACGCAGATGGACAAAGCCTTCCGACGTTCGTGGGAAATGCCGCGCCTTCGCGCACGAGTGCTGCGTGTCGCGGTGCTCGCATGCTCATTGATGCCGACGGCACACGCGGCTGCGCCCATCGAAGGTCCCACGCCGCAAGCCATCGACGCCGCGGTGCGTGCCACCATCGATCGCTACCAACTGCCGGGCATCGCGGTGGGCGTCATCGAAGACGGCAAGGTCGTCTATGCGCGCGGCTTTGGCGAAACCGTGGCCGGCAGCGGCGATCCGGTGACCACGAAGACGCTGTTCAAGATCGCCTCCAACAGCAAGGCGATGACCGCTGCGGTGCTGGCACGGCTGGTGCAGCAGGGCAAGCTGCGCTGGGACGACCCGGTGGTGAAGCACCTGCCGCAGTTCGCGATGCACGATCCGTGGGTGACCCGGCACATGACCGTGAGCGACCTGCTGGTGCACAACAGTGGCCTGCCGGAGGGCGGCGGCGACCTGATGCTGTGGCCGGAGCCCAACCTGTTCAGTCGCGACGACATCGTCCGCGGCCTGCGCCACATCAAGCCGGCTTACGGCTTCCGCGCCGGGTATGCCTACGACAACCTGCTGTATGTCGTGGCCGGTGAAGTGGCCGCGGCGGCCGGTGGCGCGTCGTACGAGGACCTGGTGCGGCGCGAACTGTTCCAGCCGCTGGGCCTGTCCGGATGCCGCGTCGGCGAATTCGCCCTGGCCGACGCAGCCAGCGTGGCCCAGCCGCATACGCGCAACGGAACACGCAACGAAGCCATGCGTCGCGATGGCGCGATCGTGCCTGCGATCGCCTCCGCGCCCGCGGGCGGCATCCGCTGTGACCTCGACGACATGCTGGCCTGGGCCAGCAACTGGCTGGTGCCCACGGACGCGCAGAAGCAGTGGCTCGGCGATGCGCAACGCGCGGAACTTTGGAAGGCGCGCACGCCGATGCCGATCTCCGCGCAGCGCCGGCGCTGGGACAACACCCACTACTACGCCTATGCCTATGGATTCCGCCTGGCCGACGTGGACGGCGAATGGACGGTGTCGCACACCGGCACGCTGGGCGGCATGTACTCGATGATGATGCTGTTGCCGGATCGCAGGTCCGGCTTCGTGTTCATGATCAACGGCGACGGCAGCAACGCGCGCACCGTGCTGGGGCAGGTGCTGCTGAAGCTGTTCACCGCGCCGGAGAAATCGCTGGGCGTGGCGGGATATGCCGACGAAGTCGCCAGGCCGGCAGCGCCCAATGGCGCCGCCGCGCCGAAGCCGCCGTTGCCGGATGCGAGCAAGCGAAGCCCGGTCGCACCCGGGCAACTCACGGGTTGGCTGGGCACGTGGCGCGACCCCTGGTTCGGCGAGGTACGCCTGTGCGCGGTCGATGGCGCGGTGGAATGGCGCTCGCTGAAGTCGCCGAAGATGCACGGGCGCGTCGGTGAGCTCGATGGTCGCTACCTGTTGCACTGGGACGATCCCGCGGTGGACCTGGATGCGTTCCTGGCGTTCTCCGTGGGCAGCAGCGGGCCGCGCATGCGCATGGCCAAGATCGATCCCGCCGGCGATTTCAGTTCCGACTACGAAGACCTCGATTTCGTGCGGGTGCGCGGCTGTGACTGACATTCGCCTCGGATGGGCGATGTTGTTGCTGGCTGCATGCGGCGCGACGATGGCGGCCGATCCGCCGACGCTGTCATCCGCGACCACGATGGAAGAGGCGGGCATGGTCGACATCCGCGCCGTCGTGCCCGGCATCGCCCAGGACATCCGCTATTTCGGCAGCGACAATTTCGTCGGCACCCGGGTGGACGGCTACGAAGCGCCGCGTTGCTACCTGAAGCGCCAAGCCGCCGACGCGCTGGCGAAGGTCGAGGCCGCATTGCGCGAACGGCACCAGCGCCTGCGGATCTTCGATTGCTACCGGCCGGCGCGCGCGGTCGCGCATTTCATGCGCTGGGTCGAGGATGGCGCGGATCAGCGCACCAAGGCCACGCATTACCCGGACCTGGGCAAGGCGCAACTCGTTGGCGAATACATTTCGCCGATGTCCGGGCACAGCCGTGGCGCCACCGTGGACCTGACCCTGTTGCAATGCGACGCGTCCGGCGCGGGCTGCACGCCGCTGGACATGGGCACGGCGTTCGATTTCTTCGGTACCCGCGCCAACACCGACTCACCCGATGTCGATGCCGCCCAGCGAGCAAACCGCCTGCGACTGCGCGAGGCCATGCAGGCCGCCGGATTCCGTAACTATCCGATGGAATGGTGGCACTACACCTTCCAGCCCGAACCCTCCCCCGGCACGTACTACGACGTGCCCGTGACTGCCCCCGAGTCCCCGATGCCCGATGCCGCGATCGAACGCCTGATGCAACGTTACGAGGGCGACGTCCCCGGTGCGTCCCTGCTGGTCCTGCGCGATGGTGAGGCGCGGGTGCACCGCGGCTACGGGCGTTCCGACCTGGAGCACGGCATCGAAGCCGGCGCGGCGACCAATTACCGGCTGGCCTCGGTGAGTAAGCAGTTCACCGCTGCGGCGATCCTGCTGCTCGCGCAGGACGGCAGCCTCGGGATCGACGACCCGGTGAAGCGCTGGCTACCCTCGCTGCCGCCCGCGACCGCCGGGATCACGCTGCGCCACCTGCTCACCCACACCTCGGGGCTGCTCGATTACGAAGACCTGATGGCCGAACCCTATGAGGGCCAGATCCGCGATGCCGGCGTGCTCGCGCTGCTTGAGCGTGAAAACCGATTGGCCTTCCCGGCGGGGAGCGCGTATCGCTACAGCAACAGCGGCTATGCGCTGCTGGCGCTGGTCGTGGAACGCGCGTCGGGGATGGATTTCCCGGCGTTCCTGCGCAGCCACATCTTCCTGCCGCTGGGCATGCACGACACCGTGGCCTACGTGGCGGGTAGCGCTGACGTGTCGAACCGCGCCTGGGGCTACAGCGATGTGGACGGGCAGTGGCAACGCACCGACCAGAGCGCGACCAGCGCGGTGCTGGGCGATGGCGGGATCTACTCGAACACCCACGACCTCGCGCGTTGGGATGCGGCGCTGTACGACGATCGCCTGTTGAATGACGCCTCGCGCGCGCTGGCCTTCGGCAAGCAGGTCGAGGTCACGGGTGAAAGCGCCGCCACGCATTACGGCTTCGGCTGGCGGATCACCGGCGACACCCTCTGGCATTCCGGCGAGACCATCGGCTTCCGCAACGTGATCGTGCGCTGGCCGGCGCAGCGGCTGACCGTGATCCTGCTGAGCAACCGCAACGACCCCGCGCCGTACCGGACCGCGCTCGACATCGGTGCGCTGTTCTTGCGCGACTAGACCTGCGCGATTGATGGCTTGTCGCCAGAAACAACAAGGCCGGCACGGGGCCGGCCTTGGAATCGTGGTGGAGCGGAGGGGGATCGAACCCCTGACCTCCACGATGCGAACGTGGCGCTCTCCCAGCTGAGCTACCGCCCCACGATGTACAACGCGACCGATTATACGGAGCCGCCGCCGGTCTCGCCAGAGGCACGCGCCGCCGGATGCGGGCGGTCCCGGATTCAGCCGCCAGTGCCGTGCTGGTGGTCCAGCACCACCTGCAGCATCGCGCGGGTGCCGACCTTCAGCGCTTCTTCGTCCAGGAAGAATTCCGGCGAGTGGTTCGACGGTGCCTTGATCGCGTCCTGGCCCCTGGGCGTGGCGCCGACGAAGAAGAAGAACCCGGGGACTTCGCGCGCGTAGAAACTGAAGTCCTCGGCGCCCATGACCAGGCCCATCTCGACCACGTTGGCGTCGCCCACCGCCTTGCGCAGGCTGGGTACCACGCGCGCCGTGAGGGCGGGATCGTTGGCGGTGACCGGGTTGCCCTTGGTGTCCGGCACCTTCACCACCGCGGTCGCGCCATGCGCCTTCGCCACGCTTTCGGCCACGTTCTTCAGGTCCGCGAACACGGCCTGGCGCATGCCCTCGTCGAAGGTGCGGATGGTGCCGACCAGTTCCACCGCGTCGGGGATGATGTTGTAGCGGATGCCGCCCTTGATCGCGCCGAAGCTGAGCACGACCGGCAGCCTGCTGATGTCCTGGCGGCGGCTGACGATGGTCTGCGCGGTGCCGATGAGGTCGGCCGACGCAACGATCGGGTCCACGCCGCCCCACGGCCGCGAGCCGTGGGTCTGCCGGCCCTGGACGACGATGTTGAAGCGGTCCGATGCCGCCATCGCCGGCCCGCTGCGCCAGCCCACCTGGCCGGCATTGAGCGTGCTGAACACATGCAGCCCGAAGACCGCCTGTGGCTTGAAACGGTCGAAGATCCCCTGCGCCAGCATTTCCTCGGCACCGCCTTCCTCGCCGTCGGGCGGGCCTTCCTCGGCAGGCTGGAACACGAACAGGATCTCGCCGGGCAGCTCCGCCTTGATCGAGGCCAGCGCCTCGGCCACGCCCAGGAGGATGCCGACGTGGGCATCGTGGCCGCAGGCATGCATCACGCCCACGGGTTCACCGCGGAAGGTCGAGGTCGCCTTGGAAGCGAACGGCAGGTCGCTGCGTTCGGTCACCGGCAGCGCGTCCATGTCGGCGCGAAGCGCGATGCGCGGGCCGGGTTGGCCGCCACGCAGCACCGCGGTGACGCCGGTGGTGGCGATGCCGGTGCGCACGTCGTCGAATCCCAGTGCGCGCAGATGCTCCGCGACCAGTTTCGCCGTGCGGACTTCGCGGTTGCCGAGTTCCGGATGCTGGTGGATGTCGCGCCGCCACGCCTGGACCTTGCCGTCCACCTTGGTGGCCAGCGCTTCCATCTGCGCATCGGCGGCGAGCGCGGAGCAAGGCAAGAGCGCGAGCAGCGCGGCGACCAGCAGCGAATGACGCATCACGGTGTCCTCCCCAGGATTCGGGTCGATCCTACACCGCGCGAATCGGCATCACGCCGTGGTCGTGCCCGCAAGTAGCGGTTGCAGTCGGGCTTCCAGCACGCCGCGTCGCCAGCCCGCCAGCGGGCCGCTCCAACCGCCGCCGTCCTGCAGCGCCTCCAGCAGCTTGCGCGAGGCCAGCACGCCTTCCGGCACGCCGAGTTCGCCGGCGACGGCCAGCACCGCGTCCTGCATGGTGCGCAGTTGCTTCTTGTCGCGGTCTTCGCCACGCGCCAGCGGGGCTTCGTCTTCGTCCGCCAAGGGGGTGGTGAGCGCTTGCCAGATCGGATCGCGCAGGCTCTTCGGTGCCTTCGGCGTGGCATCCAGCTGCGCTTGCAGGGCGGCCGGGTCTGCGGGGTTGGCGCGGGCCAGGGTCACCGCCAGCTCGTTGTCCAGGATCCAGCTGCGTGGGCGGTCGCTGCGGCGCGCGTGCGCTTCGCGCCAGCGCAGCAGGCGCAGCAACCGGCGCTGCGCGGGTGCGTCCAGGAACTGCGCGCTGCGCATCACCAGGTGCGGCCAGCGGTCGCCCTCCTCATTGGCGGCATTCGCGAGCTGGCGGGCGCTGTCCTCGGCCAGCCAACTGCTGCGCCCCAACGTGTTCAATTGCTGCTGCAGTGACGCATGCATGGCATGCAGGTGGCGCACGTCATCGGCGGCGTACTCGAGTTGCGATGCCGACAGCGGTCGGCGCAGCCAGTCGGAGCGTGTCTCGCCCTTCTCCAGCGCGACACCGGTCACCGCGAGTACCAGCTTCTGGTAACTCATGCCGCCGCCGATCCCGCAGAGCGCGGCCGCGGCCTGGGTGTCGAACAGCGGCGCGGGCAACACGCCGCAGGTGTGCTGGAAGGCGACCAGGTCCTCGCTGGGGCTGTGCATCAGCTTGAGCACGCCGGGATCCACCAGCAGGGGCACCAGGGCCTCGGCCATCCCGGGCACCAGCGGGTCGACCAGCAGCACGTCGCCGCCATCGCCCAGCGCGATCTGCACCAGCGCCAGTTGCGGCCAGTACGTGCGTTCGCGGATGAATTCGGTGTCCAGCCCGATGCTGGCGGGTGGGGCGGCGAGGCGCGCGCGCAGCGCGTCGGGGGTGTCGATCCATTGGCTCATGCCGCCATTATGCGGTTGCCGGTGTCGACGACTTGGCCTAAGTTCGCCCGAACCATGTCGCGGGCCTGTTGCCGGCGTCCCGGAGTGTCGTTTGCGCGCAGGCTGGACCGTCATTGCCCTGTTCGTCCCGCTGGCGTTGGCCGCCTGCGGGCCGGAGACGCCCGTGGCGCCGACCCCGCAGGCCGCGCAGCCGGAACTGCCTGCCGGCAGCGTCAGCATCAGTGGCGACGATGCGCTGGCCGGCGTGCTCAGCTGGAGCCTGCCGGCGGTGCAGGTCGATGATCCGGCGGCCGCGCGCAAGGCCGCCCAGCGTGCGCTTGAGCAGGGCGACCTGTTCGAGACCAGCGCATCGGCGATCCCGATCCTGATCGCATTGCAGCGCCAGTATCCGGGCGAAGAGGGCGATGCGAAGTTGCTGGAGCGCGCGCAAGCCGCACTGATCGGACAGGCCAACGCAGCCCTGGATGCCGCCGACGAAGACCTGGCCGCGCTGCGCTTCGCCCAGCGCCATGCCACCGTCCTGCGCACCCTGTGGCCGGACGCGGTGCGTGCCAAGGCGTACCTGCAGGCGGTCGATGCCGCCGAACAGGCGCGCGAGCGCAGCCTGGCCGGCGAACGCGCACTCCTGGCCGGAGCACTGGATACGCCGGGCGGCGCGCTGGACGCGTTCCGTGATGCACTGCGGCTGCGACCCGGGCAGATGCGCGCGCACCTTGGCATCGGTGCGGTGGAGTCCGCCCTGATCCGCAGCGCGGAAGCGGCCGCGAAGCAGGGCGATTTCGACACCGCCAGGGCGGATCTGGCCCGTGCCCAGCGCGTGCGCCAGCACCCGCAGACCATCCCTGCCGCGGCGGCACGCATCGAAGTGATGCGCGCCGAGCGCATCCGGCGGTTGCGCGACGAAGGGCTGATCGCACTCGGCGAACCGGATGGCCTGCGGGTGGCGCAGGAACGCCTTGCGGACATGTTGCTGATTGCCCGGGCCGGTGATCCCGCCAGCATGGAATTGCGCCAGCGCATCGACCTGGTCGGGCATTACGGGCTGTTCCGGCCGGGGCAGGTGTTCACCGACGGGCTCGATGACGGCAGCCGCGGACCCGGCCTGGTGGTGGTGCCGCACGGGGCGTTCCACATGGGCGCGCCCGACGACGAGGCCGATGCCAGCAAGGACGAGCGACCGCGCCACCTGGTGCGGCTCGAACGCGGCTTCGCGATGACCCGCCATGAGATCACCGTCGGCGAGTTCGGCCGCTTCGTCGCCGCCACCGGCTACGAGGCGCGCGCCACCGAGCGCGGCCATTCGCTCGCCTACGACGTGCGCAGCGGAAACTTCGTGCGCGGCAGCGGTATCGACTGGCGCTCCGGCTACGACGGCCGGCCGGCGGCTGCGGACATGCCGGTGATCCATGTCACCCCGCGCGATGCCGAGGCCTACGCCGCGTGGCTGTCGGAGCAGGCCGGCGCGCATTACCGGCTCCCCAGCGAGGCCGAATTCGAGTACGCGCTGCGCGCGGGCAGCACCACGCGCTATCCGTGGGGCAACGGTTCGCCACCCGACGGCGTGGAGAACCTGACCGGCGGGCGCGATGTTTCGCCACAGGGCAGGCGCTGGAGCAATGCCTTCGTCGGCTACGGCGATGGCTGGTGGGGGCCTGCGCCGGTGGGCAGCTTCGCCGCGAATGCATTCCGTCTTCACGACATGGCGGGCAATGTTTCCGAGTGGGTGGCCGACTGCTGGCATCAGGGGTATCGACGCGCACCGGCCACCGGGGCGGCGTGGATCAACCCCGGTTGCCGCAACCGCATGTATCGCGGCGGTTCCTGGGCCAGCGCGCCGGCGCAGGTGCGTTCGGCATGGCGCGCATCCGGCGGCACCGATGCGACCAATGCGCGGGTCGGGTTCCGATTGGTCAGGCAGATTTGATGGTTGCCGGGTACTCGCCCGGCGCGGCGATTCCAACGCAGGGAGTGGGGCGATGAACCAGGATCCGATGGGCAACGGTTACAACCGGCAACCGCGCCGAGGCCTCGGCGGTGGCGGCCTGCGGCTGTTGGTGGTCGGCGCGATGCTCTTGTATGGCGCGTACTACTACTTCTCCAACCGCACGGTGGATCCGTACACCGGCGAGCAGGTGCTGATCGACAAGACCCTGGATGCGGAGCAGGAAAGCGCCATGGGGTTGCAGGCGTACCGCGAGATCCTCAGCCAGGAGCGCCCGGTCGATCCGAATTCGGACATTGCCCGTCAGATCAGCGGCATCGCCGCGCGCCTGATCGACAAGGTGGACGATGTCGAACGCGACCTCGCGGCCGAGCGCGGCATCGAGGCACGCAACTTCGCCGCCGGTTTCGACTGGACCGTCAACGTGATCCAGTCCGACCAGGCCAACGCCTTCGCGTTGCCGGGCGGCAAGATGGCGGTGTACACGGGCCTGGTGCCGGTGGCGAAGAACCAGGACGGCATGGCGGTGGTGATGGGCCACGAGATCGCCCATGCGCTGATGCGCCACGGTGCGCAGCGGATGGCGCGCGGCAAGCTGGAGCAGATCGGGCAGATGGCCGGCGCCGCCGGCGGGATGGACGCCGGCACCATGCAGACGGTGATGTCGGCCTACGGCGTGACCTCGGCCTTGCCGTACGCACGTGGACATGAGACGCAGGCGGACGAAGTGGGCTTGATGCTGGCCGCGGCGGCTTGCTTCGACCCGCAAGAGGCCGTGCCGCTGTGGGAGCGCATGGCGCAGGCCAGCGGCGGCCAGGGCCAGCCGGAATTCGCGTCCACCCATCCCAGTCCGGAGACCCGCATCCAGCAACTGCAGGCGCTGATGCCGAAGGCGCTCGCCTTCCGCGACAAGTACTGCGGCACGACCGGCCGGACCTGATCGCGCAGCCGCGCTTCCGCAGGTCGAAACAAGAACGGGCCGCAAGGCCCGTTTTCACGCAGGCAATGCGATGACGCCCCGCCTCAGCGTGGCTTGCGCGGGTCGCGATCCCGCTGGGCGCTGCCGGTGGGGCTGCCCATGCCGCCGACCAGGTTCTTCTGGAAGTCCTTCCAGACGTCCATGTTGCGCTCGGTCAACTGGTTGAGCATGGTCCACGGCGTCTGCCCCATCAGTCCGCCCATCTGCTGGCGGAACTGTTGCTGCTGGTCCAGGAAGACCTGCATCGAACGCTCCAGATAGTTGCCCATGAACCCTTGCAGCGAATCGCCGTAGAAGCGGATCAGGTGGCTCAGCAACTGCGTGGACAGCATCGGCTGCCCGTCCTGTTCGTGCTCGGCGATGATCTGCAGCAGGACCTGCCGGGTCAGGTCCTCGCCGGTCTTGGCATCGCGCACCTCGAAGGTCTCGCCATCGATGATCAATTGGCGCACGTCCTCGATCGTGATGTAACTGGAGATCTCGGTGTCGTAGAGGCGGCGGTTCGGATACTTCTTGATGATGCGAGTCGCGGTCATGGAGCAAACACTCTAAGAGGCGCCGGCTGCAGCATGGCGCACCGCAACAAGGCTTGCAACTCCCGGGCTGCGCCCAGGAGTTCCCAAAGTTTGCTGCGCAAACTTCGGGCCCCGCTATGTTCTTCCATACCCCCATTCGCACCTGCGGCGCGAATCGCCCCCTGACTCAGGGGGCAAGGCGTCCGGCAGCGATGCGCTCGGCCGTGACCCGAACGTTAAACTGGATCGCATGGACAATGCATTGCGCGAACGCTTCGGCGGCATCGATCGCCTGTATGGCAGCGGCGCGCTGGCGCGCTTCAACGCCTCCCATGTCACCGTCATCGGCATCGGTGGGGTGGGCTCCTGGGCGGTGGAGGCGCTGGCGCGCAGCGGCATCGGCAAGCTCACCCTCATCGATGCCGACGATCTCTGCGTCTCCAATACCAACCGCCAGTTGCCGGCCCTGGAAGGCCAGTACGGCCGTGCCAAGGTCGAGGCGATGGGCGAGCGCCTGCGTGCGATCAACCCCGGCATCGAACTCGACCTGAGGCCGCAGTTCCTGACGCCGACGAACCTGGGCGACATGCTGGATGCGCCCGGCGAGCTGGTGCTGGATGCCTGCGACAGCTTCCGCAGCAAGGTCGAGGCGATCGCGTACTGCCGTCGCCGCAAACAGCCGATCGTGACGGTGGGCTCCGCCGGCGGACGCAGCGACGTGACCCAGATCCGCGTGCGCGACCTCTCCCGCACCGAGCACGATGCGATGCTCTCGCTGATCCGCAAGAAGTTGCGCGGCGAATTCAACTTCCCCAAGAACCACGACCGCTATTTCGGGGTGCCGGCGATCTACTCGCTGGAGAACGTCCGCTATCCGCAGGCCGACGGCAGCGTCTGCGGCATCCGCCCGCAACTGGGCAAGGACGAGGCATTGAAGCTGGATTGCGGTGCCGGCCTGGGCGCGGCCACCCATGTCACCGGTGCGTTCGCGTTTGCGGCGGTGGGGAAGGTGCTGGAGAT
>DAOOCX010000004.1:10430-40863 GCA_035408605.1 Thermomonas sp. | reverse complement strand
ACACAGCCTCGGCCAGGAGCGGACGTTTGCCTCTCATCGCACCACATCCAATTGCGCTTGACGAGAGAACCATGACCAACTGACATGCGTGGCCTCAGCCACGCCGATTCTCCAGATATCGCAACCTCACCAACCAAAGACGACGACCACCGCGAACGCGGCCAGCATGCCGACTATGCCCGGCAACAAGCGCAACCCATAGCGATGTCCGCCCGTTACGAACGCGACCACCAGCTTGCCGGCGGAATTGGCGGCGAATGCAAACAGGATCGCCACGGTCGCGGACCGCAGGTCCATCCGCCCAAGACCGACAAACTGTGCGGCCGAAGCGGCGGCGGCATGCACATCGGCGAGGCCCGAGGTGGCCAGCGTCCACACCAGCGCCCTCGTTCCAACGGCATCGCGGATGATCGCCGAGAACAGCATCACCGCGGCCACGATGGCCACGAACATCAGCACGTGCAGCGGCTTGAATGCACGCCCGGTCAGGGTGCTGACTTCAGGTTCGTCGGCGCGGGCGCCGTGCCAGCCTGCAAGCAGCGAAAACCCCAGCGCAACTGCAGCGGCAGCCAGCAATGGCAACGCCAGTTGCTTCAGCAATGGTGGCGACAACATCCCGGTCACCAACGCCAGTTGCACCACCGTGCTCAGGTTCGACAACACCCCGGCCGTTGCGCAGGTGGAGGCGAGCGCAGGCAGTTCACGGGACTTGGAGCCCATGCTCGCGATGGTCGCGGTACTCGACACGAAGCCACCGGCGAAGCCCGCCAGCATCAATCCCAGGCGCGCACCGAACATGCGCAGGGCCACATGGCCGGCGGTATTGATCACCATCACCAGCACCGCCAACAGCCACAACTTGCGCGGGTTCAGAACCTGCCAGGGATCAATCGCGCGGTCAGGCAGCAAGGGCAACACGATCGCGGCGGAGCCCGCCAGCAACAGGCCGTCATGCAACTCCTGCGTGCTCAGCAGTTGGCGCACCAGGCGGTGCAGCCACGTCTTGGAGGCCAGCAGGATCGCCACGACCACGCCAACCCCGGCCGCCAGCGCAGCCTCTTGCATCGCCAGCATGCCGAGCAGGAACACCAGCAACATCGACACTTCCGATGTCAGTCCCGGATCATTCGCTCGCGTCTGCCGATAGCTGGCCAAGGCAGTCAGCACCACGAAGCCCCCGGCTACCGCGATACCGACGCCCCCCAGCAATGCCGCGACCGCACCGGCCAGCGCCAGCAGGCAGAACGTGCGTACGCCCGCACTGCCGCGCGTCGATCCTTCGCCCTTGCTGCGTTCGCGCTCGATGCCGATCAGCAAGCCGATCCCGAGCGCTGCCAACAATCCGGTCAGTTCATGGGCTGGTGGCATGCCGCGTCTCCGCCACGTGCGGTGGGGTTGTCCACGCCGGCTGCGGGCGTCTTCATCGGCGACGCTCGGGCGATGTCGCCATCAGGTCCCGGCAGGCCTGCGCCAGGGGTGCCGACATATCCATCGCATTGCTGGGGTGCTCGATGGTGTTGCAGCTCACCACGCGCGAGGCACCCGCCGCTTTCAGCATCGCTTCGGCATCATCGGCAAACACCGCATGCACGAAGGCGCAGACCGGCGGCGGCGCGCCCAGTGTCGCCAGGTGCGAGACCGCGGCGATGGCGGTGCGTCCGGTCGAAACGATGTCGTCGATGATCACCGGTACACGATCCATGTGCCGTGCGAGGTCAGGCACCGACACGCGCACGTCGCGGTCGCCGCTGCGCTGCTTGTCCAGGATCAAGAACGGCGCGCCTGCGCCGGCCGCCACCTCGGACACCCATTGCCGGCTTTCGCTGTCCGGCCCGATCAGCACTGGCTGCTCGACATGCTGGCGGATCCACTGCGCCAGCGTTGGCGCGGCGTGGACCACCCGTGCTGGCACGCGGTAAATCTCGTCCATCGCATGGAAGCGGTGCAGGTGTGGATCGACGGTCGCCAGCCAATCGAAGTGCCGCGACAAGAGGTCCGCAAAGTAACGCGAGGTAATGCCCTCGCCCACCTTGAAGCGCGTGTCCTGGCGCATGTAGGCCAGGTAGGGCGCGGCCAGGCCAACCTGCGCGGCACCGAGGTCGCGCAAGGTCTCCGCGGCAAGCAGCAGCGGCAGGATTTTGGCGTTCGGGCGATCGAGGCTGCAGGCCAGCGTGACCACGCGCCCTTCGCAATCGTCCAAGGCACGCACGTAGCTTTCCCCGTCCGGGAAGCTGCGGATCTCGAGGGTCGCGGCCTGCGCGTCGAGCGCCCCGCACAGCGAATCGAACAGGCCATCGCCGATGCCCAGGTTGAACAGCATCGGTCGCATCAGTCCTCCCCTATTTCAAAGGCCTGGCCCTGGGTACGCGCGTAATCCAGCGCATACGCAAGCTCACCCGGGCTTTCCGCATGCAGCGTCAGCAGGGGATCGCCTTCGCGCACGCGATCGCCCAGCTTCACGTGCAGGAAAAGCCCTGCGGCCTTGTCGCCTGGCGCACCGGCCAATTTTGCGGCGCGCGCGATCAACCGGTTGTCGATTCGCCGCACCACCCCGGAGCGGGGCGCGAACACGTCCTGCCGATGACGCGCCACCGGTGGCACGCGCATGCCGCCCTGGGCTTCACAGATGGCCTGGAATTTCCGCCACGCGCGGCCGTCGTCCAGGGTGGCGGATGCCTCGAACTGGCCCTGCCCGGCAGCCACTGCACCCACGCTCTCCAGCAAGGTGCCGGCCAGCAACACCGCGCGCTCACGCAGGTCGGCAGGCGCGTCCGCACTGCATTTCAGGACCGCCAGCACGTCGCGCGCCTCCAGCGCGGGACCGACACCCCTGCCGATGGGCTGGCTGCCGTCGGTCTGCAACACCTGGATCCTGCAGCCGAAGGCCTGGGCGACATACTGGAACTGTGCTTCCAATGCATCGGCGGCCGCGCGGCTGCGCACCTTCGCGGTGGGGCCCACCGGGATATCGATCAGGATGTCGGTGGACCCGGCCGCGATCTTCTTGGACATCACGGACGCCACCAACTGGCCTTCGCTGTCGATGTCGAGCGCACGTTCGACCCGGATCAGGATGTCGTCGGCGGGACTCAGGCTGACCGAGCCTCCCCAGGCGAGGCAGGCGCCTTCGCGTTCGACGACGCGCCGCATCGTCGCCAGGTCCAGGTCGACCGGTGCCAGGGTCTCCATGGTGTCGGCGCTTCCCGCTGGCGAGGTGATCGCCCGCGACGAAGTCTTGGGCATGGTCAGTCCATGCGCGGCAACGATCGCCACCACGATCGGAGTGGTGCGATTGCCGGGCAGGCCGCCGACGCAATGCTTGTCGACGATGCACTTGCCCGGCCACTGCAGCCTTTGGCCCACGTCGACCATCGCGCCAGTCAGGTCCACGATTTCGTCCGGGCTCAGGCGTGCACCTGAACAGGCGGTAATGAACGCGGCCAGGTGCACGCCCATGTAACGACCGCCCACGATGTCGCGGATGATGGCGTTGAACGCCTGCCCATCCAACCGTTGGCCATAGACCTTGGCCCGCAAAAACCCCAGCGACTCGACGGCCGGCGCATGGCTCAAGGTGAGTGCCGCGCCTTCCTCGACGTCCAGCGCCGAGAACGCCGCCTCGGACAACCCCACCTGGCCGGGTGCGAGCATGCAGCGCGGCCCGGAGACAGTGAACAGGGTCGCATCGATCGCATGTCCATTGGCACGCACGCGGATGCGCGCGAGCGCTGCGAATCCCTCCGATCGTGCGATCGCAGCGTCATTGCGCAGATAGACCACCGGCTCGCCACGGGTGTCGATGCCGGTGCGGGTTGCGACCAGTCGGTCGTGCGCGGCCACGACGACATCGCCCGCAACACTGTCCTTGGCCGCGCTCATCGCGACACCCGCACGCGAGCGCTGCCGTCGAGGTTGGGGCGCTCTCCCGGCTGCATGACCTCCGCTGTCGTGGCGAATTCCTTGCGATCGATATGCGCATGGCCCAGGACCGCCGCATCGATCGTGGACGCGTCAAAGGGAAACGGTTCGCGGTTGCGCTTGTCGGCGCTCCTGCCGCCCTGGACCAGGCCACAGTCGAGCAAGATGGTGCGATCACCCACATGGACGAGATGACAGGATCCGGTGGCTTCACCGGCGGCGCCGATACCCTGGGGATGCATGCGGTCTTCTCATGTTTGGCCGTTGGAACAGCGGGTCAAATAGCAGGTCACGATGGCCGCCAGCGGTGACGGCGGGAAAGACGATGGCTCGACGAGGATTCCCAGGACGATTCCGGCAAACAACGTCAGGCCTGCCACCTGCAAGACATTGGGCCCGTTCGCGGCAAGTCGTCGGGCGGCCTCCTCTCGGCGAAGGTGCGACCCAGCTTCGCACGATCCATCTCACATCCGTTTTGATCGGAATCAAGTCGCCTCGGGATGCCACGGCCCAAACCCTGTTGTTGGGCATCGCAAAGGCCTGCGGGGCACGCAATCAGCAGGCGATTGGCTGCCCTTCTGGGAGTGCAGACCCCACGTGATGAGCGGAGTGTCCGCTTTGGTCGGAAGCAGCTACACCCATCAACCCTCCTCGCTTGCGGGCCTCATGAGGAAATTGGACTGGCCTGGGCGAGATGGCGAGTTAACGGCAGCGGGGCTGATACTCAATCCTTCCAGGTCTTCCGCAACGGATGCGCTTCGGTGTTGAACACCACGCCATCGAAGTCCAGCGCCGACGGCGGCGAGAACAGCAGCCACCAGTACTTGAAAGTCTCGGCCAGGACGAAGCTCTCCATCGAGTCCCGCTGTTCCATCGTGCGCACGTCCTTGATCGCGGCGTAGCCGGCCTCGGTGCGGGTGTGGCGGACGAAGTCGTCGAAGAACTCGCGGCCCATCGCGCGCCAGCGCGGGTCGCGGGTGAAGTGATGCAGGTAGTAGGCCGACTCGATGATCTCCGGGCGCAACGGGTAGCCGCCGGAGAGCACTTCGATCTTGCGATAGTCGATCGCCTCTGGCTCGATGCCGTGCAACCGCCACATCGCCTGGCCGGACTGCTGCAGGCGCTTGGCGCGGTCGAGGTCGCCGCCCAGCGCCAGCACCGCAGGCAGGAATGCATCCAGCGCGCCGTACACGCTGGTCGTGCGAACGCCGCTGTCCATGTCGGCGTGGCCATACCAGAGTTCGCCATCGCGCACCTCGTCGGCGAGATAGCGGTGCATCGGACCAACGCTCTCCTCCCACATGCGTTTGCAGTCCTGGTCGCCGAACAGCTTCCAGCACTTCAGCAGGTACTCGTAGTACGAATCGATGCCGCCACCGACGTGGCTGTCGCGATCGGTCCATTCGCCTGTCTCGACATCGATGCCGCTGCCGACCAAGCCGACCGTCGAGCGCCGCTCGAACGTCGCCACCAACGCGCGCTTGGCCTTGTCGTAGTAGATCGGCTTGCCGGTGAGCTTGGACAAGGTGCCGAGTTCCAACAGCAGCGTGCCGGTTTCGGCGGGGTTGCTGACCTTGCCCTTGACCGCGCCGGTGCGCAGGTTGACGTGGGTATATGGCAGGCCGGTCGGCGATTCGAACACCGGCAGCAGGCGCGTGCCGAGGTCATCCGCGAGGGCGAGCAGTCGCTCGTCGCCGGTCAGCTGGTACGCGGACAGCAGGCCGCCCAGCAGGCGGATGACCACCTCGAAGTTCTGCACCGGCATGTCATGGTCGAACGACAACTGGGTGGCGATGAGTTCGCGCGCTTCCGCCGCTTCCGTGTCCAACCCCATCAACAGCAGCGTATCCAGCGCATCCACCGGCGTCATCAGCAGGGATTGCGGATACCAGTCGTGCGGCTTCCTGCTCAGCGGCTTCAGTGCGTCGTGGCCCTTGGCGTATCGCATGTAACCCTGCCACGCATGCCGGGTTTCCTCGCGCACGCGCGCCGCCATGCGCGCGGACTCGGCGTCGTCCATGGGTTGCGCATAGGTCGGTGCCGGCGGAGCGACGTACTCGGTGGCCTGCTGCGCCATCGCGGGTGCCATCGCCAGCATCGAAAGCATGGCGGCAGATGCCACCATGCGGAACCTGCCACGCGTCATTGCACCGGCCTGAGCAGGTTCATCACTTCGTAGGCCGCGCCCATGGTGTGATAGTCGGTCTTGCCGGCCGGACTCTTGTTGTCGTCGTATTTGCGGTTGTCGGCATCGAGGATGCGGAACCACGCGCCGTGCTGGTGGTCGACCATGTGCGCCCACGCATACGCCCACAGGCGTTCGTACCAGTCCCAGTATTCCTGGTCGTCGAAGCGCGCCGCCAGCAACGCAGCCGCAGCCAGCGATTCCGCCTGCACCCAGAAATACTTGTCGTCATCGCAGACGAAGCTTCCGCCGCCGATCGGCGCGCCGTCCATGCCCGGTTGCCGGCGCGATTCCGGCGCGAAGCCGTAATACATGCCGCCGCGTTCGGTGTCCCACGATCGCGCCGATGCGGTATCGAACAGGTGGCGCGCCATCGGTGCCAACCAATCGGTGGCGACGTGGCGATCCAGGATCAGCAGCAGCTTGGCCCACTCGGTCTGGTGCCCGGGCTGGAAACCCCACGGTCGGAACAGGTGCTTGGGATTGTCGAGGTGGTAGTTCCAGTCCACGTTCCAGTCGCGGTCGTAGTGCTCCCAGACCAGGCCGCCGGCCTGCGCCGCCTGCCGGCGGGTCATGTTGCCGGCCAGCAGCAGCGCGCGATCCAGCCAGCGTTTGTCGCCGCTTGCCTCGTACGCCGCGAGCATCGCCTCGCACATGTGCATGTTGGCGTTCTGGCCACGGTAGTCGCTGAAGTTCCAGTCGGCATCGGCCTCGTCCCGGTAGAGCCCGTGTTCGGCCTCCCAGAAGCGCGCCTCCAGCAGCATCCAGATTTCTTCCATCCAGTCGGCCGCATCGGCCACGCCGGCCATCCGCGCATGCGAATACGCCAGCAGCACGAACGCCAGGCCATAGCAATGATTGCTGCGGTCTTCGGCCACGCCGTCGCGAATCGTCCACGCGTAGCCGCCGGTTTCGGTGTCCAGGTGCACCCGGCGCAGGTATTCCAGGCCATGCAACATCGCCTCGCGATATTCGGTGTTGCCGAATTCGCGCCAGGCCATCGCATAGTTGAAGACGAAGCGCGTGCTGCTCACCAGGTGGCGATGGCGGGCGTCGTAGACCGTGCCGTCGTCCTTGAAGTAGTGGAAGAACCCGCCGGCCGGATCGATGCAGCGCGGGTGGTAGAACGCCATGGTCTGCGCGATGTGCGCGCGCAGGAATTCGGGCGAACGGAAGTCAGGCTGGTCCATGGGTGTCCTCGTCCTGCAGCAAGCGCTGCACGTCTGCATGGGTAGGCATGGCGGCAAAGGCGCCATGGCGGGTGACGGCCAACGCGCCGCAGGCGGCACCGAAGCGCATCGCGTCGCGGATCGCGGCTTCATCATTGATGAAGGCATCGAAGCGGGGGGCATCGACACCTTGTTGCACAAGCGCGAACAGCAGGCCGCCGACGAAGGCATCGCCGGCCGCAGTGGTATCGATGGAGCGCACGCGGAAGCCGGCGACCGTGCCGCGCGCCGCGCGCGTGCGCCAGTGCATGTCGGCAGCGCCGTCGGTGACCAGCACCAGCCGCGCGTGGCCGGCGAACAGGCGGTCGAACACGGCATCCTCGCTGCCCAATGGTTCGGCGAGGTAGTCCAGCTCGTTGCGCGCCAGTTTCACCAGCACGGCTTCGTCCAGCAGCCGCCACAGCCAGGGCGTCGGATCCACCTCCGCTGCCCACAGCACCTGACGCAGGTTGAGATCCACGCTGGCCAGCGCACCGGCAGTGCGGGCGCGACGCAAACCCGCGTAGGTCGCCTCGGCGATGGCGGGCTCGGTGAGGCTGTTGGAACAGGCATGCAACGCGGCTGCGCCTTCGAACATCGCGGGGATGAAGTGCTCGTCGCGGAATAGAAGATCCGCGGCAGGCGGTCGATGGAAACTGAAACTGCGTTCGCCATCGGCATCCAGGGCAACGAATGCGAGTGCGGTCTTCGCATCGCTGGTACGGACGATGCCGTCGGTGCCGACGCCGGCATCGCGCAGGCTGTCGAGCAGGAAGTCGCCGAACATGTCCCGGCCCAGCATGCCGATGAACTGTGCGTTGCCGCCGAGCCGCGCCACGGAAACCGCGACATTCGCCGGCGCACCGCCCGCGAATTGCAGGAACGCGCGCGGCGCGTCCGGGGTGTCGCCGGGACGCGCGAGGAAGTCGATCAGGGCTTCGCCGAAACAGAGGATGGGGCGCATGCGGGCCTCGCGTCGGGTCATGGGGCGGCGCAGGGTGACGGGGGCAGGTCCTGCGGGCGCGTGCCCCAGCCGTTCGGATCGGCGCGCGCAGCAAGCGTGAAGTCGATGCTGCCGCCATCGCGCAGTGTCGCCCAATCCACCCACGCTTGCGCATGCGGCTTGCCGTCGATGCCGACCACTGCAATCGCCTGCGCGGCGCCGGCATTCGCGCCGGCCGCACGGATGGTCAGCACGTGGCCCTCGCCCAGCGCCAGGTCCACGCGCGGGAAGCGCGGCGCATGCAGCAGCAACTGCCCGGTGCCCGGCACCGCCGGATACAGGCCGATCGCACTGAACACGTACCACGCCGACATCGTGCCGAGGTCGTCATTGCCGGTGACGCCGTTGGGTGCGTTGGTGAACAGGGCCTGCGCGGCGCGCACGACGGTCGTGGTCTTCCACGGCTGGCCCAGCAGCGTGTACATCCACGGCGCATGCAGGTCGGGCTCGTTGTTCGGGTTGTAGCGGAACTGGTTGTAGTAGCTGTACGGCCCGACCACCCAATGCGTGCGCGCCCCGCCCCGCACGTCCTTCGCAAGTTCGTCCTGGGCGAAGAACGCATCCAGCCGGTTGCGCGCCTGCTCGATGCCGCCCATCGCCGCCACCAGGCCGGGCACGTCCTGCTGCACCAACCATTGGTATTGCCAGGCGGTGCCCTCGTGGAACCCGTGGTTGGAACGCGGGTCGTAGCCGCCGTGCGCCGGCACGTAGAACGCGCCGCCTTCGATGCGCGGCCGCGGGAAACCGCGGTAGGCGAGCTCCTTGTCGACGACGTCGGCATCCCAGGCCTTGCGCCAGTTTCGGCCACGTTCGCGCAGCGTGGCGGCGATGGCGGTTTCACCCAACGCACCGGCCATCTGCGACAGCGCGCAATCGCCCAGCGCATATTCCAGCGTGGCCGAACCGCCGTGGTGCTGGTCCACGTCCATGCCCTTGGACGGATAGGCGCGGTCGTAGGGCACGAAGCCTTGCGCAAGGTACGTATCGTTGCCGGCGCGGCCCTGCGCGCGCGACATCGCCGGCGGACGGCCATTCGCGTTCTGCCACAGCGCCTGCAAAGCCTCGCGTTCGCGGCCCTGCAGCGCACCGAAGCGCCACAGGTCGACCAGCCACGGCGTCACCGGATCGCCGGTCATGATATTGGTGTCGAAGTTGGCGTATCCCCAGCGCGGCAGCCAGCCCATCTGTTCGTGGATCGCCAGCATCGAGCGCGCGATGTCGCGCGCGCGCGCCGGCTTGAGGATCGCCAGCAACTGGTTCTGCGTGCGGTAGGTATCCCACAATGAGAAATACTCGTGGTACGTCCAACCCTCGGCCACGTGGATGGCCTCGTCGTAGCCGCGATAGCGCCCGTCGGCATCGCTGCCGGTCATCGGCTGCAGGAAGGCGTGGTACAGCGCGGTATCGAACACCACGCGGTCGTCGTCCGGGGCGCCGTCGATGCGTACCACGCCGAGTTCCTTGCGCCATGCGGCCTGCGCCTGCGCGCGCATGGCATCGAACGCAAGCAACTTGCCCGCGTGCTTGCCTTCGGCATCGAGGTTGCGCCGCGCGCCGTCGGCATCCACATGCGAGATCGCACTGGTCGCAGTCACGCTGCGAGAGCCGGCCAAGTCGAAGCTCAGCCACGCACCGTTGGCCACATCCCATTGCGTGCCCACGCTGTGGCGGCCACCCGGAACACCGCCCTCGCGATCCCAGGTACCGAAGGCCTGGAACGGCCGGTCGAATTCGATGCGGAACCACGTGGTGTACTGCTTGCCGCCGCAGAAGCTCCTGGTGACCAGCTTGCCTTCCACCGCGCGATCGCCGACGACGTCGATTACGCTGCCGACCACTTCGTGCTTCTCGTTGGCCTGGCCGACGTTGACCAGCACGTGGCCGACCTTTTCACCGACAGCGAAGGTGTAGCGCTCCGCCGCGGCGCGGGTCAGCGCCGTGGTTTCGACCTCGATGCCGTTGTAGTCCGTCAGCCGGACCTTGTAGTAGCCAGCCTGGCCAACCTCGCCCGCGTGCGTGTAGGCCGCGGCATACGTCTTGTAGTCGAAGGGCTTTGCCTTCGCGTCGCTTGTGTCGAAAGCGCCGCCCGGGCCGATGCGGCCGGTCACGGGCAAGGTCGCGACCAGTCCGCCCTGCTCCCAGCAACCCGCGCCGGACACGAACGAATGACCGAAGCCTCGGATCCTCGTGTCGTCATAGCGATAGCCGGCGTAGTGCTCGGTGATCGGGCTGACCTGGATCATCCCGAACGGGGCGGATGCACCGGGGAAGGTGTTGCCCTCCTCCTGGGTGCCGATGAAGGTGTTCACCTGTAGCACCGGATCGGTCGATGCTGCCAGCACTGGCATGCCGGACAGCAGGCAGGCCACCGCCAGCACGCGCCAGATCCGTGTCTGCTTCCGCATCGCCCGCCCCGGTTCGATGGATAGCGCACCCTAGCAGGCTCGCCCGCCTCGTCAACACGCTGCTAACCTGTCGCGATGACCGATGCCGACGCGATCCCCACCGACGCCCCCCTGTTCAAGCCGATGGTGGAGCGTTTCCGCGGCTACCTGCCGGTCGTGGTGGACGTGGAGACCGGTGGCTTCGACTGGAACCGGCACGCGCTGCTGGAAATCGCGGCGGTGCCGATCGAGCTGGACGAAGACGGGCGTTTCGTGCCCGGCGAAGTCGCCAGCGCGCACATCCAGCCTGCGCCCGGCACCAGCATCGACCCGAAGTCGCTGGAAGTCACCGGGATCAAGGTCGACCATCCGCTACGCGGCGCGGTACCGGAGCGCGAAGGCCTGGACAAGGTGTTCATGCCGGTGCGCGCGGCGGCGAAGCGCCACGGCTGCCAGCGCGCGATCCTGGTCGGCCACAACGCGCACTTCGACCTCAATTTCCTCAACGCGGCGATCGCCCGCGTCGAGCACAAGCGCAACCCGTTCCATCCCTTCAGCGTGTTCGACACGGTGAGCCTGGCCGGCATGGCCTACGGACAGACGGTGCTCGCACGCGCGGTGCATGCGGCTGGCCTTGAATGGGACCAGCGCGAGGCGCATTCCGCGGTCTACGACGCAGAACGCACTGCGCAGCTGTTCTGCATCATCGCGAATGCGTGGCCACGTTGAAGTCCGTCGCCGGTCGCCACGCCGGCAGCGGCTTGGGACACGCCGCAAGTACGTCCATGTAGGCTAATCGGCGCTATCCGTGGCGCCGATTGTCCCTGCGCTCGCCACCGGCATGACGCCCGTCGACTCATCGCGCTTGGGTGCGTTTCGCCTTGATCGACCGCACGATCCCGTACAGGCTCACTGCCATCCACGCTGCTTCCAGCAGGAACACGGACAAGTTGAACTTGCCCATCAACGACACCAGGATCCCGGCTGCGCCGAACAGGTTGAGCAACTGATAGACCAGGCCCGTGCCCGCGAGACGACCGGCTTGCAGCAGGAAGAATCCCAGCAGGATGGTCACGGTGCCCAGCAGGCCAACCCAGTCGTACCACGCCAATTCCAGCGCCATCGTGCTCCCCTTGCGCTTGCGCGCTTGATTACGGTTGCCGCTGCCGCACGGCTTCGAACAAGGCGATGCCGGTGGCCACGGAGACATTCAGGCTCTCGAACTCGCCCGGCATCGGGATCTTCACCAGCTGGTCGCAGTTCTCGCGGGTGAGCCGGCGCAGGCCATCGCCCTCGCTGCCCAACACCAGCGCGACGTTGCCCTTCAGGTCCAGTGCGTAGAACGAAGCCGTGGCCTCGCCGGCGAAGCCATAGATCCACACGCCAGCCTTCTGCAGGTCGCGCAGCGTGCGCGACAGATTGGTCACGCTGAAGATCGGCAAGGTATCCGCCGCGCCGGCCGAAGTCTTGCGCACGGTGGCATTGACCTGCACCGCCTTGTCCTTCGGGAACACCACCGCGGTCGCGCCCGCGGCAGCGGCACTGCGCAGGCAGGCGCCCAGGTTGTGCGGGTCCTGCACGCCATCCAGCACCAGCACCAGGGCCTTGCCGCCGGCCGCTTCGACCAGTCCGACCAGTTCATGCTCGTCCCAGGTCTTCGCCGCCGCATAGCGCGCGGCCGCGCCCTGGTGGCGCACGCCGCCGGCGACGCCATCCAGCGCGTTCTGGGCGACGCGGCGCACATCGATCTCCTTGCGCCGCGCTTCCTGTTCGATCTCGGCGATGCGCGGGTTCTTGCCGCCGGCTTCCAGCAGCACCTCGCGCACGTGTTCGGCGTCGTGTTCCAGCGCGGAAGCCACCGCGTTGAGGCCGACGATCCATTGGGCTTGCTTGCTCATGGCGCTATTTTGCCTCAGCTCCTCCCCTTGCGAATGCAGGGGGAGGTTGGGAGGGGGTGCTTTTAGGTCGATCCAACAAAGGCAACCCCACCCCAACCCTCCCCTGCATTCGCAAGGGAGGAAGTAGAAGATCAGTACTTCTGCTTCGTGCGCTTCTTCGGCTTGCCGCGTTCCGGCATCGGCATCGGTGCTGCAGCGGCGCCTTCGTCGCCGACCAGGCGGAAGTCGATCTTGCGGTCTTCGACGCTGGCCTTCAGCACCACGATGCGCACGCGGTCGCCCAGCCGGTATTCGTGGCCGCGACGCTCCCCGGCCAGGGTCTTGCGCACAGCATCGAAGTGGTAGAAATCACGCGGCAGCTGGGTCACGTGGACCAAACCGTTCACCTTGGAATCGTCCAGCTCCACGAACAGGCCGAAGCTGGTCACGCCGCTGATGGTGCCGTCGAATTCCTTGCCGATGTGGCCTTCCATCCACGCCGCGCGGTAGCGCTCGTCGACTTCGCGCTGGGCCTCGTCGGCGCGACGCGAGCGCTCCGAGCACTGCAGCGACAGCGCCGCCATCTCGTGCGGCGAATAGGTGTAGGTCTCGGGCTTGCCGCCGGCCAGGGCATGCTTGATCGCGCGGTGCACCAGCAGGTCGGGATAGCGGCGGATCGGCGAGGTGAAGTGCGCGTACGCCTCCAGCGCCAGGCCGAAGTGGCCGATGTTCTCCGGCGCGTACACCGCCAGCGACTGGCTGCGCAGGATCACCGACTCCAGCAGCGTGGCGTCGGGACGTTCGCGGATCTTTTCCAGCATCGCGCGGAAATCCTTCGGCTTGACCTTGGCCCATGGCGGCATGCGCAGCATGAATTCCTTGAGGAATTCCTCCAGGTCCGCGTACTTGGACTCCGGTGGCTTGTCGTGGTCCCGATACGGCGCCGGCACGCCGGACTGCAGCAGGTACAGCGCGGCCTGCACATTGGCCGCGATCATGCATTCCTCGATCAGCTTGTGCGCATCGTTGCGCTGGAGCATGCCGGCCTGGCTGACCGCGCCCTGCGCGTCCAGCACGAAGCGCACCTCGCTGCTCTCGAACTCGATCGCGCCGCGCTTCTGCCGCGCCTTGTCGAGCACCTTGTAGAGCTGGTGCAGTTGCCGGATCTGCGGCAGCAAGCCGCCGATCTTCGCCAGCGCGGCGGCGTGGTCATCCTCGGGAATGCCCTCGCCCACCGCGTTCCAGACATCGGTGTAGGTCAGGCGCGCATGCGAATGCATCACCGCTTCGTAGAACCTGGCACCTGTGACGATGCCGTCGCGGCCGACCTGCATGTCGGCGACGAAGCACAGGCGGTCGACCTTCGGCATCAGCGAACAGATGCCGTTGCTGAGCGTCTCCGGCAGCATCGGCACCACGAAGCCGGGGAAATAAACGGAAGTCGCGCGCAATTGCGCCTCATCGTCCAGCGGCGTGCCGGGCCGCACGTAGTGCGAGACATCGGCGATACCGACGATCAGGCGGAAGCCGTCCTTGTTCGGCTCGCACCACACCGCATCGTCGAAATCCTTGGCGTCCTCGCCGTCGATGGTGACCAGCGGCACGTTGCGCAGGTCGACGCGCCCGGCGATGTCGGCAGCCTGCACCTGCAGCGGGACCGCGGTCGCCTGCGCGAGGACTTCGGGCGGGAATTCGTGCGGGATGTCGTGCCCGTGGATCGCGGCCTCGACCGCCTGGCTCGCAGTGAGCTTGTCGCCCAGCACCGCCAGCACGTTGCCGATTGGCGGGCGATGCGCATCCGCCGGGGTGGTGATTTCGGCGACGACCAGTTGGCCGTTGCGCGCGTCGTTGCGGCCGTTCGCCGGGATCATCACGTTGCGCTGCACGCGCTTGTCGTCCGGCACCACGTAGCCGATGCCGGCCTCTTCGGTGTAGCGGCCGATCAGGCGGGTGAGCCGGCGTTCCAGCACCTCGACGATGGTGCCTTCGCGCCGGCCGCGCCGGTCCATGCCGGTGACGCTGGCCAGCACGCGATCGCCATGCATGACCTTGCGCATCTCGTATGGCGGCAGGAACAGGTCATCGCCACCGCCCGCGTCAGGCCGCAGGAAGCCGAAGCCGTTCTCGTTGGCGATGACCACGCCGGGCACCAGGTCCATGCGCGCGGCCGGGGCGAAACCACCGCGGCGGTTCTGCAGCAACTGGCCGTCGCGCAGCATCGCGTTGAGGCGCTTCTCCAGCGCGGCGAACCGGTCGGGGGCGGTCAGCGCCAATTTCGCCGCCAGCGCATCGGCATCCAGCGGTCCGTCGCTGGCGGCCAGGATCTGCAGGATCATCTCCCGGCTGGCGATGGGTTGTTCGTAGCGCTGCGCCTCGCGCGCCGCGTGCGGATCGCGCTCGCGACCGGGGCGCGTGGACATCACCGGCTTCGTCGCGGGCTTGGGATCGGCACGCCCCGCGGGCTTGGCCGCACCTGCGCCACCGAAGGCACGCATCAGGCCGGCATCGGGCAACCACCCGGGCAAGTTGCTGGCGGTTTTCTTCGCGCCACCCCGTCCCTGCGGTGCGCCTTCGCTTCGTGTGCCGCCGGACTTGCCGGGTGTCTTGCCGCCGCGGCCGGGGCCACGCTTGCTCGGGGGTTTGGTCATGCGGCGATGGTACAACGCGCCCGTGCAGGCCCTGTCCGCATCGGATGAAATCCCGTTGACAAGCTCGAAGTCGCACTGCAACATACGCCCCCTGCACCCTGCCCGGGTGGCGGAATTGGTAGACGCACTAGCTTCAGGTGCTAGCGGGGGCAACTTCGTGGAGGTTCGAGTCCTCTCCCGGGCACCAGGTTCAACAAACAACCCTCGCGCAAGCGGGGGTTTTTTGTGCCCGGCGTTTCGCCGCCGCGCAATCCCGGCGAGCCGCCCACCACGCGGGTTTACCCGGGCGCACTGCGCGCGCCATGCTGTGGCGAATCGCGCGGACGCCAGGACCCATGACTTCGACCCCCGAGTGGCAGGCCATCGAGACCCTGTTCGATGCCGCATGGGACATGCCGGCGCCGCAGCGCGAGGCGTGGCTGCGCAGCACCGGCCGGCCCGCGGCCGTCATCGACGAGGTCCTTCGCCTGCTTGCCGCAGCCGATGCCAGCGGCGATTTCCTGGAGCGCGCGGCCCACGCGGATGCGCTGTCGCCGGCGACCCTGGCCGCCGGCGACAGCGCCGGCGCATGGCGGATCGTGGGCCTGCTCGGGCGCGGCGGCATGGGCGAGGTCCATGAGGTCGAGCGCGCGGACGGCCAGTACGGCCAGCGCGCGGCGCTGAAGCGCATCGCCCGCGTCGATGCCGGCGACTGGGCGCGCTTCGACAACGAACGCAGGATCGTGGCCTTGCTCGACCATCCCGGCATCGCCCGGATGATCGACGGCGGCTTGCTGGACGATGGCCAGCCCTACATGGTCATGGAGTACGTGGACGGCATGCCGATCCACCAGTGGTGCGAGCAACGCAATGCCTCGCCGCGCGAACGCATCGCGCTGGTGCTGCAGGCCTGCGAGGCGGTGGCGCATGCGCATGCGCGGCTGGTCGTGCATCGCGACATCAAGCCCTCCAACCTGCTGGTGGACCAGGATGGACGGGTGCGCCTGATCGACTTCGGCGTGGCCAGCCTGTCCGGCCAGGGCGAGGAGGCCGATGGCGAGCGCGCGCCGCTGTCGCTGGGTTATGCCGCACCGGAACAACTGGCCGGCGGCGACGTCGGCGTGGCCGCCGACATCCACGCGATGGCAGCGGTGCTGTATCGCCTGCTGTGCGGGCACGCACCGCATGCGCGGGACGAACCGCCGACCGCGTTGCTGGCGATGCGTGCCGCACAGGTGAACCCGCCGCGCCTTCGCGATGTTGCCGCCGCCGTGTCGATCCCGACCGAGCGTGGCCTCCTGCTGGACCTCGACGCGGTGTTGGCGCAGGCGCTGGCGCGCGACCCGGCGCAGCGCTACCGCAGCATGGATGCGTTCGCCGACGACCTTGCGCGCGCATTGCGCGGCGCGCCGGTCGCGGCCCGCGACGGCGAGCCGCGCTACCGCTTCTGGCGCTTCCTGCACACGCATCGCTGGGCGGCGACGGGTGCCAGCGTGACCGTGCTGGCGCTTGCCGTCGGGCTTGGCGCGGCACTGTTCCAGGCCCGCGAAGCCGGTCGCCAGCGCGATGAAGCGCTGCGCGAAAAAGCGCGGCTGGAAGCGGTGCAGCAGGCGGTGTTCCACATGTTCCGCAGCGCCGGCGAGATGCAGGGCAGCGATGCCACCGCCGGCGACGTACTCGACCACGCCGCGCAACGCGTCGTCGACAGTTTCGCCCGCGATCCCGCGGAAGGCGCGCCCGTGCTGCATACGCTGGGCGAACTGTATTTCCTGCTCAACGATTACCCCGCCGCGGAACCGCTGTTGCAGCGGCTGGCCGACGCCGACACCCGCATCGTCGATCCGTCGCTGGTCGCCGTGGGCCGCTACGACCTCGCCCAGGTTGCGCTGCGTGGCGGCGACGCGAAACGCGCGGCCGCGCTGCTCGCCCAGGCGCGAGCCTTCTGGAACACCGATCCCGTGCGCTGGCAGTCGCGGTTGATCGACAGCCAGATGCTGGAAGCACGCCTCCGCCAGCAGGCCGGTGATGCCGATGGCGCGATCGCCCTGCTGCAACGCGGGCTGGCGCAGCGCATCGCGCTGGATGGCGTGCATGGCCGCGAGACCGGGGTGTTCCAGAACAACCTGGGCGTGGCCCTGTTCGGGCTGGGTCGCCTCGACGAGTCACGCGAGGCCTTCCGTGCCGCGCGCGATGTATGGCGGGTGGCGGGCCTGGGCGAATCCACCGATGCCCTGAACACCCTCAACAACTGGGGTTCGCTGGAACTCAGCGCAGGCAAACCCGAGGTGGCCGCGCCCCTGCTGGAACAGGCCGTGACCTTGCGCCGGACGTTGTACGGGCCATCGGCGGCGACCGCGGCCCTGCTCAACAACTACGGCAAGTTGCTGCTGCAGACCGGACGCGCCGGCGAGGCGCTGCCGGTGCTGGCCGAGGCCGCGGCGATGGGCGCGCAGTTCGCCGGCACGGGCAGCATGCACCACGTCGCGGCCCTGAGCGGGGTCGCCGAAGCGCAACTGGCGCTGGGCGATGCCAAGCGTGCGGAAGTCACCGCGCGCGAAGCGCTCGCCGCCGCGGACCAGCACCTGGGCGCGGGCCATCCGGGCGGTGCGGCACCACGGCTGGCATTGGCGCGCATCCACCTGGCTCGCAACGAACAGGCGCCGGTCGCGGCGCTGCTGGATACGGTCGACGCGATGGCGAAAGCCGCGGGCCCTGCCGGCCAGCGCATCGCCACGCAGAGCGCCAGCCTGCGCGCCCAGCTCAGTCCGGCACCGGCTCCAGCGCCTGGAACAACCACGCGCGCGCCTTGATCCAGTCGCGGCGCACCGTGCGCTCGGCCACGCCAAGCACGCGCGCGGTTTCGTCGTCGGTGTAGCCGGCGAAGAAGCGGCATTCGACTACCTGCTGCAGGCGCGGGTTGAGCCGGGACAGTTCCTGCAAGGCGTCATCGAGCTCGACCAGGCGTTCGTCGCTGACCCAGAACGGCTCGATGTCCGGATGGTCTTCCAGCGAATCCACGCGCCCGCCACCGCGCTTTCCGGCCAGCCGGCGACGCGCATGGTCCACCAGCACCTGCCGCATCGCCATCGCCGCCGCATGCAGGAAATGGGTCTCGTCTTCCCAGGCACCGCCGCGTTGCAGGCGCAGGAAGGCCTCATTCACCAGCGCCGTGGTGCGCATCGTTTCGCCGGCATTGACCCGGCGACGTTCGCGACGCGCGCGCCGGCGCATGTCGTCCAACAGCAGCGGCGCTAGTTCGGCGGCGGTCGCAGCCAACGTGCCCGGCTGCGGCTCGGCGTCTTCGTGCATGCGATCGATGACTTCGGCGGGGAAGGCCTGCACCTTAGCATCGGCCGATGCCGGCTTGTCCGGATCGCGTGCGCCGCTGCGTAACCGTTGCCTCCGCCCACGCTTGCGCCACCGACGGAGTTTGCGATGCCCCTGCGAATCCTCCTTGCAATCCTGATCGCCATGCTGGCATCGGCCTGCACCGCGGCCGATGCCGACATCCCGGCAGCCATCGCGCCCGTCGTGGCCGATGACACTACCGCCGTCGCGATGCCCTCGCCCGCACGCCTGCATGGCAACTGGCGGCTGGTCGCCGCGGACGATCCGCACGATGCCGCGTTGATGGCGTTCTCGATCCAGGCGGACGCCGGCGACACCACCGGCAGCGGCGACTACGTGCTGTACCAGCCGTTCTGCGATGTGATCGCCGGCCTGCCCGTCACCGGCGATGCCGACTGCGAACTGATCGGCCTCGGTGCCACGTTCGACCGCGTGTGGATCGAGGGCGACAGCATCGTGCTGGTCTCCCGCCCCACCGCTGACGGGATGGAGCACCGGCTCGAACTGCAACGCCGGGGCGACAGCCTGGTCGGCCACTACATCATCCGGGCCAACGATATCCGGCGTGCTGTCATCGCCATGCGTCCTCGCGCAGGCACGCCCTGAGCAACCGCCCCGCACCGGGGCGGGCTCGATGCAAGATCCGATGGCCAGATTCGCCACGCGCCTGCGTAACTGCCCGTGGCCGGCATTGGCGATTGCCGGGGGAAAGGGCGCGATGGATGCGCTGCGCGGGACGCCCACGCACCGCTCATGCGTGCGAATGTCCGGATTGACACCAACAACGTGAAAAGGAGTGCGGCAATGAGGGGAGTTAACAAGCAGGTGCGGAACACCTTGGCGTTGGCCGTGGTCGCGGTGATGCTGGCTGCCTGCGGCAAGGCCGGCGATGCGGCATCAACCGCCACACCCGCTTCGGGGATGCAGGCGATGGTCGACCAGGCCGCGCAGGACGCCGCCGATACGGGTGCGCTTGCGAACGGCGATGCACCATTGAAGGAAGGCCAGGCCGTGCAGGGCACGATCCAGGCCGATGTCGGCAACGGCACGCAGTCGTTCCGCTCGCTGTCGACCAAGGTCGCCGACGACATCGGCGAGCAACTGGACGAGAAGCTCGGCAGGAGCGAAGGCCAGGACGCGATCGCCGATGCCAACAAGAAGCTGGAGAAACTGGGTACCGGCATGAAGGTCGATGCCGGCGACGTGCGCGAGATCGTCGGCGGCATGGCCGGCAAGACCTTCCACGACTCGCAGGTGATGCACGTGGACATCATCAAGTCGTTGCAGGTCACGCTGAAGGGCACTGCCGGCGATGGCCGCACCCTGGACCTGGGCATCACCTTCGACGACCAGACGTTGGCGATGACCGGCAGCAGCCTGAACTACCGCCCGAAGGCGAACGCGATGTTCGATTTCTACGAGGGCAAGGGCGGCGAACAGGTCACGGTCACGATCGACCGTTTCGAGCGCAACGCCGATGGCACCTACGCGATCGCCGGCAGTTTCACGGCGAAGGACGTGCCGGCTTCGTCCCTGGCGAAGAAGCTGCCGGCAAAAACCTTGCCCTCCGCCAGCGGCACGTTCTCGTTCGACGCGCTGCCGCTGAAGGAAATGCCGAAGTTCGGCACGGGCGGTTGATGTCGCATCGCGCAGGCCCGGCTGGCCGCAGGCATCTTCGCGACTGCGAGGGCGGAGGCAGTTCTTCCGTTACTTCGCCAATGCTGCAAGCCGCGCCAATGCAGCGTCACGACCGGCACCCAGGTCCACGATGGGCTTGACCGGATAACCGGGCACGCGCAGTCCACGCTCCCACGGGGCGTGGATGGCGTCATCGCCAAGCCCTCGCAGTTCTGGAAGCCAACGACGCAGGTACGCGCCCTGCGGATCGAAGCGGCGCGACTGGGTGACCGGATTGAAGATGCGGAAATACGGCGCGGCATCCACGCCGGTGCCGGCAACCCATTGCCAGCCCAGCGTGTTGCTGGCCAGGTCGGCATCGACCAGGGTGTGCATGAACCAGGCGGCGCCCTGCCGCCAGTCGATCCCCATGTGCTTGGTCAGCCACGAAGCGACCACCATGCGCACGCGGTTGTGCATCCAGCCCTCGTGCCACAACTGGCGCATGCCGGCATCGACCAGCGGCACGCCGGTCAGGCCGCGCTGCCAGGCCTCGAGTCCGGCGGGATCGTCGCGCCAGGGCATGGCGTCGAACTTCGGATTGAAGTTGTCGTGGAGGCTGGCCGGCCAGTGGTGCAGCACGTAGTAGGCGAACTCGCGCCAGCCGAGCTCGGCGATGTACTTGTCGGCGCCGATGCCACCCTGCCGTTGCACGACGTCGAAGATGCGGCTCGGGTGGATCTCGCCGAAATGCAGGTGCGGCGACAGCCGCGAGGTGCCCTCGACGGACGGCACGTCGCGCGCATCCGGATACGCGTGCAGGCGCGGCAGCAGGTCGTCGAGCCGCGCGTGTGCCGCCGCTTCGCCCGGCGTCCAGGTGGCCCAGAAGCCCTTGTCCCAACGCGGGCGTGGCGCATCGAGCGTGGTGCGCGCGCCTTCCAGCGATGACGGGAGTGGACTGCACGCCAGCGCGGTGGGCGCTTCGCGCGGGCGATGCCGCCACGTCGGCCGCGCGGCCTTGTGGAACGGCGTGAACACGCGGAATGGCGTGGCCGACTGGGTCAGCACTGACTCCGCATCGGTCAGCAGGCGACCACCGGCGCGGCGCATGGCGATGGCACGTCCGGCCAGCGTGGCGGCGATGCGTGCATCGCGCGCGGCGGCCTTGGGTTCGTGCAAGGCGGAGATGTGCACCTCGGTGGCCCCGGCCGCGACCGCCAACGCCGGGATCAGGATTTCCGGATCACCGGCCAGCAGGTGCAATTCGCCGCCGCGCGCGCGGATGTCATCGCCGAGTTTTCCAAGCGACAGGCGCAACCACGCGCGGCTGGCGTCGAAGGGGCCGTCGGCATCATCGTCCACGTACACCAGCAGCAGCCTGTCGTGCGACTGGCAGGCACGCGCCAGCGCCGGATGGTCGGCCAGGCGCAGGTCGCGGCGAAACCAGAAGAGGCCTTGGGTCATGCGTGCGTCCGGGCGTTGGGCGGCGTGGCGGGATCAGGGTGCGGGCGCGTTCGCCGCTGCCTGCGGGACCATCCGCAGCTTGGCGGTGTCGTAGCCGAGCACGCGGATCTTCTCGATGGCGGCGGCGAGTTCGGGCGCGGGCAGGCTGGGCGTGCGCGCCATCAGCCAGACGTAGTCGCGCTTGCTGCGCCCGACGATGGTGCGCGAGTAATCCGGGGCCAGGTCCACGATCACGTACTCGGCCTGGATCGGCCACACGAACTGCATCTCCCACACCGCGTTGTTGGTGCCGGGCACCACGCGGCCGACCGGCTCCATCGTCTTCAGCGGCGCATCGGCGCTGCCGTTGCGATAACGGAAGGTGGTGCGGATCTTGCCGTCCTCGTCCAGGCGATACGACTCCACCGAATCGAACGCCTTGCGCTCGATGTAGGTGGGGATCTGGGCGATGACGTACCAGTCGCCCATGAAGCGCGGCAGGTCGACGCTGGCGACAGGCGGGATGGTCGGCGGGGTGGAGGCGCAGGCGGACAGCAATGTCCCGATGCCGAGTGCGACGAACAGTTTGCGGATCATGCGACCTCCTTCGAGAAGCGGTAATGGGCGACCATCCATTCGCGGCCGTGGTCGTAGCCGAACAGTTCCGCGCACGCCATCCAGAACATCCGCCAGCGCTGGAACCAGAGCCTGGCGGCATCGCCATAGGCCTCGCGCAGGATCGCCATGACCTCGTCGTGGCGGGCATCCTGGTTCTCGAGCCAATGATTGGCGGTGCGCTCGTAGTGGGTGCCATCGACCAGCCAGCGATCCTCGATGCGCAACGCATCCTGGAACCACAGCAGCGTGTCCGCCGCCGGCATCAGCCCGCCGGTGAAGAAATGCCGCCCCATCCAGTTGTCGTCGCCTGCGGTCTCGAACGGATACAACAGCGTGCGGTGGCAGAAGATGTGCACGAAGAGTTTTCCGCCCGGTCGCAGCCAGCCGCCGATGCGCCCCAGCAGCGTGGCGTAGTTGCGCATGTGCTCGAACATCTCCACCGACACGCAGCGGTCGAAGTTCGATGCCGGCAACTCCAGCCGGTTCACGTCGCAGGTGATCACCCGCACGTTGGCGAAGCCGCGCTCGCGGCATTGCGCCTCGATGAAGGCGCGCTGCGGCGCGGAGTTGCTGACCGCGGTGATGCGCGCGTTCGGATAGTGCTGCGCCATCCACAGGGTCAGCGAGCCCCAGCCGCAGCCGAGCTCCAGGATGTCCTGGCCGTCCGCGAGTTCCGCGCGTTCGCCGTACAGCGCAAGCATCGCCTCCTCCGCCTGCGCCAGGGTTTCGTTGCCGGTCGGGTAGTAGCAGCCGGAATACTTCAGCCGCGGACCGAGGCAACGGGTGAAGAACCCCGGCGGCAGTTCGTAATGCTGGCGGTTGGCGGCATCGGTGTGGATGGCAACCGGGCTTTCGCGCAGTTCCGCGATCAACGCGGCATTGCGGCGCGCGGCGGCATCGGGATCGCCGGCATGTTCATCGCGGAGGCGTTGCGCGCACATCCGGCGGATGCCGGCGCGCAGCAGCGCATCCGGCACCAGGCCGCGTTCGGCCAAGCCCAGCACGCCGTCGGCCGGGCGGTCGCTGGCCAGTTCCATCGCATCGGCGGTGGCGTTCATCGATCCTCCTTCGGGAACCACGGGAACAACATCGGCGTGCTGCGCTGGTAGCGCGCGTAGTCCTCGCCGCGCGTGCGCAGCGCCTGCGCCTCGGTGAACGGGATGCCGCTGATCCAGCGCAGGAACACGTACATCACCACGGGGCCGCTCCAGGCCAGCCAGGCGATCGGCGAGCCCACCGCCAGCAGCACGTAGGCCAGCCAGTGCAGCCATTCGAAGAAATAATTGGGATGGCGCGAATACCGCCACAAGCCGTCTCGGCAGGTCTTGCCCTTGTTGGCGGGATTCGTGCGGAACTTCGCCAGTTGCGCATCGGCCACCGCTTCGCCCGCCACGCAGGCCAGCCACGTGGCGATGCCGGCCATGAACCACGCGTTCCAGTCGGCGACGGGATTCGCGGCCACCGCCAGGAACGGCAGGGCGAAGAACGCGATCAGCAGCGCCTGGAACTGGAACATCGCGAACCACTTGCGCTGGTCGTTGCCCCAGCGCTGGCGCAGTTGCGCGTAGCGGCCGTCTTCCGGCTCGGCACGCACGCGATGCCACAGGTGCAGGCCCAGCCGCAGGCCCCAGGCGCCGCCGAGCATGGCCAGCAACACGCGCGGCAACAGCGCGCCGCTGCCGGTCGCCGCGACCAACACCGCCGCGCCACCCACGCCGAACGACCAGACCACGTCGACGATGCCGGCATTGCTGCGCTTGCGTTGCCAGAGCCAGCCAAGCGACTGCGCCACCACTGCGACCAGCCAGACCAGGAGGAGTTGCTGCCATGGAGTCATGCGGATACCCCGGGTTGATGGGTGATGGAAGCGTGGCGGCGATGGACGATGAGCACGAACGCGGCCATGGCGATGCCCCAGCCGAGCGCCAGGGCCAGGGTGGCCTGCAGCGGCATGATGAAGACGACCGCGTCGAAGGCGCGCGACGCGCCCCAGTAGGCCAGCGGGCCGCCGATCACGCCAAAGGCGATGGCAACGGCGGGCCGCGCGATCACCCACTGCAGGGAATGCTGCAGGGTCATCGCGAACGCGACCCACAACGTGGCGATCCAGGCCGGACCCGGCAACGCCGGCAACGGCGCGGCATAGCGCAGCCAGCCGGTGGCGGCGAGCACGCCGTCCAGCAGCAGGCCGCAGGCGAGTGCCGCGCCGATCAATTTCAGGTCGGAACGACGCAGCGGCGACGTCCACCAGCTGATCGCGGCAAACCCCAGGCAGGCCAGCATGCCCGGCCATGCCAGCCCGCGCGCGGCAAAGCCGACGGCAATGAACCACGCCGCCTGATAACCGAGCAGGTTGAGCCAGAAGCGCATCAGGCCTCCAGCAAGCCGGGCAGGTAGGAGCCGCCGCGGTAGCCCGGCTTCGCCATCAGCACATGGGCGACGCCGATCGAACGCTCGCGGAAGCCGCCTTCGCAATAGGCCAGGTAGAAGGTCCACATGCGCAGGAAGCGCTCGTCGAAGCCCTGCGCGCGGACGTCCTCGCGGCGGGCCAGGAAGCGCTCGCGCCAATCGTGCAGGGTGCGCGCATACGAGGGCCCGAAGTCTTCCAGGTGCACCAGCGCGAGGTCACTGCTGCGCGTCTTCGCCGCCAGCATCGCCGCGACCGACGGAATGAACGAACCGGGGAAGATATGGCGCTTGATGAAGTCCACGCTGCGCAGGGCCTGCTCGTAGCGGTGGTCCTCGATGGTGATCGCCTGCACCAGCGCCAGTCCGTCCGGCTTGAGCAAGCGCCCCAGGGTGGCGAAGTAGGTGTCCAGGTACTGCGCGCCGATCGCCTCGATCATCTCGATCGACACCAGCTTGGTGTACTGGCCCTGCAGGTCGCGGTAATCCGACAGCAGCACGGTGACGCGGTCCTGCAGGCCGGCATCGGCCACCCGCTGGCTGGCCAGCGCATGCTGCTCGCGCGAGATCGTGGTGGTGGTCACCCGGCAGCCACGCGTCCGTGCGGCGTGCACCGCGAAGCCACCCCACCCGGTGCCGATCTCGACCACGTGGTCGTCCGGCCCCAGCCGCAGCTTGTCGCAGATGCGGTCGAGCTTGCGGGTCGATGCGGCTTCCAGGGTGTCGTCGTCGCCCGCATACAGCGCGGAGGAGTACATCAGGTCTTCGGACAGGAACAGCCGGAAGAAGTCGTTGCCCAGGTCGTAATGCGCGGCGATGTTGCGGCGCGCGCCATCGCGGGTATTGCGGCGCAGTGCGTTCCAGCCGCGCATCGCCCACCCACCGATGCGTGCGGGCCCGCGCTCCATCGCGTCCAGCAGGTCGCGGTTGCGTACCAGCAGTTGCACCAGGCCGACCAGGTCGGCGCAGTCCCACTCGCCGTCCATGTACGACTCCGCCGCGCCCACGCTGCCGTTGGCGGCCAGCGCGCGATAGAAGCCGGGCCCGTGCACGTCGATGCGCAGCGGTGCAGCGGCGTCTTCCGCATCACCGGTGCGGATGCAGCCCAGCGGATCGGCCAGCACGATCGCGCGGCCCCGCAAGGCCCGCAACTGGTCCAGCACGCGGTTGCGCAGGAGGCGGTCCAGCGCGGAGAACCCGGTCGCGGGCGAGGCATCGGCACGTGCATTCATCGGGGCGATTCCATTCGGGTGGGGTGGTCATGCACGGGCACGCGCTTCAGCCAGAGCCGCAGCGCCTGCCAGTGGATGCCGACGACCACCTGCGCGGTCATCAGCGGATAGCGCCAGAGCACGCGCGCCAGGTTCGCGCCGGTCAGTGGGCGGCGTTCCAGTTGCAGGGTGGCATCGAATTCGCGCTCGCTGCCGTCGCAGACGTCCATGTGCACCTGCAGGCCGTCGCCCGGCTCGGTGAACGTCCAGCCGTAGCGGCGCTGCATCGGCAGGAACGGCGAGACGTGGAAGGCCTTGTCGAAACGCCAGTGCAGTGCCCTGCCCCGGCGCTCCGCGGTCGCCACCGGCAGCACGTAGGCATGGCGTTCCTTCCACGGCGTGTTGGTGATCTCCGCGACGATGCTGTGCAACGTGCCGCCGGCATCGAAGCAGTAGTAGAAACTCACCGGATTGAAGCTCAGGCCGGCATAGCGCAGGTGGGTGAGCAGGCGCACCGCGCCAAGCGGACGTTCGCCGGTGGCGGCCTCCACCCGATCGCGCACTGCATCGGCCAGCGGACGCGCCGGATCGCCGAGGAAGTCGCGGCGATGGAACGCGGCCAGGTTGCGCCGCCCCACCGACCACAGCCAGCGCCCGCGGAACGCCGCATCGAGCTCGTCCAGGTCCAGGTAGAGCTGGGCCATGCGATACGAAAACGCGTGCGCGCGCGGCGCATGCCGGCGATGGCGCACGCGGCCTTCGTAGATCGCACTGGCCAGTACGGTCATGCCGCGGCCTCCAGCGGCTGCGTGTCGACAGCGCCGCGACGCACCTGATCGTTCGACCACGCAACGCCCATTCCCTGCGCGACCTCCACGCCACTGCGCATGCCGTCCTCATGGAAGCCCCAGCCCCAGTAGGCGCCGGCGAACCAGGTGCGCTGCACGCCCTGGATCTCGTGGCGGCGCGCCTGTGCGGCAACCGCGGCGTGCGTATGCACAGGATGCGCGTACTGGCGGCGCTGCAGGATGCGCGCGGGGTCGATGTCGTGCGTGCGGTTGAGGGTGACCACCAGCGGGGTGTCGCCGGGCAGGCCCTGCAGCAGGTTCATGCAGTAACTCACGGTGCAGGCCTGCGCCGGATCCGCCGGCAGGTGCGCGTTCCACGCCGCCCATGCCTTGCGGTTGCGCGGCAGCAGGCGCGCATCGGTATGCAGCACGGTGTCGTTGGCCTGGTAGCGGATCGCGCCGAGGATGTCGCGCTCGGCATCGCTGGCATCATCCAGCAGGTGCAGCGCCTGGTCGCTGTGGCAGGCCAGCACGACCTGGTCGAAGCGTTCGCTGCCGGCATCGCAGCGCACGCTCACGCCATGGGCGTCGCGGGCGATGCCGCGCACCGGCGAGGACAACCGCACCTGCACGTCCCAGTGCGAGACCATCGCCTCGACATAGCGCCGCGAACCGCCACGCACCACCCGCCACTCCGGGCGGCCGGTCAGTTGCAGCATGTGGTGGTTGGCCATGAACTGGACCAGGTATTTCGCCGGGAACGCCAGCACCGACTGCTCGGGCGAGGACCACAGCGCGCTGGCCATCGGCACCAGGTGCTGGTCGCGGAACGCAGCGCCATAGCCGTTGGCGTCGAGGTACTCGCCCAGCGAAGGGCCCGGGTGGTCGTCGTCGAGCAAGGCCGGTGCTTCGCGATAGAAGCGCGCCAAGTCGCGCAACATGCCCCAGAAGCGCGGCGAGGCCAGGTTGCGGCGCTGGCAGAACAGCCCGTCGAGCGAGGTCGCGTTGTATTCCAGCCCGGTGCGCGCGTCCTGCACCGAGAACCCCATCGTGGTCGATTGCGTGGCCACGCCGAGTTCGTCGAACAGGCGGGTCAGCAGCGGATAGTTGCCGGGGTTGTGGACGATGAAGCCAGTGTCCACGTCGAGCGTGCGGCCATCGACTTCGACCCGATGGGTGTCGGTGTGGCCGCCGAGGTAATCGTTGGCCTCGAACAGGACGACGTCGTGTTGGCGCGACAGCAACCACGCCGCCGACAGGCCGCTGATCCCGGAACCGACGATCGCGATGCGCATCTCAGCGACCCGCCTTGTTCGCATCGGCTTTCGCCAGCACCCACGCCGGCACCGGCTTGAGGTCACGGACCAGGCCCAGCGCCTGCAGCGTGCGCAGGCCATACCAGGTCAGGTCGATCTCCCACCATCGGAATCCCTGGCGCGCGCTGCCCGGGAAGAAATGGTGGTTGTTGTGCCAGCCTTCGCCGAACGTGATCAGCGCCAGCCACAGGTTGTTGCGGCTGTCGTCGCGGGTGTCGAAGCGCTGACGGCCCCAGCGATGCGCCAGCGAATTGATGGTGACGGTGGCATGGAACAGCACCACCGTGGAGACGAAGAACCCCCAGACCAGCAACTGCGGCCCGTTGGTCCCCAGGCCCGGTGCCCAGCGCTCCAGCGCCATGCCGGCCAGGAACAGCAGCACCGCCAGCGCGACCGGCACCGCGGTATCGAAGCGATCCAGCCAACGCAGCTCCGGGAACTTCAGCAGGTCGCCGATGCGCGAGGTGTCGGTGCGGAAGCCGCCGCGGGTCAGGAACCAGCCGGCGTGGCTGCGCCAGAAGCCCTTGCGCGGGGTATGCGGGTCGGCCGCGGTATCCGCATGCACATGGTGATGGCGATGGTGCGCCGCCCACCACAGCGGGCCGCGCTGGACCGACGCCGCGCCGAGCAGCGCGAACGCGAACTGCACCGCGCGCGACGTGCGGAACGTGCGGTGCGAGAAGTAGCGGTGGTAGAACCCGGTGATCGCGAACATGCGCAGCGCGTACAACCCCAGCGCAACCCACAAGGCGGTAGCCGACACGCCGACCCACAACACGCCCAGGCACGCCAGGTGCATGCCGACGAACGGCAGCGCGCGCAGCCAGTCGATGCGATCATCGTTGGCCGGATCGGGGGATCCGGACTGTCCCGATGTGTCGATCCAGCGCAGCAACGCGCTGCCGCGCGGCGCGTTCGTGGAGTCAGGCTTGGGCGGCATGGCATTCCTTGGCGGGTCCCGTTGCCGGATATACGGACGGAACCCGCGTTCGGATGCAGTGCCCGGTGACCGGGTCGCCAGGCTCAGATGGACAGGATCTGGCCCTTGGCGACGACCGGGCCGGACGGCGCCGCATGCGGCAGGCCCTGCTCCGGCTCCAGGGTGACCGCGAACACCGCGCCCGCCGCCACCGCATCACGCAGCGTGGCCGGGATGTCGATGGAATGCGCCTTGTCGTTGGACACGAAGCCCAGCGACTTCGGTGCCTCGCCCGACGCGATGATCCAGAGTTCGTTGACCTTGCCGCCGGCATCGAGCGGGCGCGGCTTGGGCACCATCAGCACCTTGCTGCGGTCCGGCGCGACCCGCGCGATCCAGCCGGTGTTGCCGTCGTCGGTGGCCAGCACGGTGACCGGCAGTGCAGCCGCTTCGTCGGTCGCGGGCGGTGGCTGCACCACGACCACAGGCGGCGGAACGGGTGCCGCCGGCTCCGGCGTGCGCCATACGCCGATGGCCACCGCGAACACGCTGGCGGCAACGGCCAGGGCCGTGGTCCCGCGCCAGAACGCGGCGTTGTCCCACAGGCCCTTGCGGTGGCCTTCCACGGCCGACCACCCCAGCGAGGTGCGGATCCTTGGCCAGACCTGCGCCCCGGGCTCGACCGCATCGACCCGCAGCAGCCAGGGCGAGAAATGCGCATCCCAGCGCGCGACCCGGGCCGCGAAATCGCGGTCGGCGTCGATCCGGCGCTGCGTGGCACGGCGCGCATCCGGATCGAGCACGCCCAGCGCGTACTCGCCGGCCAGCAGGTCGTCGTCGTCGATCGGGGGCAACGCGGGCGCGATGTCGTTCATCGTTCCAGGCACGCCTTGAGTTGCTGCAGGCCGCGACGGATCCAGCTCTTCACCGAGCCCAACGGCGCTTCGGCACGAAGCGCCAGCACGTCATAGGTCACGTTTTCGAAAAACGCGGTGCGGATCAGCGAGCGACGCTTCGGTTCAAGCTGATCCATGCAGTCGTCGAGTTGCGCACGCTCGAGCGCGGCATCGATGCCGGCGGCGGGCGTGGGCGCCTCGTCGTCGGCCAGCTCATGGTCTTCGATGGGTTCGTGCAACGCAGGCGACGGGCGGGCGCGCACGCGATCGATGGCGCGGTTGCGGGCGATGGTGCCCAGCCAGGTCATCGCGCGCGCGCGCTGCTGGTCGAACTGCGCGGCCTTCGACCACACCGCCACATAGACTTCCTGCAGCACGTCCTCCGCTTCCTCGCGATCCCGCAACACGCGCAGGCAGATCCCGAGCATGGTCGCGGAGGTCTGCCGGTACAGGCTTTCGAAGGCGTCGCGGCGCCCCTCGGCGACCTGCGCGAGCAGCGCGGCCAACGGATCGGCGCTGCCGTCCAGGGATTGCTGCAGCGGTATTGCACTCATGCGGTGGTCCGGCTGGCGGGCATGCCGGCTGGCGGCGGGCCGTCGATGGAAACGAGCCACCTTATGCCATGCAGGGCGTGAATGCGGCAAGCCGGAACCCACGTGGAGCGCGCTG
>DAOOCX010000004.1:0-10330 GCA_035408605.1 Thermomonas sp. | reverse complement strand
GCGCGCTGCAACTCGCCGGCCTCGATCGCCTCCGCCGGTTGCGCGAAATCGATCCGCAGCTTGCCGTGCCCGCCCTTGCCATCGCGAATCGTGCCGATGCCCTCGAAGCGCACCAGCCGGCGATCGGCGACGCGATAGCGCAGCTTGAGCTCCGGCAAGGCGAAGCCGTACCACGCATCCAGGCGGGTCTTCAGGTCGAGGTAGCCGGCCGGTGCGCCGGCGACCGGCTTCACGCTGACGCCGATCGCGGATTGCCGGCTCGGGATCAGGAACCGCGCGCGCACGGCCTTGCCCTGCTGCAATGCCGGGAAATGCTCGCGCACATAGGCATCGAAACCGGCATCGAATACCGTCGCGCCGGTCTTGGCGACGGCGGCGCGCTTCAGCGGCGACGCCTTGCCTTCCTGCCAGAACACCTCGCGCGTGCCGCCCTGGGTGCGCACCCCTTCCTGGTAACCGTCACGCGCGTCTAGGAAGGCGAATGCCGGTGCGGGGCCTGCCCCGTCGACGGTCTTGCGGGCGAACGGGCGACCGTCCGCGCACTGGTACAGCACCACCCGACGCGGCGCGGGCGCGCGGGAATCCAGGTAATGGGTTTCGCGATACAGCAGCCGCCCGCCTGGATCACGCGCCTCGCCGACGTAGCGCAGCACGCCGCCGCCAGCAGGCGCATCGTTGGCCGAGGCCGCCGTCGTTGCCGCGGCAAATGCAACGCCGCACGCGACGGCGAGGTGTCGCGCCTTCATCCAAGACCCTGGCATCCGTCGCCTCCTGTCGCAATGCGGACATCCTGCATGCAAGGACATACGGAACGCACGGGTTGATGGATGCACCCGGTCGGATTCCGCCGTCGATCAGGTCATCGCGGAAGGGGCCTCATAGTCCAGCCGCCGGGCACCGACCGCTGCCAGCGCAAGTTGCAGGCGCGGCTGGACGTCGGGCTCGGCATCGACCAGCAGCAGGATCCGCCCGGCGGAAATCTCGTCGTCGAACTGCTGGCGCACCGGATCCGGCAGCGCCGAACCCATCAACGCCGATGACCAGCCCCCGACCAGCGCGCCCAGCGCGCCGATCGCCGCCGCGCCGGCCAGGGTGATGCCGACCGGGGCGAAGACCACGGCCGCCAGCCCCGCCAGCAGGCCGGTGGCGCCGCCGATGCCCATGCCGCGCATGGCCGCCGGCACGAAGTCGGTGTCCGCTTCCTTGAGCTCGTCCGGGATGCGGTCCAGTTCGATGTCGGAACGCGCCACCAGCGAAATGTCGTCCACGCCGACGCCTTGCTCGCGCAGCGCCAGCAAGGCATCGCGCGCCTGGATGACGTCACGGGTCACGAATACGTGGCGGATCTTCATGCGCTTCCTCCGTGGGTGCTTTCCCGCACCATCGCGACCGCGTGGTGAAGACCGCGTCCAGCACCGGATTGAAGCTGAACGAACGCTCAGAACATCCCGTTCGCGTTCGGCGATTCGCCGGGAAGTTCCTGCGCCAGGTCCCACAGCTCCACGATCCTGCCGTGTTCGATCCGGGCGATGTGGACCACCGCATATTGCAGGCCGGCGTCGGCGCGCGTCAGGTGCGAATGCACGGCGACGCGGTCGCCACCGTCGATGACCTGCTTCACTTCCAACGATTTGTTGGGCTCGGCGGCCGCACTCTGCTCCATCGCGACCAGCAAGGATTCGCGGTCGCCGGCGAACCACGGGTTGTGGTGGACGAAATCGTCGGACACGAAGCGCGCGTAGGCCTCGCGCACGTCGCCGCGCGCGCACAGCCGGAGGAATTCGGTTGCGATCCCGCGATTATCCATTGCTCACCCGTCGTGGCGGAGATGCGCCCCGAGGTAGCGCATGTAGTCGGCCTTGCCGACCGGCGCGCCGAGCATGCGCAGGATCGCGTAGGCGGTGGTGATGTGGAAATACAGGTTGGGCAGCAGGTATTCGCTGACGTACAGGTCGCCGGGCAGTTCGCAGTAGCGTCCCGGGCCCATGCCGATGCGCTTCACTTCATCCAGCTTGGCATCGCTCGCGCTGATGGCGAGCACCCGCGCGCGGGTGTCGGCGATCTGCGCATGCGCGTCCTCCAGCGAGGCCACGGTCGTCGGGTCGATGTTCTCGATCGGCTGGCCGGCGCACCATTGCGAAAACCCGCGCGGCTGGTTGCAGGCGAACGCGACCTGCGCGCCCAGCGGCAGCATGTCCGGCGCCAGCCGCTCGTTGACCAGGTCGCGATCGCCCAGGTGCGCCTGGCCGACCTGCAGGATGTGCGACAGGGTGTCGAGGCGGGAGACGAACAGCTGCTGGAGTTGCTGGATCCGGGGATTGGACATGGCGGCTTGGTCGGAATGGGGGTGACGCGCAGCATAGCCGGCAGCTCAAGCGTCGCGGCATCCATGCACCGTTCGGCTTGCCGCCCCTTCCGTTCGGGGCTATGGTCGCCCCACCACCTTCGTACACCTGCGGGCGACGCGCATGCCGTGTCGCCCGCTCTGCTTTGAGGAGCCCGCACATGCACGCCCGTCCATCCACCGCCGCCGCTTCCCGCCCGCCGCTGTTGCTGTCGCGCCTGGACGTGGAACGCATCGAGGCCCTGCTGGAGCAGCCAGCCTTCCGCGCGCTGGACACGGCGGCCCTGCAGGGCGAACTGGGCCGCGCGGAACTGGCGGAACCCGCCGCGATCCCGGCGGATGTGATCACCATGAACTCGATCGCGCGCGTGCGGGTGGACGATCCGATGCAGGGCGCGCACGAGCATGAACTGACCCTGGTGTACCCACGCCAGGCCGACGGCAGCGCCGACAGGGTCTCGATCCTGGCGCCGGTCGGCAGCGCCCTGCTGGGCCTGCGCGTGGGCGACAGCATCGACTGGCCCCTGCCCGGTGGGCGCAACGCGCGCCTGCAGGTGCTGGCGGTCCGCTACCAGCCCGAGGCCGCCGGCGACCTGCATCGCTGAGCGGCACCGGGCCATCCCGTTGCCTCGCTAGAATGCGGGTTCCCCTGCACCTGCCCGCCTGAATGACCGACACCCCCGTCCGTTCCTCCTTCCACGGCTTCGAACAGATCCCGCTCAGCGAATTCGCCGAGCGCGCCTACCTCGACTACTCGATGTACGTGGTCCTGGACCGCGCCCTGCCCTTCATCGGCGACGGGTTGAAGCCGGTGCAGCGGCGGATCGTGTTCGCGATGAGCGAACTTGGCCTGAATGCGGGCGCGAAGCCGAAGAAGTCGGCGCGCACCGTCGGCGACGTGATCGGCAAGTACCACCCGCATGGCGACAGCGCCTGTTACGAGGCGCTGGTGCTGATGGCGCAGCCGTTCTCGTATCGCTACCCGCTGATCGAGGGCCAAGGCAACTTCGGCTCCAGCGAGGATCCGAAGTCGTTCGCGGCGATGCGCTACACCGAATCCAAGCTGTCGCCGATCGCCGAGGTGCTGCTGGGCGAACTCGGCCAGGGCACGGTGGACTGGGACCCGAATTTCGACGGCACCCTGGAGGAGCCGACCTGGCTGCCGGCGCGTTTGCCGCACCTGTTGCTCAACGGCACCACCGGCATTGCCGTTGGCATGGCGACCGACGTCCCGCCGCACAACCTCAACGAGATCGTCAGCGCCTGCGTGCGCCTGCTCGACGATCCCGATGCGACCGTGCGCGACCTGTGCGAGCACGTGCGAGGCCCCGACTACCCGACCGCGGCGGAAATCATCACCCCCGCCGCCGACCTGCAGGCGATGTACGAGACCGGCAGCGGCAGCGTGCGTGCGCGCGGCGTGTTCGTGAAGGAACAGGCGAACATCGTCATCACCGAGCTGCCCTACCAGGTCAGCCCGAGCAAGATCATCGAGCAGATCGCCAACCAGATGCGGGCCAAGAAGCTGCCCTGGCTCGAGGACATCCGCGACGAATCCGACCACGCCAACCCGACCCGCATCGTGCTGGTCCCGCGCAGCAACCGCGTGGATGCCGAGCAGCTGATGGGCCACCTGTTCGCGACCACCGACCTGGAGAAGAGCTACCGGGTCAACATGAACGTGATCGGCCTGGACGGGCGCCCGCAGGTCAAGCACCTGAAGATGCTGCTGACCGAATGGCTGGAGTTCCGCCAGACCACGGTCACCCGTCGCCTCACCCATCGACTGGAGAAGGTCGAGCGCCGCCTGCACCTGCTGGAAGGCTTGCTGGTCGCGTTCCTCAACCTGGACGAAGTGATCCGCATCATCCGCAGCGAGGACGAACCCAAGGCGGCGTTGATCGCGCGCTTCGGCCTCAGCGACGACCAGGCCGACTACATCCTCGACACCAAGCTGCGCCAGCTCGCCCGTCTCGAGGAAATGAAGATCCGCGGCGAGCAGGACGAACTCGACGCCGAACGCGACCGCCTGATGACCCTGCTCGGCAGCAAGGCGAAGCTGAAGAAGCTGATCAAGGACGAGCTGCTGGCCGATGCGAAGAAATTCGGCGATGCACGGCGCTCGCCGCTGGTTGCGCGCGAGGCCGCGCACGCCCTGGACGAAACCGAGCTGGTCGCCAGCGAACCGATGACCGTGGTGCTCAGCGAGAAGGGCTGGGTGCGCGCGGCGAAGGGCCACGACATCGACGCCGCCGCCCTGAGTTACCGCGACGGCGACGGCCTGCTGGCGGCGGTCAGGGCGCGCAGCAACCTGCAGGTTGCGTTCCTCGATGGCGCGGGCCGCAGCTATTCGACCGCGGTGCACACCTTGCCCTCCGCGCGCGGCAACGGCGAACCGCTGACCGGCCGCTTCACGCCGGCGGCCGGGGCCGGTTTCCAGGCCATGGCCAGCGGCGAGAACGACATGCGCCTGGTGATCGCCTCCAGCCACGGGTACGGCTTCGTGACCCGCTTCGAGAACCTCACCGGCCGCAACAAGGCCGGCAAGGCGCTGCTCTCGCTGTCCGAGGGCGGACGCGTGCTGCAGCCGGCGGCGGTGGTCGACATGGCGACCGACCGCGTGGTCGCGGTGACCAGCGCCGGCCACGTGCTGGCCTTCGCCTTGGCCGACCTGCCGGAACTGGACAAGGGCAAGGGCAACAAGCTGATCGAGATCCCCAAGGCCAAGCGCGGCACCGAACACGTCGTCGCCATCGCGGTGGTGCCGGCCGCCGGCAAGCTGCAGGTGAAGTCCGGCGCGCGCACGATGACGCTGTCGTTCAAGGAGCTCGACGATTACCTGGGTGCCCGCGGCTCGCGCGGCGGCCTGCTGCCGCGCGGGTGGCAGAAAGTCGACGGGCTGGCGATCGAATGACCACCTGTAGTCGCTCCAACACCGTTGCTTAAGCAGACAAGACATCACCCCTCATGCACCCCGATTTCTGGCACCAGCGCTGGGCCGACAACCAGATCGGCTTCCACCAGGACGCCCCCACGCCCCTGCTGCTGAAGCATTGGGGCTCGCTGGGCGTTGCCCCCGGGGCCAAGGTGTTCGTGCCGCTCGCCGGCAAGTCGCGCGACATGGCGTGGCTGGCATCGCAGGGCCATCGCGTGCTGGGCGTGGAGTTGTCGCCGTTGGCGGTGGAGCAGTTCTTCGCCGAGCACGGCCTGCAGCCGGACACGCGCGAGTCCCGCTACGGGCGCCACTACGAGGCCGGCGGCATCGAGCTGGTCGTGGGCGATGCCTTCGGGCTGGATGCCGAGCTGTTGCGGGACTGCGCCGCGGCGTTCGATCGCGCGGCGCTGATCGCCTTGCCGGCGGACGTCCGGCTGCGCTATGCGCGCGACCTGTACGCGGCGTTGCCGGCAGGCTGCCGCGGCCTGCTGGTCACCCTGGAATACCCGCAGGCGGAACGCGAGGGCCCGCCGTTCTCCGTGCCGCAGGACGAAGTGCAGGCGTTGTACGAGGCCGACTGGCGGGTCGAACTGCGCGAACGCAGGCCAGTCCCGCCCGACCATCCGGGCTTCGTCGCGGGGGTCTCGCGGCTGGACACGGCGGTCTACGCGCTGCAGCGCCGCTGAGCGACTTGGGCCTGAGTTGATCGAAGTCAATTCGCCGCGGCCGCCGCCTGCCTAAGCTGCGCCGATGCCGTCCCAGCAGATCGCCTTCGACGCCGGGTTGCTGCGCCGCTACGACCGGCCCGGCCCGCGTTACACCTCCTATCCGACCGCGCCCCAGTTCAGCGCGGACTTCGGCGAAGCGGCTCTGCGCGAGGTCGCCCGGGCCAGCAACGAGGATCCGATCCCGCGACCGCTGTCGCTGTACGTGCACGTGCCGTTCTGCTTCAGCCCCTGCTTCTACTGCGGCTGCAACCGGATCATCACCCGCGACCTGGCGCGCGGCCGCGCCTACCTGGACCGGCTGGGCCACGAGATCGCCCTGGTGGCGCCGCTGTTCGACCGCGATCGCGAGGTGATCCAGCTGCACTTCGGTGGCGGCACCCCGAACTTCCTCGACGCGGCGCAGCTGTGCGGCGTGGTCGAGACCCTGCGGGGCGCATTCCGCTTCGCCGACAGCGACGACCGCGACATCTCGGTGGAACTCGACCCGCGCTTCTGCAACCCGGCGGACATGCCGGTGCTGGCCGCGGCCGGCTTCAACCGCACCAGCCTGGGCGTGCAGGACTTCGATCCGAAGGTGCAGGCCGCGGTGAACCGGATCCAATCGGTGGAAGAGACCCGCGCGATCGTGGACGCCTGTCGCGGCGCGGGCATGCGCTCGGTCAACATCGACCTGATCTACGGCCTGCCCGGGCAAAGCCTGGACGGATTCCGCAAGACGCTGGACACGGTGGTGGCCATGCGCCCCGACCGGCTGGCGGTCTACAGCTATGCGCACCTGCCGCACATCTTCAAGCCGCAGACGCAGATCGACGATGCGCTGCTGCCCGACCCCGACACCAAGCTGGCCCTGCTGCAGGCCGCGGTGGAACACCTCACCGCCGCCGGCTACGTCTACATCGGCATGGATCATTTCGCCCTGCCCGATGACGAACTGGCGGTGGCACAGGCGCGTGGCGGCCTGCATCGCAATTTCATGGGCTACACCACCCACGCCGACAGCGACCTGGTCGGCCTGGGCGTCAGCGCGATCAGCCACATCGGCGGCAGCTTCAGCCAGAACCCGCGCGACCTGCCCTCCTGGGAGACGGCGCTCGATGCAGGCCGGCTGCCGGTGTTCCGCGGCATGCGCATGGATGAGGACGACGAGATCCGCGCCGACCTGATCCAGTCGCTGATGTGCCAGGGCGAAGTGCGCGTGCGCGCGTTCCAGGAACGCCACGGGATCGGCTTCGCGGAATATTTCGCCGCGGACCTGCAACGCCTGTGGCCGCTGGCCGACGACGGCCTGGTCGAGGTCGGTCCGGACGCGATCCGCGCCACGCCACGCGGACGCCTGTTGTTGCGTAACATTGCCATGTGCTTCGACCGTTACCTCGACCAGACATCCGTCATCGATGCCAGGCCGCGCTTCTCCCGCGCGATCTGACCCGTCCGTGGACGATGCCGTGAGCAGCGTGCCGTTCCCGCGGTTCAATCCGCGCGTGCTGGCCGACGACGGCAGCGACCTGCAGTTCTGCACCACCTGCGCGTTCTCGCACGCCTGCCTGTCGCAGGGCATGGACAAGGCGGCGCTGATGGACCTGCACGTGCTGGTCGAGCATGTCGGCCCGTACCACGCCGGCGACGTGCTGTTCCGCGAGGGCGATCCGTTCGAGGCGATCGCCGCGGTGCGCGCCGGCACGGTCAAGACCTGCGTCACCGACCGTGATGGCCACGAGCACGTGCTGGGCTTCCATTTCCCGGGCGAGGTGATCGGCCTCAACGCGATCGACGGCCACCGCTATCCGTGCGACGCGGTGGCGCTGGACACGGTGATGCTGTGCCGGTTCTCGTTCCCGAAGATCTCCGTGCTGGCCGCGCGCGTCCCCGGCCTGCAGCGCGAGCTGTTCCGCCTGCTCAGCCGCGACATCGGCCGCGCGGCATTGCTCGCCGGCGACTGGAGTGCGGACCAGCGCGTCGCCGCGTTCCTGGTCGGGATGTCGCGGCGCCTCGCCGCGCGCGGGTTCTCGGCCAGCCACTTCCAGCTGACCATGGCCCGCACCGACATCGCCAACTACCTGCGGCTGGCCCCGGAAACCGTGAGCCGGGTGCTGCGGCGCATGCAGGACGACGGCCTGCTGGCGGTCGAACGCCGCGCCGTCTCGCTGCTCGATCGCGAGCGCATCGAAGCCCTGGCGGCACCGATCCTGCGCGAGTGAGGCGTTGCCCGCAGGCTTGACCTGCATCAATGCGATGCGCAACGCGCGACACGACCATGGCGACACACCATGGAGATGCCGTGATGAGCGCGACCAGGAAATTGTGGCTGGGGTTGGCAGTCTTGCTGACCCTGTCGTTCGGGGTGTTGCTGTGGGCGGGCACGGAGATCTTCCGCACCGCGCCGCCGATGCCGGAGAAAGTGCTGAGCGAGAGCGGCCAGGTGATCTACACCCGCGCCGACATGGAGCAGGGGCGCCAGGTCTGGCAGTCGATGGGCGGCATGCAGCTGGGTTCCATCTGGGGTCATGGCGGTTACGTGGCGCCGGACTGGAGCGCGGACTGGCTGCATCGCGAATCGGTGTCGCTGCTCGACCTGTGGGCACGCGCGGATGGCGGCATGGCCACCTACGCGCAACTCCCCGAGGAACAGCAGGCAGCGTTGCGCGCACGCCTGAAGCAGGTGATGCGCACCAACACCTACGACGCCGCGACCGGCACGATCACCCTGCCGGATGACCGCGCGCTGGCGCTGTCCAACGTGGCCGCGCACTACGAGAGCCTGTTCGGCAACGACCCCGCCACCGCCACGCTGCGCGAGGCGTATGCGATGAAGAACGACACCGTGCCCGATGCATCGCATCGTCGCGCGCTGACCGCGTTCTTCTGGTGGACGGCCTGGGCTGCCGGCACCGAACGTCCGCTCGAACCCGGCGATGCGATGGTGCCGTCGAAGACCGGCGTGGTCGGCAAGCAGGTCACCTACACCAACAACTGGCCCAGCGAGCCGCTCATCGACAACACGCCGGCGCCGGCGATGTGGGTGTGGTCGTCCTTCAGCGTGCTGTTCCTGATCGCCGGCATCGGCCTGCTGGGTTGGTGGCATGCGCGCCAGGCACATGAGGAACCGCTGCAACTGCCGGCCAGCGACCCGCTGGCGGCGATTCGGATCACCCCGTCGATGCGCGCCACCGCCAAGTATTTCTGGGTGGTGCTGGCGTTGTTCGTGGTGCAGATCCTGCTGGGCGCGATCACCGCGCATTACCAGGTCGAAGGACAGCAGGCCTACGGCTTCGCCCTCTCCGACGTGCTGCCCTACTCGATCACCCGCACCTGGCATACGCAACTTGCCGTGCTGTGGATCGCGGTGGCCTGGCTCGGCACCGGCCTGTACATCGCGCCCGCGATGTCGGGGCATGAGCCGAAATTCCAGCGGCTCGGCGTGAACTTCCTGTGGACCTGCCTGCTGCTGATCGTGGTCGGCTCGTTCGCCGGGCAATGGCTGGCGGTGATGCAGAAACTGGGCCTGGAGCACAACTTCTGGTGGGGCCACCAGGGCTGGGAATACGCCGACATGGGCCGCTTCTGGCAGTGGTTCCTGTTCGTCGGCCTGCTGCTGTGGCTCACGCTCGTCGGTCGTGCGCTGTGGCCGGTGCTGCGTGGCCCGGCGACGGGCACCCGTTCGATCGTCGGCCTGCTGTTCCTGTCCACGGTGTGCATCGGCCTGTTCTTCGCCTCCGCGCTGATGTGGGGCGAGCACACGCATATTTCCGAAGTCGAGTACTGGCGCTGGTGGCTGGTCCACCTGTGGGTGGAAGGCTTCTTCGAAGTGTTCGCCACCGCGGTGATGGCGCTGATCTTCACCCGCCTGGGCCTGATCAAGGACACCGTGGCATCGGTCGCGGTGCTGTTCGCCACCATCGTGTTCATGAGCGGCGGCGTGCTGGGCACCCTGCATCATCTTTACTTCGTCGGCACGCCGACCGCGGTGGTGGCGCTGGGCGCGAGCTTCAGCGCGCTGGAAGTGGTGCCGCTGGCCTACATCGGCTTCGAGGCGTACCACACCTACAAGCTGGGCAAGGCCACGCCGTGGATGGCCCGCTACCGCTGGCCGATCATGTTCTTCATCGCGGTCAGCTTCTGGAACCTGGTGGGCGCCGGCCTGTTCGGCTTCCTGATCAACCCGCCGCTGTCGCTGTACTTCATGCAGGGCCTGAACCTGACGCCGCTGCATGGCCACACCGCGCTGTTCGGCGTGTACGGCATGCTTGGCATCGGCCTGATGCTGTTCTGCCTGCGCGGCCTCAAGCCGGACGTGCAATGGAACGAAGGCTGGCTGCGCGGCGC
>DAOOCX010000003.1:0-43974 GCA_035408605.1 Thermomonas sp. | reverse complement strand
CATCGCGCAGGCCCAGGTTCACGCCCTGCCCGGCGAGCGGATGCACCACGTGCGCCGCATCGCCCAGCAACAAGACGCGCCCGGCGACATGCGTGTCCGCCAGTTGCCGTCGCAGCGGGAACGCGGCGCGCGCGGATTGCAGGTGGAATGCGCCGAGCTCGCCACCGAAGGCGGTCGCCAATGCCAGCTCGAATTCGGCTGGATCGGCATCGCGCAGGCACCGGGCCTCCACGTCCGGCAAGGTCCACACGATCGATCCGAGCCGGCCACGCAATCCGGCATCGCCATCGTCGTTGAAGGGCAGCAACGCCACCGGTCCGGTCGGCAGGAAACGCTGCCAGCAGGTGTCGCGATGCGGCTGCTCGCTGGCGACGAAGGCGACCACGCCCTGCTGCCGGTAGTCATGGCTCGTGGTGCCGATCCCGGCCAGGGTGCGCAGCGCGGACTGGCCGCCGTCCGCGGCGATGGCCAGCCTCGCGTCCAGCACCAGGCCATCGTCCAGGCCGACGCGCACGCGGGTGCCGTCCTGTTCCAGCGCCTCGATCGATGCCGGGCAGTGCAGGCGCACGCCCGCGGTGGGCAGCAGGCGCCACAGCGCATCGACCAGGGCATTGTTCTCGATGATCCAGCCGAGTTGCGGCTGCCCCAATGCGTCGGCGTCGAACGCCAGGGCATCGCCACCGGCGGCATCCCAGACCTGCATCCGCCGATACGGCTGCACGCGCGAGTCCAGCACGCCCGGCCACGCGCCGAGTTCCGCGAACAGCGCTGCGTTATCCGGTGCAAAGGCATACACACGCAGGTCGCGGATCGTGCGCTGCCACGCGGGCGGTTGCCGCGGCTCCACCAGCGCGACCTGCAGGCCTTCGCGCGCGAGCATCAAGGCCGTGGCCGCGCCGACCACGCCGCCACCGGCAACCACCACGTCCAGCGGGCCACGCCGGCTCACGCGACGCCCCTGCGGCACAGCGCCGGCACGTCACCGCGATAGCCCATCGCGCCGCCCACCAGCCAGCCCTGCAGCCAGCCCATCGCATCGCCGGCCAGCAGGCCCGCGCTGCGCAACGGCCGCAGCAACGGTGCATCGTTCGAGGTCAATTTCGCCAATCCATCGGAGAACGCCAGCGTGCGCGTGCGATCGTCGGCGCGGCGCTCTGCGTAGTGCCGCAACAACGGGTCATCGCCCGCATCGCCCGGCTGCGCGGCGATGCATTCGGCCAGGGTCAGCGCATCGCGCAGGCCCAGGTTGAAGCCCTGCGCACCGAGTGGATGCAGGCTCTGCGCGGCATTGCCGACCAGCACCGCGCGCGTCGCGACCAGCGCATCGGCCACGCAGCCGATGATGGGATACGCACTGCGGGGGCCAACGGAGAGGAAGCGCCCCGCGCGCCAGCCGAACGCGACCTGCACGCGGGCAAGGAACACGGCATCGTCCATCGCCGCGACGGCCTCGGCGTCGTCGCTGGCGACGCCATGCACCAGGCCGTAATGCCCGTCGCCACGCGGCAACAACGCAGTCGGGCCGCTCGACGTCAGCCGTTCGTAGGCGGTGCCATCCGGCGGCCGCTGCGTGCGCAACCGCGCCACCAGCAAGGTCTGCCGATAGTCGTGTTCGCGTACGCGGATGCCGAGCGCCTCGCGCACGCCACTGCGGGTTCCGTCGGCGGCGACCAGCAGGCGCGTGGCGATCTCGCGCTCGCCATCGGCATCGGAGATCCGGACATGGCGCAGTCCATCGCGGGTATCGCCCAGCCCGATGAAGCGCGCCGGGCGATAACGGGTGAGGTGTTGCAACGATGCGAGCCGCGCTTCGAGTGCCTCGCCGAAATCGCGCGCCACCACGACGCGGCCGAATTCCTCGCGCCCATGCGCCGAGGCTTCCAGGCGGATGCGGCCGAAATCGCCGGCACGACTGGCGTGGATGCGGCGGATGCTGCCGCTCGGTGCGCGCAGCAACCGCATCACGCCAAGCGCGTCCAGTGCATTCACGGTGGCCTCGGCGAAGCTGAGGTTGCGCTGGTCGAACACCGCGGGCAGTGCGCCCGCCTGCGTGGCTTCAACCATGCCCACGTCCAGCCCGAGGCCATCGAGGGCGATCGCCAGGCTGGCGCCGACCAGCCCGCCGCCGATGATCAGCACGTCGTGCGGGGTGGTGGCGTCGCGGTCGGTGTTCGGCATTGCGTTATGCTACCGGCTCCGTTGTTAGCGCATCCAAGACACCGATGAATCGCCACGCCCCAACGCCTGCCGCCGGCCCGCTGATGCTGGCCGCGCTGATCTTCATCGCCGCGCTGACCCGGGTGATCCCGCACCCGCCGAACTTCTCGCCGATCGAGGCCGTGGCCCTGTTCGGCGGCGCGTATTTCGCCAAGCGCCACTGGGCGCTGCTGGTGCCGCTGCTGGCGATGTTCGCCTCCGACCTGGTGCTGGGCCTGCTCAATGGCGGCATCTACTGGGACTACTTCACCAGCGCCGGCTACCTGCTGGTGTACGCCTGCATCGCATTGTCGACCCTGCTGGGCTTCGGCCTGCGTGGCAAGGTCGGTGCCGGTCGCGTGCTGGGCTATTCGCTGGCGGGCTCCATGCTGTTCTTCGTGGTGACCAATTTCGGCGCCTGGCTCTCGGATCCGCTGTATCCCAAGTCCATGGCGGGACTCCTCGCCTGCTATGCGGCCGGCGTCCCGTTCTTCCAGTGGACGGTGCTCGGCACGCTGTTCTATTCGGCGCTGCTGTTCGGTGGCTTCGAGCTGATGCGCCAGCGCCTGCCGGCGCTGCGCCCGCAGACGGTCTGATCCCGTACCCGATCGCCCATGGGCAATCGCCTCAGCAAGATCTACACGAAGACCGGCGACGACGGCACGACCGGCCTCGGCGACGGCAGCCGGGTGGCGAAGGACTCCGCGCGGGTCATCGCCTACGGCACCGTCGACGAAGCCAATTCCTGCATCGGCCTGCTGCTGGCCGCCACCCTGCCGGATGACGTCCGCGAAGTGCTGGTGCGCATTCAGCACCAGCTGTTCGACCTCGGCGGCGAGCTGTGCATCCCCGGCCACGCGGCGATCTTCGACGCCGACGTCGAAGCACTGGAAGCCCGCCTCGACCATTACAACGACGACCTGCCGGCGCTGAAGGATTTCATCCTGCCCGGTGGTGGCGAGGCCGCCGCGCGCTGCCACATCGCCCGCACCGTGGTGCGCCGTGCGGAACGCGACAGCGTGACCCTGTCCCGCCACGACGCCGTGCGACCGCAGGCGATCCGTTACCTCAACCGGCTCTCCGACCTGCTGTTCGTGCTGGCGCGCGTGCTGGCGCGCGCCGATGGCCAGGGCGAGGTGCTGTGGGAACACGCGCGTCGCAGCTAGTCGACGGCAGCAAGACGATCCCGCGATGCGTGTCTACACCCATCCCGCCTGCCTGGCCCACGACACCGGACCGGACCACGCGGAGCGCCCCGCCCGTTTGACCGCGGTGGTCGACGCCCTGCGCCGCGAGTTGCCGGCACTGGAGTGGCATGAAGCCCCGCGTGCGACCCGCGGCCAGTTGCTGCGGGCGCACGCGCCCGACCTGCTCGATGCGGTGCTGGAAACCCACCCGGCGCAGCGGATCCTGCTGGATCCGGACACGGTGTTGTCGCCAACCTCGGCCGAAGCTGCGCTCCGCGCCGCCGGGGCCGCCGTGGCCGCGGTCGATGCCGTGCTGTCCGGCAAGACCCGGCGCGCATTCTGCGCGGTTCGCCCGCCCGGCCATCACGCCACCTGCGACGTGGCGATGGGTTTCTGCCTGTTCAACAACATCGCGATCGCCGCCCTGCACGCCCTCGACAAGCACGGGCTGGAGCGGGTGGCGATCGTCGATTTCGACGTCCACCACGGCAACGGCACCCAGGCGATCTTCGAACGCGACCCGCGCGTGCTGTTCGCCAGCTCGCACCAGTGGCCGCTTTACCCCGACACCGGCGCGCGCAATGAAACCGGCGTCGGCAACATCGTCAACATGCCGCTGCCGGCCGAGGCCGAAGGCGTCCTGTTCCGTCGCGCCTGGGACGACGTGCTGCTGCCCGCGGTCGACGACTTCCGTCCGCAGCTGCTGCTGGTGTCTGCAGGATTCGACGCACACTGGCGCGATCCGCTGGCCCAGCTACGGCTCCAGGCGGGCGACTACGCGTGGATCACCGACGCACTGGTCGCGCTGGCCAACCGCCATTGTGGCGGGCGCATCGTCTCCAGCCTGGAAGGCGGTTACGACTTGGCGGCGCTGGCCGAATCCAGCGTGGCGCACGTCGGCGCGCTGTGCGCCTGACCCGGTCGCCGGCTCACGCCGGATCGGGGACGAACGCCAGCGCCGCGGAATTGATGCAATAGCGCAAGCCGGTCGGCGCAGGGCCGTCCGGGAACACATGGCCCAGGTGCGAATCGCAGCGCGCGCAGCGCACCTCGGTGCGGCGCATGCCGTGGGTGCCGTCCTCGTGCTCAGTCACGGCTTCCGCGGAGACCGGCCGCAGGTAGCTGGGCCAACCGCTGCCGGAGTCGTACTTGTCCGCCGAGGCGAACAACGGCGCAGCACAGGCGGCGCAGGCATACACACCACTGCCCTTGTGGTCCCAGTACTTGCCGGTGAACGGCGGCTCGGTGGCCGAGCAACGGCAGACCGCGTACTGCTGCGGGTCCAGCCGCTCACGCCATTCGGCGTCGGTGGTGGGCAGGTGGTGGTCATTCATCGCGCGCGTCCTCCACGGTTCGGCGTACAGTCTGCGGGATCCACGCAAGGCCCACGTGAACGAAGCCGTCGGTTTGCCCGTGGGGGCCCGTTCCGGCAAGCTTACCGTCTGTTTTTCCGCCAACCGGATCACCCGTGCGCCCAGTCCTGCGCCTGCTTCCCCTGCCGCTGTGCATCGCGTTCTCCTTGCATGCCCACGCTGCCGACGATCCGCCCAACTGGGGCTTGTGCCCGGTCCAGGACGTGGTCAAGCCCTTCGTGGAGGCGCAGGCCGCGCCCGAGGGCATCAACATCGACAATTCCAGTCAGTCCACCGACATCGAAGGCGATGCGCTCTCCGGCACGGAGGCCAACCCGGTCTTCCAGGGCAACGTGACCATGCGCCGCGGCGACCAGTTCATGGGGGCCGACCAGATCACCTTCGACAAGGAAGCCGACCGCTACACCGCCGAGGGCAGCATTCGTTACCAGGGCTCCGGCCTGCGCATGGTCGCGGCCCGCGCCGAAGGCAACCAGGGCACGGAAACCCACGTCATCCACGACCTCGACTACCAACTGCTGTCGCGACGCGGCAACGGCGGTGCCGACAGCGTGACCCTGGCCGGCGAGATGGGCACGCTGCGCGGCGCGACCTATTCCACGTGTCCGCCGGACGCGAGGCAATGGGAGCTGCGCGCCCGCCAGATCGACATCGACACCGAGGAAGGCATGGCCGTCGCGCGCGGCGCCACCCTGCGGGTGGGCAAGGTCCCCGTGCTGTACATGCCCTGGTTCATGTTTCCCACCGACGAGCGGCGTCGCACCGGCCTGCTGTTCCCGTCGATCTCGAATTCCAGCCGCAATGGCTTCGACTACCGGCAGCCGATCTACCTGAACCTGGCGCCGAACTACGACGCCACCCTCAACCCACGCCTGATGACGGAACGCGGCGTCCAGTTGGGCGCGCAGTTCCGCTACCTGGTGGAAGGCGGGCAAGGCGTGGTCGAAGGCACCTGGATGCCGGACGACAAGTTGCGCGATCGCGACCGCAGCCTGCTCCGCTATGACGCCTTCCAGAACATCTCCTCGCACTGGCAGGCGCGGGCGAACCTGAACTGGATCAGCGATTCGCGCTACTACGAGGACTTCAGCAACAGCCTGGACGGTCTGTCGCAGACCAGCGCCTACAGCGCGATCGGCGTGTACGGGCGCGGCCAGGGCTGGGACGCCGGTGTCACCGCCGACCACTGGCAGCTGGCCGACTTCACCCTGACCGAAGAGGCGCTGCCCTTCAGCCGCCTGCCGCGCGCCTACCTCAACTGGGAGCAGCGGCTGGCCGGCCTGCTGCTGGGCGGCATCGGCGCGGAAGCCGTGCGTTTCGAGCACGAGGCCTACGACGCCGGGTCGCGCATCGACCTGAAGCCGTGGATCAGCCTGCCGCTGGAAGGCAATTCCTGGTTCCTGCGCCCGACCGCGGCCTATCGCTATACCGGCTATTCGCTCGACCGCGGCCTGGCGCAGGCGCTGGGCGGCAGTTCGCCGTCGCGCGGACAATCGATCTTCAGCCTGGACGCCGGCCTGTTCTTCGACCGCGACACCACGGTGAAGGGCAAGGAGTACCTGCAGACCATCGAGCCGCGGCTGTTCTACCTGAACGTGCCGTACGCCGACCAGACCGACATGCCGCTGTTCGACACCCAGCCGCTGACCTTCAGCTGGGGCCAGCTGTTCCGCGACAACCGCTACTCCGGCGCCGACCGCCAGGCGGACGCCAACCAGCTCACGTTGGCGGTCAGCACCCGCATGATCCGCCAGTCCGACGGTCGCGAACGCTTCTCCGCCAGCCTCGGCCAGATCCGTTACTTCAACGAGTCGCGGGTGTTCATCCCGGGCGAGCCGATCACCGAAAAAGGCCAATCGGCCTGGGTCGCGGACGCCAATTACGCGCCGACCGACCGCTGGACCATCGGCGCGTCCTACCAGTGGGATCCGAAGTTCAAGCGCACCGACCTGGCCAGCGTGCGCGCACGCTACCTGCTCCCGGACGAGGGTGTGTTCAACCTCGGCTACCGCTACCGCCGGTCCTTGCTGGAGCAGGTCGACGTGGCCTTCCTGTACCCGGTCAGCGCCAGCTGGAGCGTGGTCGGCCGGTATTACTACTCGCTGCACGACAGCAAGACCCTGGAAACGATGGCCGGCCTGCAGTGGGACAGCTGTTGTGTCGCGGTTCGGCTTGTCGGCCGGCGCTACGTGCACAATCGGCAGGGCGACCTCAGCAATGCACTGATGTTCGAGATCGAATTGAAGGGCCTTGGCTCCGCCGGCCAGGACACGCGTCGCGCCTTGCGCCGATCCATCCTCGGCTACAATCGCGATGACCTGTATCTGGTGCCGCCGCAGACCGCCACGGGCCAGCCCACCCCGCCCGATTCCGCTGCCGACACCCTTCCATGACCCCAGCTTTCAGCAAGCGCGCCTCCCGACCCCTCCTTGCCGCCGCCCTCGCCAGCCTGCTGCTGGTGGGCAACGTGCAGGCGCAGTCCTATGCCGGCAGCCAGCCGGTCGACCGCATCGCCGCGGTCGTCAACGAGGACGTGATCCTGCGCAGCGAGCTGGATCGCGCCGTCGCCAACATCCGCAGCCAGTACGCGGGCAAGGAAGCCCAGCTTCCACCGGCCGACGTGCTCGAGCGGCAGGTGCTGGAGCGCCTGGTGCTGATGCGCCTGCAGATCGCCCGCGCCACCGACTCCGGCATCAATGCCAGCGATGAGGAACTGGAGCGCGCGGTGCAGGGCGTGGCCCAGCAGAACAGCATGAGCGTCGACCAACTGCGCCAGCGGTTGGCCCAGGACGGCATGGCCTTCACCGAATTCCGCAACAACCTGCGCGACGAGATCATCACCCAGAAACTCCGCCAGAGCTTCGCCCAAAGCCGCATCAACGTGAGCGAGGCCGAGGTCGATGCGGCCATGGCCACCGCCTCGACGGCCGCAAGCCAGCAGTTCCACCTGGCCCACATCCTGGTGGGTGCACCCGATGGCGCCACGCCGGAGCAGTTGGCCGTCGCCCAGAAGAAGATCGAAGGCGTGCAGGCGCTGATCGCCAAGGGCGAGATGACGTTCGCCGCCGCCGCCGTGCGGTATTCGGACAGCCCGAATGCGCTGGAAGGCGGCGACCTGGGCTGGCGCGGCCTCAACGAGATCCCGCCGGCATTCGCGCAGACCATCCAGCAGATGCAGAACGGCCAGGTCATCGGCCCGATCCGTGGACCCAGCGGCTTCCAGTTGCTGCAACTGGTGGAAACCCGCACCCAGGCCGGCGGCAGCGGCGAGCAGGTGACCCAGTTCTCTGCGCGCCAGATCGTGGTCAAGGTGGACGACAAGACCGACGATGCCGCCGCCAAGGCCAAGGCCGAGACCCTGGCCGCGCGCCTTGCGGGCGGCGCAGAGTTCGCCAAGCTGGCCGGCGAATCCTCCGACGATGCGGCGACCAAGCGCCGCGGCGGCGACATGGGCTGGTTCGGTGCGGATACCTACGGCACCGATTTCGGCATGCAGGTCGCGTCCCTCTCCGACGGGCAGACCTCGGCACCGTTCAAGACCGAGGCCGGCTGGGTGATCGTGCAGCGCATCGGCAGTCGCCAGGTGGCTGCGGCCGATGAAAGCCAGCGCGCGCAGCTCCGCGAAACCATCGGCCGGCGCAAGCTGGAAGAGGAATGGAACCGCTTCCTGCGCGAGATGCGCGGCGAGGCCTTCGTCGACGTGCGTGCCGACAAGGCCGAAACGGCCGCCACCGCGCCCGCCAGCGGCGGCTGAGCCACGCCGCCGATGCGCCCGCGGCTCGCGCTGGTCCCCGGCGAACCGGCGGGCATCGGTCCGGAATTGATCGTTCGCGCCGCCCAGCAGGACTGGGAGGCGCAACTGGTGGTCCACGGCGACGCGGCGACGCTGCATCGCGCCGGCGACGCGCTGGGCCTGCCGATCGCATTGCATCGCAACGGCGAGTCGCCGCGTTCGCCGCGCAGCCTGGAACTGGTCGAAATCGCGCATCCCGCCGCGGCCGCCTTCGGCCAGCCTGATCCGGCCAACGCCGAATCCGTAGTCGCGTCGTTGCGCCGCGCCGCGCAAGCTTGCCTCACCGGCGGATGCCACGGCCTGGTCACCGGCCCGGTGCACAAGGGCGTCATCAACCAGGGCGGCATCCCGTTCACCGGCACCACTGGCCTGCTGGCCACGCTGGCCGGCTGCGAGGTGGTGATGATGTTGGCCAACCCGGGCATGCGCGTGGCCCTGCAGACAGTCCACCTGCCGCTGCGCGAGGTCGCCGACGCGATCACCGCCGATGCGCTGGGATCGACCTTGCGCATCGTGGACCAGGCATTGCGCAGGCAATTCGGCATCGCCTCGCCGACCATCGCCGTGCTCGGCCTGAATCCGCACGCGGGCGAGGACGGCCACCTGGGCCGGGAGGAACTCGACATCATCGACCCCGCGCTCGAGCGCCTGCGCGGCGAAGGCCTGTCGCTGGTCGGCCCGTTGCCCGCCGACACCGCCTTCCTGCCCGGCAAGCTGCGTGGCTTCGATGCGGTGCTGGCGATGTACCACGACCAGGGGCTGCCGGTGCTCAAGCACGCGGACTTCGCCAACGCGGTCAACATCACCCTGGGGCTGCCGTATCCACGCGTGGCGGTGGACCATGGCACCGCGCTGGACCTGGCCGGCAAGGGCATGGCCGATCCCTCCAGCCTGTTCGCCGCGATCCACACCTGCACGCAGTTCGCCCGCCACCGGATGCACGCATGACCGCCAGCTTCACCGAACCGGCCAAGAAGCACTTGGGCCAGAACTTCCTGCACGACCGTGGGGTGATCGACAAGATCGTGCAGGCGATCGATCCGAAGCCGGGCGATGCGGTCGTCGAGATCGGCCCGGGCCAGGGTGCACTGACGTTCCCCTTGCTCAAGCGGCACGGCGCGATCACCGCGATCGAATTCGACCGCGACCTGCACGCGCCGCTGCAGGCCGCCGCCCGCGACCATGGTGCGCTGCACCTGATCGAGGGCGACGTGCTGGGCGTGGATTTCAGCGCGCTTGCCGCAGAGCTGGCGCCAGCGGGCGGCAAGATCCGCCTCGCCGGCAACCTGCCCTACAACCTGAGTTCACCGATCCTGTTCCACGCGCTGGACCACGCGCAGGCGATCCGCGACATGCACTTCATGCTGCAGAAGGAGGTGGTCGAACGCATGGCCGCCGGCCCCGGCAGCAAGGTCTACGGCCGGCTCAGCGTGATGCTGCAGGCGTACTGCAACGTCACTCCGTTGTTCGTGGTGCCGCCGGGCGCGTTTCGCCCTGCGCCGAAGGTGGATTCGGCGGTGGTGCGACTCGTTCCGAAGCCCGCCGAGTCGATCCTGGTGGCAGATCGCCGCGTCTTCGCCAACGTGGTGCGTGCCGCGTTCGGGCAGCGGCGCAAGACACTGCGCAACGCGCTGAACGGCGTGGCCGACGTGGCCGCGATCGAGGCCGCCGGCCTGCGCGCCGATGCGCGCGCGGAACAGGTCGAGGTCGCCGGGTTCGTGCGCCTGGCGAATCTGCTCGCGCAGGGCTGAGGCCGCTTTCATGCGATGTGGCGCGCATCGCCGCTAGAATGCACGCATGAGCAACACCGATTACCAGTTCGACATCGAAGTCGCCACGCGTTTCCTCGATGAACAATCCGTGCCCGAGGAAGGCCGCTTCGTGTTCGCCTACACCGTGCACATCCGCAACGACGGCAAGGTGCCCGCGCAAGTGCTTGGACGCCGCTGGCTGATCACCGACGGCAACGGCAAGGTCCAGGAAGTCGTGGGCGAAGGCGTGGTCGGCGAACAACCGTGGCTGCGTCCCGGCGAAGGCTTCGAGTACACCTCGGGTGCGGTACTGGAGACCGACATCGGCACCATGCGCGGCAGTTACGACGTGCTGGCAGACGATGGCACCCGCTTCGCCGCGCCGATCCCGCCGTTCACGCTGTCCATCCCGCGCACGCTGCACTGAGGCCCGGGCATGGCGACCTGGGCCATCGGCGACCTGCAGGGTTGCTACGACGTCACCCAGCGCCTGCTGGAGAAGATCCGCTTCGACCCGGCCGTGGACCGCATCTGGTTCTGCGGCGACCTGGTGAATCGCGGCGGGCAATCGATCGAAACCCTGCGCCTGGTGCATTCGCTGCGCGAGGTGAGCCACGTGGTGCTGGGCAACCACGACCTGTCGCTGCTGGCCATCGGCGAGCGCTCGCCAGACGAGCAGCGCAAGGTCAATCCCGACCTGCAGGGCGTGCTGTTCGCCGAGGACGCGCGCGAGCTCCTGGACTGGCTGCGGATGCGCGAGCTGGCGCACGTGGATCGCGATCTCGGCTGGATGATGGTGCACGCCGGGCTGGCCCCGAAGTGGACCACCCAGCTCGCCGAAAAACACGCGCGCGAAGTCGAATCCCGCCTCCACGGGGACAACTACCGGCGCCTGCTGAAGAACATGTACGGCGACGGCCCGGACTGGTCACCGGGGCTGGGCGGCGCCGAGCGCGACCGCGCGATCATCAACATCTTCACCCGAATGCGCTACTGCAGCCCGCGCGGGCGGATCGCTTTCGAGCACAAGGGCGAACCGGGCACCCAGCCACCGGGCCTGTACCCCTGGTATTCCGTGCCCGGCCGCGCGAACCGCGACCTCAAGGTCGTCTGCGGGCACTGGAGCACGCTGGGCCTGTTCATCGGCCAGGGCGTGCATGCGCTGGATACCGGCGCGGTCTGGGGCGGCAAGCTCACCGCGTTGCAGCTGGATGCCGAAACCCTGCACGTAGTGCAGGTGCCCGGGCGCGACGTGCCCGCGACGCCGCCCCGGCAACGTCCGCCCCGACCCAAGCCAGGCAATCGCCCGCACAAGCCGCCAGGCGCGCAGCGCCGCGACCAGGCCTGAGCATTTCCCCGGTCGGTTGGGTGCGCTCAGCGCCTGGCCAATTCCACCCGCCGGTTCTGCGCGCGACCCACGTCGTTGCCATTGGTCGCCACCGGCGAGCCGGCGCCCTTGCCTACCGCCTCCAGCCGCGCGCCATCGATGCCCGCGGCCACCAGCCAATCCTTGACCGAATTCGCGCGCTTGCCGGACAACGCGTCGTTGTAGGCAGCGCCGCCGACATCGTCGGTATGCCCTTCGATGGTGATGCGCAGCGCCGGATCATCGCGCAGCAGGCCGGCGACCTGCTCCAGCACCACGGTCGATTCCGGGCGCAGCGTCGCCGCATCGAAATCGAAGTTGATGCCGTACACGGCCACGCGCCCCTCCTTGGCCAGCGTGTCGGCCATCGTCCTCGCTGGCGCATTCGCGGCACGCCCGGGGCAGGTCGCCGGTTCGGCGGCAATGCGCTTGACCTCGCCGTAGTCGGACAGGCTTTCGCCATCCACGCCGGCGGTGAAGAAGCGCTTGCCGTCGCGGGCGAACACCAGCAGCAACGCGCGTGCTTCGCGTGGTGCACCGGCATCATCGGTCTCGATGTAGCGGATCCGCGCGATGTTGCCCTCCATGCCGCCACTGAAGGTGGCCGGCTGGGTCGACAAGCCGCCGGGCTGGAAGCAGCCGCTGATCGTGGTGCCCGCCTGGGTGATATTCCAGGTACCCCAGACCGTCTCGTAGCTGCCGCTGGCATCGGTCGACAGGACGGCCGGCGGTGCATCGCCGAAGGCGCGGAGTTCGGCGAGCGAATACGACTCGCCGCCGTGGTTGGAGGCGAAGTTGGCGCGTACCCAGCGCCCTGGGACCGGCTTGGCGATGTCGAAGCGCTGGCCGTTGACGCCTTTGGCCAAGCTACCCGCGAAGACCTGCTGGAAGCCCTCGGTGGCGGAGGTCGTCGAGACCTCAACGGTGAGGTCCTTGATCCCCGCATCCACGCCACCCATGCCGGATGTGTCGTTGTCGAACTCCAGCATGCGCAGGGTCGCGGCCTCGGGCAGCTCGAACACGAACGACTGCGGCTTGCCATCGCCGACCCAGTTCTGGATCGAGGATCCGTCGATCATCAGGATCGGCGCGGTGACCAGCAGCGCGTCCGTGGGCAGCGGCATGATGGTGCCGTTGGCGAACGACAGCAGGTTGGGCGCGATGGCCGGCGGGGTGGCCGCTTCCTGCGCATCGGTTCCGGGTGTCGTCGCGACTGCGGGCTTGGCCACGGCAGCTGATGAGGCGGCGGGAGCCTCGGAACGGGAACACGCCGTTGCCGCGAACAGGCAGGCAGCAAGGAAGACTGGCAAGAGGCGCATGGCGATCCGGGCAGTTCGGGGATGCCCGGGCCAACGCGAAAACCGCGGCCGCAAGGTCAGTCGGTGCCGACTGCCCGCACGTAATCCACGAAGTCGAAGGCGAACGCATGCATCGCATCGGCGGGATGCACGGTGCGACCCACCTCGCGCCACGCTGCGGCATCGAAGCGCGGGAAGAACGCATCCGCGCCTTCGACGCGCGTGTCGACATGGGTGAGATGCAGGCGCGTCGCATGCGGGAGTGCGAGCACATACACCTCGCCGCCGCCGATGATGCAGAGTTCGTCGCCATCGTGCCGCGCGATCGCCATCGCGTCATCGATGGACGACACCGCCTGCATGCCGTCGAACGGAACGCGGCCTTTGCGGGTCAGTACCAGGTTGCGTCGCTTGGGCAGCGCGCGGCCCAGCGATTCCGCGGTCTTGCGGCCCATCAGGATCGGCTTGCCCAAAGTCAGCGCCTTGAAGCGCTTGAGGTCATCCGGCAGGTGCCAGGGCAAGGCATTGCCCTTGCCGATGGCGAAGTCGCGATCCAGCGCGGCGATCAGGGAAACATGCATGGAAGACACCGACGTGGTTCAGACCGCGACCGGCGCCTTGATCGCCGGCAGCGGATCGTAGCCGTGGATGGCGATGTCCTCGTAGGTGAAGGCGAAGATGTCGCGCACCTCGGGATTGAGCGCGAGCGTGGGCAGCGCGCGCGGGCTGCGCGAGAGCTGCTTGCGCGCCTGCTCGACATGGTTCGAGTACAGGTGCGCGTCGCCCAGCGTATGCACGAAATCGCCCACGCCGAGGCCGCAGACCTGCGCCACCATGTGGGTGAGCAGCGCGTAGCTGGCGATGTTGAACGGCACGCCCAGGAAGATGTCGCCGCTGCGCTGGTACAGCTGGCAGCTGAGTTTTCCATCCGCCACGTAGAACTGGAACAGCGAGTGGCAGGGCATCAAGGCCATCTTCGGCAGGTCGGCGACGTTCCACGCACTGACGATCAGGCGGCGCGAATCCGGATTGCGCTTGATCTCGTCGATGAGCCACGCGATCTGGTCGACGGCCTCGCCATCCGCGCCTTCCCAACTGCGCCACTGCTTGCCGTAGACCGGGCCGAGCTCGCCGTCGGCATCCGCCCACTCGTCCCAGATCCCGACATCGTGCTGCTTCAGGTAGGCGATGTTGGTCTGGCCCTGCAGGAACCACAGCAGTTCGTGGATGATCGAGCGCAGGTGCAGCTTCTTGGTGGTGACCAGCGGGAAGCCATCGTTCAGGTCGAAGCGCATCTGCCAGCCGAACACGCTGCGGGTGCCGGTGCCGGTGCGGTCCGCCTTCTCGGTGCCGTGTTCCAGCACATGGCGCAGCAAGTCGAGGTATTGGCGCATGGCTCAGTGCGTCACTTCGCCGTGTCCGCGGGTTGCGGTTGCAAGGTGGGCGAGCTGTGCGACTTCCAGCACAGGAACAGGCCCAGCAGGATCAGCGGCAGGCTCAATACCTGCCCCATGGTCACCCAACCGAACGCCAGATAGCCCAGTTGCTGGTCGGGCTCGCGCACGAACTCGACCAGGAAGCGGAAGCAACCGTACAGCAGCGCGAACAGGCCGGAGACGGCGTAGCGCGGACGCGGCGTGCGCGAATACCAGGCCAGTACCGCGAACATCACCAGTCCTTCCAGCGTCGCCTGGTACAGCTGCGAAGGATGGCGGGCAAAGCTGTCGAGGATGCCGGCATCGAACTGCTGTTTCAGCGTCGCCGCGTCCATCGAGGCGAACGGGTCGGGCAACGCGCGCGGGAACACCACGCCCCAGCCGTCGAACGCGGTGCCCTGGGTCGGCTTGCCCCACAGCTCCCCGCCGATCCAGTTGCCCACGCGACCGAATCCCAGCCCGGCCGGCACCAGCGGCGCCACGAAATCCACCGTGTCGAAGAAATGCAGGCGCTGGCGGCGCGACCACCACGCACCCGCGACGAGGACGCCGAGCAGGCCGCCGTGGAAACTCATCCCGCCTTCCCAGACCTTGAACACCATCGCCGGATTGGCGGCGAAGCTGGCGAAGTCGTAGAACAGGATGTAGCCGATGCGCCCGCCGAGCACCACGCCCAGCATCGCGTAGAACATCAGGTCACCGAACCCGTTCTCGTCCACGCCCGGCAGCCGGCCCGCGCGGATGCGGCGGCGGCCCAGCCACCAGGCCACGATGAAGCCCAGCAAATACATCACGCCGTACCAGTGGACCTGCGGGTGCACGCTGCCCAGCAGCGGCAGGTTCCAGGTTCCGAGGTCGAGGGCGATGGGGTCGATCTGATGGAGGTAAGGCATCTGCCTATTGTGCCGCAGATGGGGAATGTCGCTGCGATGGCGCCTGCCGCCGGGCGTGCGTTACGCGGCTCGAAATGCCGCTACGCGTGCTGCCCGACGGCCTCGCCATCGCGATTGATTGCCGGGGCGCCTGGTGCGGAGATCAGAGGAAGACCGGCTGGTCAGGCAGCTCGTCTTCATCGGGCGCGCCTGGTTCCTGCGGGAAATGCTCGGCCAGCAGGTCGCCCACGGCTTCGATACCGGCGACCACGCCGTCCGCATGCTCGCCCGCGCGCAGCCGCCCCTCCATCAGTTCGCAGACGCGGCGCCATTGTTCGGCGCTGACGAACGGCGCCAGCCCACGATCGGCGACGATCTCGATGCGGTGGTCGGCCAGCAGCAGGTAGACGAGGACACCGTTGTTCGCCGCGGTATCCCAGACCCGCAAGCGGGCGAAGGCATCCTCGGCGCGCGCACGCGCCTGCACGCCGCGCAGGACGTCGCGCCAGTGCAGCGAGGACTCCACCGCGAAACACACTTCACCCGCATGGCAGGTTTCGCCCACGTCGATCGCCGCGGCGATCCGCTCCATCGCCGATGTCGGGAACAGCCCGCGCGCATCGGCGGTGAACAGATGGGTGAACAGGCGCTTGAGGGTGCCGGCCATCACGTGATCCCCATTACCAGCCCCCCGAGGCGCCACCGCCCCCGGACATGCCGCCGCCACCCGACCAACCGCCGCCGGAACTCCCGCCTCCCCATCCACCGCCACCACTGCCACCACCGAAGCCACCCCAGTCATGGTGTCGTGCGTAACGTCCGCCGCCGCCACCGCCACCGCCCATCAGCGCGGTGAAGAAACCGATGACCGCGCCGACACCACCGACGAAGACCACCCAGGAGAACAGCCACGCTGCCACCCCACCAGCGATGACGGTGAACAGGATGCGCAGTCCGACAGGCAATCGACCGAACATCGAGCGCGCGACCAGCGACGCCATGAACGCAGCGAACAGTGCGAACAACCATTCGTCGCCGCTGTCGCGCCCGGTCGAATTGCTGGCCACCGGCTCAGGCAACGGCTCGCCATCGACCAGCTTGACCAACTGCGCGGTGGCATCCTCCACGCCACCGGCGTAGTCGCCCTGGCGGAACTTCGGCACCATGTATTCCTGGATGATCCGGCCGGCGGCGATGTCGGGGATGGCGCCCTCCAGCCCGTAGCCGACCTCGATGCGCGCCTTGCGGTCGTCCTTGGCGATGACCAGCAACACGCCGTCGTCGATGCCCTTGCGGCCCAGCTTGAACGACTCGAAGGCGCGCACCGCATACGCCTCGATGCCTTCAGGCTGGGTGCTGGGGATCATCAACACCTGTAACTGGCTGCCCTTGCGTTGCTGGAGGGCCAACGCTTGCTGCTCCAGTTTCTGCCTGGTCGCGGCGTCCAGGGTGTTGGTCGTATCGACGACCGGCGAAGCGAACGTCGGTATCGGCGCCTGCGCCCAGGCCGGCAAGACCAGGGACAGCAGCAGGCATGCGCACCACAAGACCGCACGCAGCGCCGCGAACGCGCGACGCTGCGAGGAAGGCATCCGGACATCCGCCATGGCGGTCGTTCCCGGCTCAGGCCGCGGGTGCGTCCTGCGGATCCTGCGGGGCGTTGCCGCCCTGCACCGGCGGCGCGGCCGGCTGCGGTGGGTTCACGATGCCCGGCGGCACGGCAGGGGCAGGCGGCGCTACCGGCGCGGGGGGGGGCGTGGCGAAATCGACCGCCGGCGCATCCTGGATCTGCGCCTCGTTCTCTACCGTGAAGTTCGGCTTCGGCTTATAGCCGAAGATCATCGCGGTGAGGTTGACCGGGAACTGGCGGATATAGGTGTTGTAGTCCTGCACCAGCTGGATGTAGCGGCCTCGCGCCACGGTCACCCGGTTCTCGGTGCCTTCCAGTTGGGTCTGCAGGCCGATGAACTGCTGGTCCGCCTTCAGGTTCGGATACGCCTCCGTCACCATCATCAGGCGGCCGAGCGCCTGGCTGAGCTCGCCCTGCGCGGCCTGGTACTGCGCCAGCGAGGCCGCGTCATCGGCATTCACGTTGACCTGGCTGACCTTGGCGCGCGCCTCGGTCACCGCGGTCAGCACCTGCGCCTCGTGCGCGGCATACCCCTTCACGGTGGCGACCAGGTTCGGGATCAGGTCGGCGCGGCGCTTGTACTGGTTGAGCACTTCCGACCAGCCGGCCTTGGCCGCCTCGTCCTTGCTCTGGATCTGGTTGTAGCCGCAGCCGCTGAGCATCACCACGACCAGCGCGAGCAGCGCGCCACGGACAAGCGAAAGACCACGCATGGGAAGCTCCTGGAAGACGAGGGACCTGCTCTAACGCCTAGTGACCGGCAAACGGGGTTAAGCCTGCGTGCAAACCGCTACCACTCGCCCGCGCCGGGGACGTAGTTCGCCGCCGCCTTGCGGCGCATCAGCAGGTTCAGCCACTCGACCAGGACCGAGAACGCCATCGCGAAGTAGATGTAGGGCTTCGGCACATGGATGCCCAGGCCATCCAGGATCAGCACGGCGCCGACCAGCAGGATGAAGGCCAGCGCCAGCATCTTCACGGTGGGGTTATCGTCGATGAACTTGCCCAGTGGGTTGGCGGCCAGCAGCATGATCGCCACCGCCAGCAGGATCGCGAACACCATGATCGGGATGTGCTGGGCGATGCCGACGGCGGTGATCACCGAATCCAGCGAGAACACGATGTCGATCACCGCGATCTGCGCAATCACCATCCAGAACACCGAGGATGTCTTGGTGGTGCGGGGATCCTCGTCCTCGCCGCCGCTGATCAGATCGCGGATTTCCAGCGTGCCCTTCACCAGCAGGAAGGCACCACCCACGATCAGCACCATGTCGCGGATCGAGATGCCCATGCCGAACAGCACGAACAGGTCCTGTTCCATGGTCGCCAGGAACGCCAGCATGACCAGCAGCATGATCCGGGTGACGCAGGCGACCGCGATGCCGATCTTGCGCGCCTTCGGCCGCTGCGCCTCCGGCAGGCGCGACACCGCGATCGAGATGAACACCAGGTTGTCGATGCCGAGCACGATCTCCAGCGCGCTCAGGGTCACCAGGGTGAGCCATGCATCGGGTGACGCCAGGAAACTCAGGTCCATTCGCTTCTCGTTCTAGTCGCGCAATCGGCGCGGATTACAGGTAGCGCGGGCCGAGGATCAGCGCCCACACCAGCAGCACGTTCATCATCAGCACGAACACCGCCGCGGAGCCCATGTCCTTGGCACGCCCGGCCAGCTCGTGGCGTTCCGCGCCGTAGCGCTCGATCACCGCCTCCATCGAGGAATTCATCAGCTCCATCGCCATCACCAGCAGGCAACTGCCAATGAGCAAAGCACGTTCCACGCCAGTCGCGCCGAGGAACCAGCCGAGCGGGCCAAGCACCACGAACAGGCAGACTTCCAGACGGAACGAGGATTCGTGCAGCCACGCCGCCCGCAGGCCCTGCAACGACCAGACGGCGGCGCGCATGATGCCCGCCGGGCCCCGCGGCAGGTGCCCATAGATGTCAGCCATGCGCGATGGCGGCCGGCAGCATGAAGGTGGCGGTGTGAAGCATGGGCGACGGCATCCGGTGGGTCGGCCGTGCCGACCCGCGGATTTTGCCACAAGCCCCGTTATCGCTGCCCTTGCCGGGCTTGGCTCGGCCGGCAGCTACTGGGAGCGCAGCGCCTCGATGGGATCCAGCTGGGACGCCTTGCGGGCCGGGTAGTAGCCGAAGAACAGGCCGGTACCGACCGAGAACGCCGCGGCCAGCATCACCACCTTGGCATTGAGTTCGACCGGCAGGTCGCCCAGCTTGCCCACCACCAGCGCACCGACCACGCCGATGGCGATGCCGATCACCCCGCCGATCAGGGAGATCAGCATGGCCTCGGCCAGGAACTGCCTCTGGACGTCGCCAGGCCCGGCGCCAACCGCCATCCGCAGGCCGATCTCGCGGATCCGCTCGGTCACCGAGACCAGCATGATGTTCATGATGCCGATGCCGCCGATGACCAGGCAGATGCCCGCGACCGCGCCGAGCAGCTTCGACATCAGGTTGGTGGTGGCGGTGCGGGTGGCCACGATCTGGCTGATATTGCGCACCGCGAAGTCGTCCTCCGCGCCCGGTTCGATCTTGTGGCGCTGGCGCAGCAGGGCCTCGATCTCGGCCTGTGCGCTGGCCAGGTTCTTGGCGTCGTCCACGCCCACCGAAATCGCCTGCACCGCGCCCGGCGGCATGGACTGCGAATTCGACAAGCGCCGCCGCGCGGTTTCCAGCGGCACCACCACCATGTCGTCCTGGTCCTGGCCGAAGCCGCCCTGCCCCTTCGCCCCCAGCACGCCGACCACGGTGAACGGCACCCGCCCCAGGCGCACGGTCTGGCCGATCGGATCCTCTTCGCCGAACAAGGTCTTGCGCACGGTTTCGCCCAGGATCACCGGCTTGGCGCTGCCGCCGTAGTCGTTGGCACTGAAGCCGTCGCCCCTGGCCACCTTCCAGTCGTTGATCGCGAACCAGTCGGCCTCCACGCCCTGCCAGCTGGTCGAGGCATTGTTTTCCGCGAACACCACCTGGGTGTTGCCGCGCAGCGAGCCCGACGCGTACTGCGCCGTCGGGACTTCATTGCGGATCGCTTCCACGTCGCCGCCGGTCAGGCTCCAGCGGCTGCCCTGGGCCATGCGCGCGCCACCCGGGCCCATGCCGCCGGCGCCGCCGATGTCGAGGCGCTGCGAGCCGAGGCCAGACACCATCTTGTCGATCTCGGCCTGCGTGCCCTGGCCGATCGAGACCATCACGATCACCGCCGCGATGCCGATGATCACGCCCAGCGAGGTCAGCGCGCTGCGCATCCAGTTGCCGCGCAAGGCGAAGAACGCCGTGCGCAGGATGTCGAGGAGGGTCATGCCGCGGCCTCCGCTTCGGTTTGCGCGTGCAGCTCGCCATCGCGCATCACGTAAGTGCGGTCGGCATGCGCCGCCACGTGCGCGTCGTGGGTGATCAGGATCACGGTGTGGCCCTCGTCGCGCAGGCGCTTGAACAGGGCCAGGATTTCCTCGCCGGTCTTGCTGTCGAGCGCGCCGGTGGGTTCGTCGGCCAGCAGGATCGGCGGCTTGTTGACCAGCGCGCGGGCAATCGCCACGCGCTGTTGCTGGCCGCCGGAGAGTTCGTTCGGGCGATGCCCGGCGCGCTCCGCAAGGCCGACCGACGCGAGCGCGGCGCGGGCCAGCTCCTTGCGTTGCGCCGGCGGGATGCGCGCATAGCCCAGCGGCATCGCCACGTTGTCGGTCGCATCCATCCGCGTGAGCAGGTGGAAGCCCTGGAACACGAAGCCGATCTTGTCGCGTCGCAGCGTGGCCAGCGCTTCCTTGTCGAGCGTGGACACGTCCACGCCATCGCAGAAGTACTTGCCGGCGGTGGGCGTATCCAGGCAACCGATGAGATTCATGAGGGTCGATTTGCCGGAGCCCGACGGACCCATGATCGCAACGAATTCGCCGCGGTCGATCACCAGGTCCACGCCCCGCAGCGCCGCGACTTCCGCTTCGGTGCCGGCGGAGTAGATCTTGCTCAGGCCCTGCGTGCGGATGACCGGCACCGCCGCCTCGGCCACGCCGACGGCCATCACTTGCTCTCCGTCGCCGATTGCTCGCCCGCGATGACCAGGTCGCCCTCGGCGATGTCGCGGCCGGAGATTTCGGTGCTGCTGCCGTCGCTGGCGCCCAATCGCGCCATCGCGACCTGCGGCTTGCCGTCGACCAGCTTGTAGATGGTGACCCGCTTGGCGTTGAGCTGGGCATCGCGCGCGCCGTCCCACTTCGCGCGCTGGGCATCGTCCAGGGTGTCGCGGAAGGCGGCGAACTGCTGGTTGAAGCGGTCGCGCATGCGCGCGCGCATCTGCGCCTGCATGCTGGCGTCGCCGCCGCCCTGGCCGCCACCCATGCGCGGCGGGCCACCGCCGAACATGCGGTTGCCGCCCTGCTGGCCTTGCGCCGGCGCCTGCGCCATGCGCTCCGCCTGGCGTTGCTTCATCTGCTCCAGCGCGGCATCGAACGCGGCCTGCTGCTCCGGCTTCAGCGCGAGCGTGGCCGCCAGCGCCTGCAGGTCTTCGCTCATGCCCGCGCCACGACCGCCCTGCGCGCCCGGACCCTGGCCCGGGCCAGCGCCCTGCAGCGCCGCCAGCGGCGAACCCTCGGCCGGCTTGAAGCGCAGCGCCGCGTTCGCGAGCTTCAATACATCGCTGCGCTTGCTCACTTCGATCTCGGCGTTGACCGTCAGGCCGGGCAGCAGGGTGCCGTCGCTGTTGTCGACGGTGACCACCACCGGATAGGTGACGACATTGTTCGAAGTGGTTGCGGAGAGCCGCACCTGGTCGACCACGCCCTTGAACTGCCGCTCCGGGAAGGCATCGGCGCTGAAGCTGACGACCTGGCCGACCTTCACCTGGCCGATGTCGGATTCGTCCACGGCCAGTTCGATCTTCATCTTCGCCAGGTCCTCGGCGATGGTGAACAGTTCCGGCGCGGACAGGCTGGCGGCCACGGTCTGGCCGGGCTCGATCGTGCGGGTGAGCACCACCCCGTCCACCGGCGAGCGGATCACCGTGCGTTGCAGGTTGACCCGGGTGGTCTGGGTGGAGGCGGTCTGCTGGCGGATCTGCGCCTGCGCGGAGTTCACCTGCGCCTGCGCCTGTTCCAGCGACGAACGCGCCAGGTCGACGTCGCTCTTGCTGACCAATTGCTGGCGGCCGAGGTCGGCCTTGCGGTTGTAGTCCAGTTGCGCGTTGCGCAGGCCTGCCTGCGCCTGCCGCAACGAGGCCTGCGCGCTGGCGATCTGCGCGGAGCCCTGCTCGATCTGTGCCTGGTAGGTCGACGCATCGATCGTGGCCAGCACCTGGCCCTTGGTCACGCGGTCATTGAAATCGACCAGCACTTCGGTGATCTGGCCCGACACCTGGCTGCCCACGGTGACCGTGGAGATCGCGCTGAGCGTGCCGGTCGAGGAGATCGCCACGCGCACGTCGCCGCGCTGCACGGTCTCGGTGCGGTAGCCGCCATCGGCCGACGCCCCGCGCTTGCCCCAGAAATACCAGCCGCCGGCCGCGACGGCGATGACGATGGCGGCGATGCCCAGCTTGCGCAGGGGGAAGGCAGGACGACGACGAGGCTGGTTCATGCGGGGAGGGGAGTCCGGAAAGGGTCGGGAACGCGCGGATGCCGGCGCGGTTGACAGCGCGCGCATGCTAACCGGCCACGCACCTGCCGCAACGGGTCATTGGTCCCGGTTGCGGGCCCCGAACAGGATGCTGGCGCGCGTCCCCTGCCCGGGCACGCTGGCCAGCTGCAACGGCCACCCGCAGCGATGCCCAAGCCGCTGTGCGATCGACAGGCCCAAGCCAGGGCCGACCGGCTGCTCGATGCTGGCCCGATAGAAAGGCTCGAATGCACGCGCCAGCGCGGCCGCATCCATGCCGATCCCGGTGTCCTCGATCTCGATCCGATCCTGCAGGAGCCGCACTTGCACGCTGCCGGCATCGGTGAAGCGCGCCGCATTGCTGAGCAGGTTGCACACGATGACCTGCAATACGCGTGGCGGCGCATGCAGAACCGGTTCCGCCTGCACGTCCAGCAGCAGCGACACGCCCTTGTCCTCGAGCAGCGAGCGCACCTTCTCCATCTCGTGCTCCACCACCTCGCGCACGTCGAAGTCTTCCGTCTCCAGCGGCACCTCGCTGTCGCGGGCGAGCAACAGCAGCGCGGACATCAGCGACTCCATCGACTCCGCCGCACCCTGGATGCGCGCCAGCGAGCGCCGGGAGCGCGTCGAGAGGCCTTCGTCGTGGCCAATCAGGTCGGTCGCCACGCGGATCACCGTCAGCGGCGTGCGCAACTCGTGGCTGGCATCGCGGGTGAAGTCGCGCTCGCGGGTGACGTAGGTATCGAGCCGCTGGCCGAGCGCATGCAGGGCTTCGGCCATCTTGCGCACGTCGCCCTGCACCGCGGCCGGCACATTGGCCGGCGCGAGCGCCGCGGTATCCGGGCGTTGCGGATCCCAGCGCGCGACCTCGCGCAGCAACCAGTCCATCGGCTCGATGACCCGCCGTGTCGCGCGATAGCTCATCCAGGTGACACCGATCACGGCACCCAACGCGACCACGAGCACGGGCGCCGACACCCACGGGGTCGCGGCGAAGCCGTACATCGCCTGCACGCCGAGCACGCACAGCACCACGACCAGGCATCCGATCGCCAATTGCAGCAGGAAGATCTCGCGAAGATGGCGTTGGGTTTTTTCCACCAGCAAAGCCGCGCGTTCAGCCCAACTGGCTGGCGATGTCCGCGATGCGGTAACCGGCGCTCTGCACGGTATGCAGCAACGGGCGGTCGAACGGCTTGTCGATGACCTTGCGCAGGTTGTACAGGTGGCTGCGCAACGTGTCCGAGTCCGGCAGGCTGTTGCCCCAGATCTCGCGCTCGATCTCCTGGCGGGTGACCACCCGCGGCGACTCGCGCATCAGGATGGTGAGCAGGCGCAGGCCGATCGGCGACAGCTGCAGTTCGCTGCCCCCGCGGGTGGCGCGCAGCGAAGCCGGGTCGAGCACCAGGTCGGCGACCTTCAGCACTTCCGAACCGACCTGGCGGCGTTCGCGGCGGATCAAGGCGCGCAGGCGTGCTTCCAGTTCCTGGATCGCGAACGGCTTGGTCAGGTAGTCGTCCGCGCCGGACGACAGGCCGGTGAGCTTTTCATCGAGGGTGTCGCGCGCGGTCAGCATCAACACCGGCGTGGACTTGCGCGCCTCGTTGCGCAAGCGCTTGCAGACCTCGATGCCGTCCAGGCGCGGCAACATCAGGTCGAGGACGATGACATCGTAGGTGTTCTCAGCCGCAAGGCGATAACCGTCCAGGCCGTCCGAGGCGTAATCCACCTCGAAGCCCCGGCTTTCCAGGTATTCGCCGACCATTTCCGAAATATTGCGGTTGTCCTCGACGATGAGGACCAATCCCGCTTGTTCCTGTGCCCGCATACATGCTCCATACATGTCTTCAGCTTTGTGAAACATGCCGGGTTCGGAGTGGAAGCGACGTGAAGGACTACCCTGTCGGCAACTTTCCGTCGCCCCTGCCCCCCATGCCCTACGACCGCTTCCTGCCGCCGGTGCTGTTGCTGTTCTCCAACGTGTTCATGACCTTCGCCTGGTACGCGCACCTCAAGCACAAGGATGTCGCGCTCTGGAAAGTGATCCTGGCGAGTTGGGGCATCGCGTTCTTCGAGTACCTGCTGATGGTCCCGGCCAACCGCATGGGCAGCGCGCTTTACAGCGCGCCACAACTGAAGGGCATGCAGGAGGTGATCACCTTGCTGGTGTTCGCCGGGTTCTCGATCTGGTACCTGGGCCAGCCACTGAAGTGGAACCACTGGGCCGGGTTCGCGCTGATCGCGGCGGCGGCGTGGTTGATCTTCCTGGAGTAGTGCGCTTGCTGCATGGCATCCGCGCGACCGGGACACCTCTCATGCCGACCCGCTAGAACGGGATCTTCCCGACCAGGATGTCCTTGTACATCACCCAGTCGCCGGCGAAGGAATAGAACGGGTGCTTGAACGTGGCAGGGCGATTCTTCTCGAAGAAGAAATGCCCGATCCACGCGAATGCATAGCCCGACAGCAAGGCACCGAGGAACCACCACGCGTTGCCGCTGGTCACGGCCAGCAGGATGAAGCCCAGCGCGAAACTGGTGCCGGTGAAATGCAGGCGACGGCAGATGGTGTTGCGATGCTCGCCCAGGTAGAACGGATAGAACTCGCTGAAGCTGGCGAACTCGTGCTGCGCGTCGCTGCTCATGCTGCCGCTCCCTTCTCCGCCGCCTTGGCGCGATCCCAATAGCGATCCTGCGCTTCCAGCGATTGCCCGGCAAGGCCGCCATCCGCGGCCGCCAGCGCTTCCATCGCGCGGAAGCGGCGCTCGAATTTCAGGTTGGCCCGGCGCAGCGCGCTACCCATGTCGACCTTCGCGTGGCGCGCCAGGTTGGCGCAGACGAACAGGATGTCGCCGAGTTCGTCCTCCAGCCGGTCGCGCGCGGCGGCATCGTCGGGTGAAGCCGCGACGGCCGCGAATTCCACCCGCACTTCCTCGATTTCCTCGTGCAATTTCTCCAGCACGGGTTCGGGGCCGGGCCAGTCGAAGCCGACCTTGGCCGCCTTGTGCTGCAGCTTCACCGCGCGCTGCCACTCCGGCAGGCCGCGCGAGATGCCGGCCAGTGCGGACGCATCGGCATCGCCTTTCGCCGCGCGCTCGGCGCGCTTGAGGTCTTCCCAGTGCCGCAGTTGCGCGTCTGCATCGTCCTTGCGCGCCTCCTCCGCAAATACGTGGGGATGCCGGCGCGTCATCTTGTCGCAGATCGCCGCGACCACGTCGGCGAACTCGAACGCACCCTGCTCCTTCGCCATCTGCGCATGGAAGACCACCTGCAGCAGCAGGTCGCCGAGTTCGTCCTTCAGGTCGACCAGGTCATTGCGGTCGATCGCATCGGCGACTTCGTACGCCTCTTCGATGGTGTACGGCGCGATGGTCGAGAAATCCTGCGCCAGGTCCCACGGACAGCCGCCGTCGGGATCGCGCAGTTTCGCCATGATCGCGAGCAGCGACTCGACCTGGCGTGATTCGACCGGACCCGGTTCGCTCATGCGGGCAAGCGGTCGCGCAGGGCGATGTCGCCCAACGCGATGAAGTCGCCATTGAGCAACGTGTCGCGCTGGTTGTAGCGGAACGGGCGGCCGCGCGGATCCAGCACCGCGCCACCCGCGCCTTCCAGGATCGCCTGGCCGGCGGCGGTGTCCCACTCGCTGGTGGGACCGAAGCGCGGATACAGGTCGATGCCGCCATCGGCGATCCGGCAGAACTTCAGCGACGAGCCGCAGCCCACCACGTCGCTGCCGGGCAACGCGTCGATCACCGCCTGGGTGCGCTCGTCGCGATGCGAGCGGCTGGCGGCGATCCGCAGGGGTTCCGATGCGGGAATGCGCGCATGGATCGGCACGTCGCCGGCGTCACCCTCGCGGATGAACGACCCGTGGCCGGCACCGCCATGCCAGAGCGCGCCGGTCACCGGCTGCTGGATCACGCCCCAGCTCGCCACGCCGTCCTCGACCAGGGCGATGTTGACGGTGAATTCGCCGTTGCGCTTGATGAATTCGCGGGTGCCGTCGAGCGGATCGACCAGCCAGAACGTCGACCATTCGCGACGCGCGGCGATGTCGAGGTCCCTCGATTCTTCCGAGAGCACCGGGATGTCCGGCGTCAGTGCGTGCAGGCCCGCCACGATGCAGCGATGCGATGCGAGATCGGCGGCCGTGAGCGGCGAGCGGTCGTCCTTGTGCTCGATGGCGAACGGACTCTCGTACACCGCCAGGATCTCGGCGGCGGCGGCGCGCGCCAGCGCGATGACCGCATCGCGTTGTTCGTTCGACAGGATCATCGCTGCTGCCTCAGCCACTCGCGGGCGATGAACAACGACGCGATGGTGCGGCCTTCCGAGAAATCCTCGCGCAGGATCAGCTCGCCCAGGTCGTCGAGCTTCCACGGGACCACTTCCAGTTCCTCGGGTTCATCGCCGGGCAGGCGCTGCGGATACAGGTCGCGCGCCAGCACCAAATGGGTTTGGTGGCTCATGTACACCGGCGCCAGGGTGATGCTGCGCAGCACCTGGAGATCGCGGGCGCCGTAGCCGGCCTCTTCCATCAATTCGCGGTTGGCGGCCTCGATGGGGCTCTCGCCGGCATCGATGCGGCCCTTCACCAGGCCCAGTTCGTAGCGATGCACGCCGGCGGCGTATTCGCGGACCAGCAGGACCGTCTCGGCATCCAGCATCGGCACCACCGCGACCGCGCCGTGGCCGCGGCCGTGCAGTCGTTCGTAACGACGGCGCTCGCCGTTGCTGAACTCCAGGTCGAGCCGCTCCATCCGGTACGGGCTCTCGTCGTGCTCGGTGATGCCGTGGATGATGGGCAGGGGTCGGCTCATGGCACGCCTCCCGCGGCGATAATGGGCGAATGGAAGGATTTCACGATGCCGACATGATAGCCGCCGCGGATGCATGGCGGGCACGCGACCTGGACGTGCTCTGGCACCCGTGCACGCAGATGCGCGAGCACCCCGACGTGCTGCCGCTGGTGCCGATCGAGCGCGGCGAAGGGGCGTGGCTGGTCGGCCGGGACGGCCGGCGTTACCTGGATGCGGTCAGCAGTTGGTGGACCAACCTGTTCGGCCACGCCGAGCCGCGGATCGCCCGCGCCATCGCCGAGCAGGCGATGACGCTGGAGCAGGTGATCCTGGCCGGCTTCTCGCATCAACCCGCGGTCGAGCTGGCCGAGAAATTGCTGGCGATCGCACCGCGCGAATCCGGGCGCGCCGCACTGTCGAAGGTGTTCTACGCCGACAATGGGTCGGCCGGCGTGGAAGTCGCGCTGAAGATGGCCTTCCACTGGTTCCGCAACCGCGGCGAGGACCGGCGCAGCAAGTTCGTCGCCCTGGAGAACGGCTACCACGGCGAGACCATCGGCGCGTTGTCGGTGGGCGACATCCCGCTGTATCGACGCGTGTATGCGCCGCTGCTCGCCGAATGCCTGTTCGCGCCCTCGCCGGACAGCTATGCGGCCGGGCCGGGCGAAACCGCCATCGACTGCGCCGACCGCGCGGCCGACGGCCTGCGCGACCTTCTGGAACGCCATCCAGGCGAGGTCTGCGCGCTCATCCTGGAGCCGCGCGTGCAGTGCGCCGGCGGCATGCGCATGCACGACCCACGGTACCTGCGCCGCGCGCGCGAACTCTGCGATGCGCATGGCGTGTTCCTGGTCGCCGACGAGATCGCGGTCGGCTTCGGGCGCACCGGCAGCCTGTTCGCGTGCGAACAGGCCGGTGTGCAGCCCGACCTGCTGTGCCTGTCGAAGGGGCTCACCGGCGGCTTCCTGCCGCTGGCCGCGGTGCTGTGCACGCAGGCGATCTACGACGGCTTCCTGGACGATTCGCGCGAGCGCGCCTTCCTGCACTCGCACAGCTACACCGGCAACCCGCTGGCCTGCGCCGCCGCGCTGGCCTCACTGGCGATCTTCGAATCCGACGACATCCTCGCGCGCAATCGCGCGACGGCGGCGCGCATGTCACGACTCGCCGCGCCACTGGCGGCGCTGCCGCACATGGCGGATGTGCGCCAGGCCGGGATGATCGTCGCGTTCGAATTGACGCAGGGTGGCGACAAGCGCACGCCATTCGATCCCGCGTTGCGGGTCGGATTGCGCGCGTATCGCGCCGCCCTTCGGCAGGGCGTGGTGCTGCGACCGCTCGGCGACACGCTGTACTGGATGCCACCGTACTGCATCGACGACGAGCAACTGCAATTGCTGGCGCGGGTGACCCGCGACGCCATCCTGGAGGCCACCGCATGCGCCTGACCCGCAGCCACGTCGACCTGCCGTTGCAGGCCGGCATCGAGGTCGCGTTGCCGGAGGACGTCGCCGCGCACCTGCTGCGGGTGCTGCGCCTGCAGGTCGGCGATGCCTGCGTGCTGTTCAACGGCGACGGACACGATTACGACGCGCGGATCACCATCATCGGCAAGCGCGAAGCGCGCGCGGAGATCGTCGCGGCGCGCCGCATCGACAACGAATCGCCACTGCGCATCACCCTGCTGCAGGGCATCGCCCGCGGCGAGAAGATGGACTGGATCCTGCAGAAGGCGACCGAACTCGGCATCGCCCGGATCCTGCCGGCCAGCAGCGATCGCAGCGAGGTGAAGCTGGACGCGCAGCGTGCGGACAAGCGACTGGCGCACTGGCGCGGGATCGTGGTGTCGGCCTGCGAGCAGAGTGGTCGTGCGACGTTGCCGGAGGTCGCGGCACCACAGTCGCTGGCGCAGGCGGCGGCCATGCGCGAGGGCCGCGGTTTCATCCTCGACCCGTTCGCGGAGGCATCGCTGTCATCGCTGCGCGGTATCCAGCTGCACGCCTGCACCCTCGCGATCGGGCCCGAGGGCGGTTGGTCGCCGCGCGACCGCGAACACCTGGTCGCGGCCGGTTACGAGGGGCTGAAGTTGGGGCCGCGCGTGTTGCGCACCGAAACCGCCGGGATCGCCGCGATCGCGGCCCTGCAGGCCGCCTGCGGCGACCTGGGCTGAGCGGTCGCCGCGATCAGGCCGCGGCGGCGAGCGCCGCGGCGATCTGTTCCTCGATCACAGCCAGGTCCGGCACCAGCGCATCGTCATCGTTGAGGCGAACGCGACTCAGCACGCCTTCCAGCAATTCCGTGTCGTCGCCCTCGGCCGAGAGCGTGGTTTCGGTCACCGTCACCAGTCGCGGGAAGCCCTGGGTCAGCAGCGCGAAGAACGGACGCTTGGCGTCACCGCCCAGCGCCTTGAGCACGATCACCTTGCTGCCCAATCCGCCCTTCTCGTCGGCGATCCCGGTGAAGCGCGAGAAGGCCACCAGCGGCACCTGCCAGCCGCGCCAGCGCGTACGCCCCAGCAACCAGTCCGGCGCATCCGCGATCGGCTCCGGGTCCGCGTAGGACAACACTTCGGCGATCGCCGCGTTGGGCAACAGCAGGCGCGCATTGGCGACCTGGATGAGCACGCCGCGGATGATCTGGTCAGGGGCAGTCTGCATGGGGACGGACATGGGAAACCTCAGGCGGGCCAGCGTTGCAGCAGTTTTTGGGCGAGTTGGGCAAGACCGAGCGCCTCGCCACCCCGAGCCACCAGTGCATTGCTGGCGGCTGGATCGAAACAATGGTCGGCCGACTGGCCCACGACCAGGCCACCGGCCCAGCGCATCGCCATGGCCTGGTCGAGCAAGGCGACATCGGCGCCGCTGAGCAGCAGCAGGGCGCTGTCCTCGGCGCGCAACGCGGCATAGGTTGGCTCGCCGTCGGCGGGCGCGAAGACCAGTCCGGCCGGCGCGGCCTGGAGGTCCAGGCCATCCGCCAGCACGTACACGGTGCCCGGCTGAAGGACATCGCCAGCCTGCGCCAATGCCACCGGCATCTGCGCCGCGCGCTGCATCTGCCGGACCAGCTTGTCGTATTGGCCGCCCTCGATCCGCTGGCGCAGCACCACCGGGCGCGGGAACTGCGGCGGCAGGCCGCCCAGCAACTGGCGCACCGCGTCGGGACCGCCCACGCCAGCCGCGATCACCACCGCCCCGGGCGCGCTGGACGAGGCCGGCGGGCGCGACTGCGGCACGTCGGGCATGGCCGCGACCTGCAGGCTCAAGGCATCCATCTCCGCCTGGAACCCCTTCGGCTCGGCCTCCAACGAGGTCGGCGCCGTGGTGTCGGCATCCCGGACGGGAGGCAGTACGTCGTCGTGGCCGTGCAGCTTGGCCTGCAGGTGCCGCGCCCAGCGCGCGGTTTCCCACGCATCGCGTTTGGCGGCGACGTCGGCATCGTCGAACAGGATTTCCAGCGCGGGATCGCCGAGCACGGCATCGAACCGATCCAGCGCCTGCTCGACCAGCGCATCCAGGATCACCAGCAGCACGTCCGGCGACGCCGCGCGCACATCGTCCTCGGCCGCCGTCGCCGGATCGAGCAGGGCGGCAACCTCCGCGCCGGCCTGCACGATCGCGGCCTCAGTGCGGTCGCGCGCAGCCCCCGCGCGCGCCAGCACGACCACGCGCTTGCGGTTCATTGCAGCTGACCGTCACCGGCGCGCTCCAGCTTGAGCAGCTCGAACACGTTGCGCATCAGCTCGACTTCCTGGTACGGCTTGCCGAGATAGCGCTCGACGCCGAGGTCCATCGCCCGCTGGCGGTGTTTGTCGCCGGTACGCGAGGTGATCATGATGATCGGCACGTCGCGCATGCGTGGATCCGCCTTCATCGCGGTCGCCAGCTCGTAGCCGTCCATGCGCGGCATTTCGATGTCGAGCAGCATCAGGTCCGGGATGATGTCGGCCATCCGTTCCAGCGCATCGATGCCGTCCTTCGCGGTCGCGACCTCGAAGTTGTGGCGTTCCAGCACGCGGCCGGTGACCTTGCGCATGGTGATCGAGTCGTCGACCACCATGACCAGCGGCACCCGGCGCGCCTCCACCACCTGCTCGACCGGCGCCACGTCGCGCGGCATCGCGGCGAAGCGACGCACCAGCGGGGCGATGTCGAGGATGACCACCACCCGGCCGTCACCCATGATGGTGGCGCCGAAGATGCCCGGCACCGATGCCAGCTGCGGTCCGCCCGCCTTCACCACGATTTCGCGGTTGCCGACGACCTGGTCGATCGCCACCGCCGCGCGCAGGTCGCCCGAGCGCACCAGCAGCAGCGGGATCTGCAACTGACCTTCCGCCTTCACCGTGGTGCTGCCGACCAGGCTACCGAGGTCGTGCAGCGCGTAGTCCTCGCCACCGTAGCGGTAGACCGCATCCGGCTTGTTGATCTCGTCGCGGCTGATGCGTCCCACGCCGCGCACCGAGGCGATGGGCACCGCGTACTGGGTGTCGCCGATCTTGACGAACACCGCCTGGGTGACCGCCAAGGTCTGCGGCAGGCGCAGGGTGAAGGTGGTGCCTTCGCCCGGCTTCGAGGCGATGTCCAGCGAGCCGCCGAGCTGGCGCACTTCGCTGGCGACCACGTCCATGCCGACGCCGCGGCCGGCCAGGCGGCTGACGGTTTCAGCGGTGGAGAAGCCCGGCTCGAGGATGAGGACGTCGAGGTCGCCGTCGGAGAGGATCGCATCGGGCTTGATCAACCCGCGTTCGATCGCACGGGTGCGGATCGCGGCGCGATCCAGGCCGGCGCCATCGTCGCCGACCTGCAGCACGACTTCCGAACCTTCGCGACGGACCGCGACGCGGATCGTGCCTTCGTCGCCCTTGCCCGCCTTGCGGCGCGCTTCCGGCGTTTCCAAACCATGCGCGATCGCGTTGCGGAGCATGTGCTCCAGCGGCGCGGTCATGCGCTCCAGCACGCTGCGGTCGAGTTCGCCCTGCGCGCCGTCGAGCTTGAGCTGCGCCTGCTTGCCGGTCTCGCCGGTGGCCTGGCGGATGACGCGGCGCAGGCGCGGGACAAGGCCCTCGAACGGCACCATGCGCGTGCGCATGAGGCCTTCCTGCAGGTCGGAGCTCACCCGCGACTGCTGCAGCAGCAGGGTTTCGTACTGGCGGGTCAGGTCTTCCATCGACCCGTGCAGGGCCTGCAAGTCGGCCGCGGATTCGCCAAGGGCGCGCGACAGCTGTTGCAGGGTGCTGAAGCGGTCGAGTTCCAGCGGATCGAAGGTCTCGTTGCCGGCCGCGCCCTCGCGCTGGTAGCGGGCGATGATCTGCGCTTCCGTTTCCGAGTCGAGGCGGCGCAGCTGGTCGCGCAGACGGATGTTGGTCTGCTCCATTTCCTGCGCGGTGCCGCGGAACGCCGCGAGCTGCTGTTCCAGGCGCGAGCGGTAGATCGCCACTTCGCCGGCGTAGTTCACCAGGCGGTCGAGCAGGTCGGCGCGGATGCGCACCTGCTCCTGCGGTGCGCGGATGCCGATGTCGTCGTCGTCGCCGAAACCGTCCTGCAGCATCGGTGCGGACAGCGGCTTGAGTTCGATCTTCGGCGCCGGCGCGGGCACGAACACCAGCCCGTCGTCGGCCGCTTCCGTGATCGGCGCGACCGGGGTTTCCGCGCGGGCGTTCAGTTCGTCGATCAGGCCAACCGGCAGGCCGACCGCGCGACGCGCGGCGACACGGGTGATCATGCCGTGCAGGCGGTCGAAGCCACGCTCGAGCAGCGGAACGCCATCGCGGCCCAGTTCGGCACGCTGCGCCACCACTGCTTCCAGCAGGGTTTCCATCGAGTGGCCGAGTTCGCCGACCGGCATGATGCCGGCCATGCGGGCGCCACCCTTCAGGGTGTGCAGGTCGCGCTGCAGGCCGACCATCGCCTCGCGATCCTCGGGCGCGTCACGCAGGAGCGCGAGCAAGCCGTCGGAATGGTCGAGCAGGTCGCCGCCTTCTTCCACGAAGATGTCGACCAGCTCCGCGTCCAGCCCGTCCATGTCGAGGGCTTCGTCCGGATCCTCGGCCGAGGTCGCGGCCGACAGCAGTGCCGCCAATGCCGCCTGTTCGCGGGCCTTGGCAGCCGCCGCGATTTCGGCGGCGCGACGCTCCGCTTCGACACGCGCGGCTTCGGCGCGGGCCTCGGCGAGGCGCGCCGCTTCCTGGCGATCCGCTTCCTGGCGGGCCGCAACGATGCGCTCGGCTTCCTGGCGATCGGCCTCGGCGCGCTCGGCTTCGAGGCGTGCGGCCTCGGCTTGTTCGGCGGCGATGCGTTCCGCTTCCACGCGCTCGGCTTCGAGGCGTGCGGCTTCTTCGGCGGCAACGCGCTCGGCTTCCGCGCGCGCAGCTTCTTCTTCGGCGATGCGTGCAGCTTCCGCCTGCTCGGCGGCGACACGCGCCGCCTCGGCTTCTTCGGCAGCGATGCGTTCGGCTTCCACACGCTCCGCTTCGAGGCGGGCCGCTTCTTCCGCGGCCAGGCGCTCGGCTTCCGCGCGTTCGGCGGCCAGGCGGGCTTCCTCGGCTTCGGCAGCGGCGATGCGCTCCGCTTCCAGGCGTTCCTCCTCGATCCGCGCGGCTTCCTGGGCGGCAAGGCGTTCGGCTTCCACGCGCTCGGCTTCGAGGCGGGCCGCTTCCTGTGCCGCGAGGCGCTCGGCTTCGGACTCGATCGCGGCGATCCGCGCGGCCTCGGCTTCCAACGCCGCGATCCGCTCGGCTTCCAGGCGTTCGGCTTCCAGGCGCTCGGCCTCCGCGCGCGCCGCCGCTTCCTCGGCGGCGATGCGCTCGGCTTCGGCCTGCTCTGCGGCCAGCCGCGCCGCTTCGGCTTCTTCCGCGGCCAGGCGTTCCGCTTCCAGCCGCTCGTTCTCGACGCGTTCGGCTTCGAGGCGCGCGGCTTCTTCCGCGGCGAGCCGCTCGGCCTCGGCATGCTCGGCCGCGATGCGCTCGGCTTCCGCCGCTTCGGCTTCCTCGGCCGCCTTGCGGGCGGCCTCGGCATTCGCATCGATGAAGGGCAGGCTGACTTCGGGCAGGGTTTCGCGCAGGGACGCGACACGCGCGGCGAGCGCGGCGTACACGGGCACCTGGGCCGGCGTGGACTGCAGCGCCGCGGTGGTCGTGCGCACCGCGTCGGCGACCTCGCCAAGGATGGCGATGCCGTCGGCGTCGGCCGGCGCGTTGGCGGCCAGCAGGCGTTTCACGTAGCCCTCGGCCGGCGCGGTGAACGCGGTCACCGACGGCACTTCGGTCATTGCGAACGCACCGTTGAGGGTGTGGATCGCGCGCAGCAGGCCGTCGTTGACGCTGGCGTCGCCGGCACGCGCTTGGGCCAGCCATGCATCCACGGTTTCCAGGTGGCCGCCGACCTCGGACCCCAGGATTTCCAGCAGGACGGGATCGACGTGGGCGACGACGGTGTCCGCCGCGACGGCGGGTGCGGTGTCGACCGCAGGCTCCGCGACCTTGGCCACCGGCGCGGTGCCGAGCGTGTCCAGCACGACGTCTTCGCCCGCGGCCAGGCGGTCGGCGACGGCTTCCATCGAGGCGATGTCGAGCGCACCGGAGGCTTCGCCGCGCAGGGCGGCAAGCAGCTGCGGCAACGCCGCGCGGGTCTGGCCGACGAAGGCCACGACCGCCGGGCTGGCCGGGCGCGAGCCATCGAGCACGCGGTTGAGCATGTTCTCGACGTGCCAGCTGAACTCGCCGAGCGTCTTGGCACCGACCAGGCGGCCGCTGCCCTTGAGGGTGTGGAACACGCGGCGGATCGGGCGCAGCAACTCGCCGTTCTCGGGCGTGCGCTTCCACGGCGCCAGCAACTCGTCGAGGTTGGTGATTTCCTCCTGGAACTCCTCCAGGAAGATCTCGCGGATCTCGTCGTCGATTTCGTCGCCGACCGCATCGAAGCCCGCATTGAGCACGGGCGCATCGGCCTGCACGCTGACCGTGGCGGCCGCGGCATCGGCAGCCTCGACGGCCTGCGGCGCCTCGAACACCACCGCCTCGCCGGCGACCGGCGCAGCCTCGACCGCTTCAGATTCGGACAGGGTGGCCACGTCGTCGTCCGGCAGCGGCCAGTAGCGCAGCTGTTCCAGGCTGGTGCGGGTCTTGTCGAGCAGGTCCTGGCGCTGGCCGTGCGGATCGCGCAACGATTCGAGGTAGTACTCCATGCCGGCCAGTGCATCGGCCAGGGTGTCCAGCTGGCGTCCGCCGGGCACCTGCTTGCGGCCCAGCAATTCCGCGTGGCTGTAGCGGCGCAGCGCTTCCAGGTAACCCGCCGGTTGCGGCAGGTTGAGGATGCGCATCGCGCCGGCCACTTCGGCCAGCAGGCGCGGCACCGGCTCCAGCACCGCGTGGTCCCAGTCGGTCTCGACGAAAGCGACGAAGGCGTTGCGGACTTCGGCGAAGTTGGCCGCGGCCTCGCGCGCCAGCACGCCCATCACCTTGCGCGATTCCTGCGCCAGCTGGTCGTCGCCGTCGCCCGGGGCATCGCCCGTGCCGAGGCGGGTGACCTGGTCGTCCAGCGAATGTTCGATGTAGATCAGCGCGCCGGCGACTTCCATCAGGTCGTCTTCGCTGGGCGGCCGGCTACCGTCGGCGATGCCCTGCACCACCTTGCGTTGCTCGTGGATCACGCCACGCGCGCTTTCCAGCCCGAGCATGCCCAGGGTTTCGCCGATGCGATCCAGCGCTTCCGCCTGCGGCTGCAGGTCGGCGACGTTGCCGCCACCCGCGCGCAGGTGCAGGTCGAGTGCGTCCTTGACCCGCAGCAGGTCTTCCTTGAGCGCCGCGGACACCGTGTCCAGCAAGGCGCGGTTGCGCCCGGCGAGGCTGCCGCGCGCATGTTCCACTTCCGCATCGGTCGCTTCGACCAGGAGGCTGGGCAAAGCGTCCTGTTGCAGCGCGTCCACGCCCCGCGCGGTGCGCAGGTCGTTGATCAGCGGGAGCAGCACGATCGGGATGTCGCGGTGGCCGCCCTGCAGGCGTTCCAGGTAATCCGGCAACTGCACCACGCCGCGCATCAACGCCGCCAGCGCGTCATCGCGGTTGCCCGGCACGCCCTCCAGCAGCGCGCTGGCAAGTTGTTCCATCTCGCCAGCCACCATCGCCGGCGCCTGCAGTTCGAGCATGCGCAGGGTGCCCTGCACCTGGTGCAGGTAACCGGCGCACGCGCGCATGGGCGACACGTCCGCGGGGGCTTCGACGAAGGCCTCGATCTCGAGCCGCGCCTGGCGCAGGGTCTCGTCGATCTCGGGCTTCACCCAGCCGAGCGCGGTATGGTCGATGGCATCGCGCAGCGCCGTGGTCATCGCGAAGCTCCGCTATCGCCCCGCAACGCGGGGCTTGCCTGGTGGGTGCTGTTCATCCCGACCCCTGGTGTCCCTGCCTGCACTCAGGCCGGCAGCTTGAAGTCGGCGACCGAACGACGCAGGTCGGACGCGAGCTGCGCGAGGTTACCAATCGATTGCACGGTCTGGCTGGCGCCTTGCGACGTCTGCGCGGTGATCGACTGGATCGTGTTCATCGTCTGGGTGATGTCGGTCGCGGCGTGGGACTGTTCCTGCGCTGCCACCGAGATGCCTTCAATCAGCCCGGACAAGTCGGACGACACCTTTTCGATCTCGCCCAGCGCGGTACCCGCGTCCTCGGCCAGTCGGGCGCCGGCGACCACTTCCGAGGTCGTCTGCTCCATCGAGCTGACGGCCTCGTTGGTATCGGCCTGAATGGTCTGGACCAGCGATTCGATGCGCTTGGTCGCGCCGGAAGAGCGTTCCGCGAGGCGTTGCACTTCGTCGGCCACCACCGCGAACCCGCGGCCCGCTTCACCAGCCGAGGCCGCCTGGATCGCGGCGTTCAGCGCCAGGATGTTGGTCTGTTCGGAAATGTCGTTGATCAGTTCAACGATCGAGCCGATTTCCTGCGAGCTCTCGCCCAGGCGCTTGATGCGCTTCGAGGTTTCCTGGATCTGGTCGCGAATGCTGTCCATGCCGGCGATCGTCTGCCGCACCACGCCTGCACCGTTGGTCGCGATCTGCACCGAGCGACGCGCCACCTCGGCCGAGTCGGCGGAGTTGCGCGAGACCTGGTTAATGCTCGACGCGATTTCGTTGATGCGGTCGGTGGCGGTATTGATTTCCTGCGCCTGGTGCTCGGCGGCGTCGGCGAGGTGCATGGCGGTCGCCTGCGTTTCCTGCGCGCTGGAGGCCACCTGCACCGAGGTGTCGTTGATCGTCGCCACCAGGGTACGCAGCTGTTCCACGGCGAAGTTGATCGAGTCCGCGATCGCGCCGGTCATGTCCTCGGTCACGGTCGCCTTCACGGTCAGGTCGCCTTCCGCGAGCGAACCCATTTCGTCCAGCAGGCGCATGATCGCCTCCTGGTTGCGGTCGTTCAGTTCCTTGGTGGTGTGGTAGCGCAGGCGCTGCGCGCGACCCTGCGCCCAGACCAGGCCGCCGATCGAGAACAGCATCAGCAGGCCGGACAGGATGCTGACCCAGACGCCGCCGACGATGCTGGTGTCCTTCAGCGAGCCGAACGAGGTGAACGCCGCGAACAGGCTTTCGCTGTCCGAGAGCAGCTTGTCGGAGCCGTTGGCAAGCGCCGTGGCCGAGGCCTGCGCGCCGATCAGCTTCTTCGAGTCACCGACGATGCCGTCGAGGTCCTTCTTCATGCCGGCCCACAGCGTGGCGGCCTGGTTGAGCGGGGCGACCGCGCCAGCAGCGGTCACCTTGGCGATGTCGCCGCTGCCATTGCGCAGTGCGTTCATCGACCGATCAAACACCGCGGAGTCGCGGCCGAGGGCGTCCGCCGCGACCTGCGCGCCGCTGCCGCCGGCGCGCAATTCGGCGATGCGGCGGGCCATGGCGGCGGAAGTCACCACCTGTTGCAGCGCGGTGAACACCTGGCCGGAACCGGCGCCGCCGGATGCCAAGCCACGCACCACCTCGTTCAACTGGGCCTGCAGCTGCGGCACCTTGGCGCTGAAGCTGTCGGCGCGACCGGCCAGCGCCAGCACCGCCTGCTGCGAGGCCATCACTTCGTCGGCGCGCTTGGCCAGCGGATCCCAGGTATTGCTCACCGTGCGGATCGGACCGGACACGCCGGCCTGGTCGCCGAAGCGGTCGTTGAGGGTCTTGATGTCCTCGTCGACTTCACCCTTGGTCGCCTTGAACGCATCGAACGCCTGCGCATTGCCTTCGATCGCTTCGCGGCCCTGGTTGGCCAGTCGCTGCGAGTTCAGCTGCAGGCGCGAGGCCGCGGTACTGGCGCCACCGAGGCGCGAAGCCTTGGTGGTCGCGTACAGGGTGTTGCCGGCGAAGACCAGCAGCGAACCGATCAGCAACCAGATCCAGAAGTTGGTGCTGATGTTGCGGCCCTTGCCGGCGACGGAATCCATCAGAGTGCTCATGTTGCGACCTCGGGTTGCGTATGGGTCCGCGGGTTACGCGGCGGCTTGGCGGAATTCGGGAGTACGGGCCAGGCGATCGAGGCTGAACACGCCCCAGTCCTGGTCATTGACGCGGTAGGCACGATCGATGAAATAGGCATAGCGGCCTTCGGACACCGAGTCGAGTTCGATGCCCTGGCCGTCGACGAAGCTGCGCTGCCCGTAAAGCTCGTCGATGGTGACGGCGACATCGCCGCCGGGCTGGCGGACCACCAGCACGCGCTGGCTTTCGTGCAGCACGGTGCGTTCGCCCTCGAGGAACTGCTTGAGGTCGACCACCGGCAACAGGGTGCCGCGCACGTTGGCCACGCCAAGCATCCACGGCAACGAACCGGGGACATGGCTGACCAGCGGCAGCGGCATGATTTCCACCACCTCGTCGAAACCCGACGCGAGACGGTGCGAGCCGACCCGGTAGGCAACGCCGCGCCACAGGCCCGGCGCATCGAGCTGTTCCGGGAGGCCGGCCACGTGCGCCAAGCTGCGCTGTTCGTAATCGGCCAGCACCAGGAACGGCGAACGCTTGTCGCGCGGACGCGACGACACCCGGCGCGAGGGCTTGGCGCGCGCAGGGCGCGGCGCTTCCTGCACGGGCGGCTCGACGACTTCGGGCGCAGCCTCCTCCACCGCTTCGACGGCGGCGATGGCGTCGAACGCGTCGACGGGCCCGGCCTGGTCCTCGACCTGCGCCACCGCGTCCGGCTCGACGACCGGCGCCTCGACGGACTCGATGGCGGCAACGTCGTCCGGCGCGGCGGACACGGCCTCGACGGCGGCGGCCGCCTGCGGCTTGCCCTTCTGCTTCTGCTTGCCGCGCTTGGCCATGCTCAGTGCCCGATCAGTGCGTTGATCCGCGCGATGAGATCGCTCTCGCGCGGCGGCTTGACGATGTAGTCCTTGGCGCCCTGGCGCAGGCCCCAGACGCGGTCGGTCTCCAGGCCCTTGGTGCTGACGATGAGCACCGGGATGTGACTGGTATCGACATCGCGCGACAGCGCGCGGGTGGCCTGGAAGCCGTTCATGCCGGGCAGCACCACGTCCATCAGCACGAGGTCCGGCTTTTCGCGACGGCAGGTGGCGATGCCATCCTCCGCGCTACCCGAGGTGGTCACGTGGTGCCCGTTGCGTTCCAGCAACTGGGTCATCACCGCGGCCTCGGTCGGCGAATCCTCGATCAGCAGTATGCGTGCCATTGATGCCCTACCCCCCGGTCAGGCGTTGACGTACTTCCGAATCGCGCCAAGCAGTTCTTCACGGGTGAAGGGCTTGGTCAGGTATTGCTCGGAGCCCACGATACGACCACGCGCCTTGTCGAACAAACCATCCTTCGACGAAAGCATGATCACGGGCACAGTTTTGAACGTCTGGTTGTTCTTGATCAGCGCGCAGGCCTGATAGCCGTCGAGCCGCGGCATCATGATGTCCACGAAAATGATCTGCGGATTGTGGTCGGCGATCTTCGCCAGCGCCTCGAATCCGTCGGTTGCGGTGACCACGTCGCAGCCTTCCCGCGCAAGCAGCGTTTCCGCCGTGCGCCGGATCGTCTTCGAGTCGTCGATGACCATCACCCTCAAGCCCTGGAGGTTGATGCCTGGATCGTCTTGCTGCGCCATGCGTTCCCCTTGCCGCCATTGCCCGTCGCGGTTTTGCACTGCGACCGGACTGTCTATATCCCAGCCTGCACCCGGCCTGTCAAGCGCCGCAATGCGTCACATCGATGGACGCTGCGCGTCGCCTGCTACCATCGGCGCAGCCCGCCATGGACCCGCAGATGACAGACGCCGCACCACTCGACGTCGTGGTGGTGATGGACCCGATCGAGTCCATCAAGACCACCAAGGATTCCAGTTTCGCGATGCTGCTGGAGGCCCAGCGGCGCGGCCATCGGCTGCATTACGTGCGCCCCGGCGGGCTGGCGCTGCGCGGCGCGCGCGCGGTCGCGACCGCCGCCGCGCTGACGGTGCAGGACGTGCAGGGCCGCCATTTCCGCCTTGGCGACTGGCGGGAACTGGACTTCGGACCCGGCCAGGTGGTGCTGATGCGCAAGGATCCGCCGGTCGACGCCGACTACCTGCACGACACCCAGTTGCTCGGCATGGCCCAGCGCCAAGGCGCGCGGGTGGTCAACGACCCGCAGGGATTGCGCGACTTCAACGAGAAACTGGCCGCGCTGCTGTTCCCCCAATGCTGCCCGCCGACCCTGGTCAGCCGTGACCCAACCGCGCTCAAGGCGTTCGTCGGCGAACACGGCGAGGCGGTGCTGAAGCCGCTCGACGGCATGGGCGGGCGCTCGATCTTCCGCGCCCGGGCCGGCGAGGCGAACCTCAACGTGATCCTGGAAACCCTGACCCAAGGCAGCGTGCACCTGGCGATGGCGCAGCGTTACCTGCCGGAGATCGTGGATGGCGACAAGCGCATCCTGCTGGTCGATGGCGAGCCGGTGGATTACTGCCTGGCACGAATCCCGCAGGGTGACGAATTCCGCGGCAACCTGGCCGCCGGCGGGCGCGGCGAAGGCCGGCCGCTGACGGAGCGCGACCGCTGGATCGCCGCCCAGGTGGGCCCGGAGATGAAGCGGCGCGGCATGCTGTTCGTCGGCCTGGACGTGATCGGCGACTTCCTGACCGAGGTCAACGTCACCAGCCCGACCTGCATCCGCGAACTGGACGCGCAGTTCGGCCTCAACATCGCCGGCACGCTGTTCGACCGCATCGAAGCCACGTCGGCGGCCTGATGGGCGCGGCCGCCGCCCCCGCGTCGCTGCCCGCGCCGCCCGTGATCGGTGAATCCACGCGGCTGGGCGCGACCCTGGTGCTGTCGGTGCTGGTGCACGCGATGGTGATCCTGGGCATTGGCTTCGCGGTGGAGGATGCGGCCCCGATGCTGCCCACGCTGGACGTGATCCTGAGCCGCACGCAGACACCCCTGACCCCGGCGCAGGCGGATTTCCTGGCCCAGGCCAACAACCAGGGTGGTGGCGAGCACGACAAGAGCAGCCGCCCCACCGCCCCGCAGGCCGGGCCACTGCCGCAGCCGGAGGACGGCCTGGCGCCGCGCCCGCTGCATGCGCAATCGCCCGCGCCCACGCCGCCGCCGGATGCGCGGGTCGTGGCATCGGCCAATGGCCAGCAGGCGTTGCCGATGCCGCAGCCTCTGCAGCAGGTGGATGCCAACCAGGCGCCGCGAGGCCGCGAGAAGATCGACCGCGACATCGAGATGGCGCGGCTCGCCGCCGAGATCCAGTTGCGCTCGCAGGAATACGCCAAGCGCCCGAAACGCAAGTTCGTCTCCGCCAGCACCAAGGAATACGCGTGGGCCGACTACCTGCGCGGCTGGGTGGACCGGGTGGAGCGAGTCGGCAACCTCAACTATCCGGACGAAGCCCGCCGCCGCCGTATCGGCGGACTGGTCGTGATCAGCGTGGGCGTGCGCCGCGACGGCAGCGTGGAAAGCATCCGCATCGTCCAGTCCAGCCACGTGCCGATGCTGGACGAGGCCGCGACCCGCATCGTCAAGCTGTCGCAGCCGTTCTCGCCGCTGCCGAAGACCCAGGAAGACCCCGACGTGCTGCACGTCACCCGCACCTGGCAGTTCCTGCCGGGTGGCGAGCTGATCGACCGCTAGGGGCCGGAGAAGGGCTGCTCAGCGGAACATGCAGTCGAGCAGCGGTTGCTCGATGGCGATGAGCGCTTCCAGGGCGTTTTCCCAGCCTGCGGCGTCCTGCTGGATCAGCGGCGCGAAACCACCGGCATCGGCCGATGCCGTCGCCAGGTCGTTGAAGACGACCCGGAAAGTGCCTTCACCCGCCTCGAGCGTCATCCGTGCACGTACGCTGCGCCGGCCTTTCTGCCGGTACTCGGCACGGCCGCCGGCCACCAGCCGCCCGGCATCGGCCTCCACCGACTCGACGGTGAGTGCGCCAGGCTGGCGGGTCGCGCATTGTTCCGCCTTGCCGACGATCTGCGACACCGATCCCGGGATCGAGTAGCGCGTCCCGCGCATGCCCAGGATCGGACGCGCCTCGCTGGTGGCGTCGACCTCCACGGCATGGCCTTCGAACACAACGTCTTCTGCCAGCGCTGGCATCGCCACCAGCATCCCGGCCAACACCCAATTCCTGCATCCCATGTACCACCTCGCCGCTGGACTGCTGCTTTGCAGCATAGCCCGTCTGCCGAGGCCCACAAGCGACGCTCGTCAACCTTTCGCGCGCAAGGCCTGCTGCTCGGCAAGGGTCAGGGCGACGTTGTTGCGCAGGTAGGCGGGCTCGATGCGTTCCGCCGCAACTGCTTCACCACGCGCGTACGCCAGCGCGGCAAGGCGGGCCACGTCGGCAGCGTGCGGCAGTGCGGTGGCATCGACCGCGGCCAGTCGCCCTTCCAGGCGGAGCGGCAAGGCGTTCCCTGCTGCGGCAAAACCGGTGCCGACGCCATGCCAGCCATCGCCATCCGGGATGCTGGCACCCTCGGGCTTGACCACGACTTCGGTGTCGAGGGCGACGAGGTCATCGCCACGCCGGGCGAACGCGCCCAGGTAGACCTCGCCCATGCGCGCGTCGATCGCGGCAAGGATGCGATCGCCTTCGTTGCTTGCGCCAGCACGCATCGCGAGCGCCGCAAGCGTGGATACCGGCAGCACCGGCCGGTCCAAGGCCAACGCGATGCCCTGGGCGATGGCGATCGCCAGGCGCACGCCGGTGAACGCACCGGGACCGCGACCGACCGCGATCGCATCGAGCTGCGACCTGGCGATGCCGGCCTCGGCCAGCATGGCGCCCGCCCACGGCAAGGCGAGTTCCGCATGCCGGCGCGGGGCCAGGTCGAAACGTTCGCAAATCTCGCCGTCGACGTACACGGCGACGGAACAGGCTTCGGTGGCGGTTTCGAAGGCGAGCAGTCTCATGGGGTGGATTGTGACCGGAAGAACGCCTGCACGTCGCCGACCTCGCGGGTGATCGGCAGTGGCGGCAACGAATCCATGAAGACCTTGCCGTAGCTTTTCTGGGTCAGGCGCGGATCGCACAGCACCAGCACGCCGCGGTCGGTCTCGGTGCGGATCAGGCGACCCGCGCCCTGCTTGAGCGCGATCACCGCCTGCGGCAGTTGTTCGTCGCGGAACGGATTGCCGCCGGCGCGGCGGATCGCATCCAGGCGCGCCTCGAACACCGGATCGTCGGGCGCGGCGAACGGCAGC
>DAOOCX010000002.1:1293-51740 GCA_035408605.1 Thermomonas sp. | reverse complement strand
CCCGTAGATTGGATGGCCCCATTATGGCCCCATTGTGGCCCCACGTGCACCGGCGATGCTGAACGAGCCGAATTAAGCTCAAATGCAGTCGTGGTGCGGGTTTCATGCCCTTGGCGGGCTTCCCGTTCAGTTTCACTGACTCCCCTGTTAGACGAGGGGAGTCCTAAACCCGGACTCTTGCCGGAACTGGCGCCGGCCTCAACGCACGGCACCAGAGAATCCCACCCTCCCACTGACTCGCCCTGCCCGTCAACTGAACGCGAGCAGCCCCCGCTTTGCAGGGCCGCTCGCTGCGCAATGGCAACCAAGCTCTGGAAGCCGGCACGAGCGACCAGCAGCGACAGCCATGCCATGTCGCCCGGCCCGAAGGCGTAGCCCTCAGGCGTCACCAGTCGGCCGCGGGCGATGCGGTAGCCCTGCCACGCCGGGTCGAGCATGTCGCCCCTCAGAGCGACCCGGAGCAGCCGGAAAGCCGCGTATGGAACCCGTGCCTTGCCGGTCTCCCAATGACCCACCGTGCGAAGGCTGACACCGAGGAACTCCGCAACGTCCTCTCGGCTCTTGCCGGTGAACTCGCGTGTCTCGCGGAACTGTTCTGGGGTAATGCGCCTGATGCGTGGGCGCTTGCCGTGCTTACCGGCTCGGGTCAACCGGGACCCGGTAGGCATTATGCGAAATGCGTCTGGCGCAGCCGCGACGTAGAAGGACCTTACGTGGCGTGGACCGGCAATCCCTCGCTGACCCAGCGCGACCTCGATCCGAACCGCCCCTCTCCGATCACGTCAACCGGGCATGCGCAGTTCATCGAGCTGAAAGATGGTTCCTGGTGGACCGTGTTCCTGGGCACGCGCCCGTATCGCGGCAACCAGTACAACCTGGGGCGCGAAACCTTCCTGCTGCCGGTCAGCTGGACGGACGATGGCTGGCCGATGGTGCTGCCGCGCGGTGCGCGCGTGCCCGCGGTCGCGCAGCGCCCGGCCCTGCCACGCGATCCATCGCCGCCTCCGATGTCAGGCCCGATCACGTGGAGCGAAACCTTCGCGGACTCACCCGGTCCGCAATGGTTGACCCTGCATGCGCCGCAACTGCCGTGGTTCCGCACCGGCGATGGCGGTCTGCGCATCGTGCCCGGCACGACCTCGCTGGGTGCGCACGGCGCCGCAGGCAACGGTCAGCCGACGTATCTCGCGCATCGCCTGCAACACCACAAAGCGTGGATCGAAGCGACGCTTGAGCCGGCGGGTCTGGAGGTCGGCGAGCTGGCCGGACTGGCGTTGTTCCAGAACGAGACGCACCACGTCGTCGCGGCAGTCGAACGCAGCGATGCCGGCGCGGCGCTGGTCCTTCGTCTGCGCAATGGCAAGGACGATCCGCTGCCCGGGCGCGAACTGAAGCGGGTGCCACTGGCATCGAACGACGCGGCGTTATCGCTGCGGCTCCAACTGGACGACCAGCACCTCGACGTGTCCTGGCGCAGCGGAACGGAGCACTGGAACACCTTGCTAAATCGGCTGGATGCCAGCCTGCTCAGCGTCGACCACGCCGGCGGTTTCATCGGCAATACGTTCGGGCCCTACGCCGTCCACCAGTAGGAACGATGCACCGGGTCAGGGCGACGCAGCGCGCAGTGCCTCGGCCAGCCGAGCGCCTGCCCATACCAGCAGCAGCCCCGCGACCAGCGTGCCGCCAAGGTAGGCGAGCAGGAGGTCATTGCGATGCGTGCGCGCCAACAGCAACGACTCCAGCATCAACGCCGAGAACGTGGTCAACCCGCCCAGCAAGCCGACGATCAGGAACGCACGCCAGTACAGCGCCGCTGGCCCGCGCCCTTCCAGCCACACCGCGATGTAACCCACGGCGAACGAGCCGATCAGGTTGGCCGCCAGCGTTCCCCACGGGATTCCGCTCCCGAATTGCCGCAGCAGCGCGCCGCCCAGCCAGAAGCGACCGGCTGCGCCCAACGCGCCGCCCAGCATCACCAGCACGAGTTGCTGCCACCACGCGTTCATCGGGATCCCTTGGCGTCGCGAGCCTGCTGGCGCGCAGCGCGCAAGGCATCGAGCTTTTCCTTGAGCTTGCCTTCCATGCCGCGCGGGGTCGGTGCGTAGTACACGCGCTCGCCCATCGCATCCGGGAAGCCGGTCTGGTCCAGCGCGATGCCGCCGTCGGCATCGTGGTCGTACTGGTAGTCCTTGCCGTAGCCCAGCGACTTCATGAGTTTCGTGGGCGCATTGCGGAAATGTAGTGGCACGTCCTGCGTGCCCAGTGCATCGACATCGCCGCGAGCGGCGTTCCACGCGCGATAGCCGGCGTTCGACTTGGCGGTGCTGGCCAGGTAGATCGTGAGCTGCGCCAGTGCGAGTTCGCCCTCGGGTGAACCCAGCCGGTCGTAGGCGTCCCATGCCTCGATCGCCATCTGCAATGCGCGCGGATCGGCCAGGCCGATGTCCTCCACCGCCATCCGGGTCAACCTGCGCGCCATGTAAGCAGGGTCGGCGCCGCCGTCCAGCATCCGCGCCAGCCAGTACAACGCGGCATCGGGGTTGGAACTGCGCACGCACTTGTGCAGGGCCGAGATCTGGTCGTAGAACTGGTCGCCGCCCTTGTCGAATCGGCGCGTGCGGTCGGCCAGCACCTGGTGCAGGGTGGCCCCGCTGATCGTGCCGCCTTCGCCATCGGCGATGTCCGCGGCGATCTCGAGCAGGGTCAGCGCACGCCGCACATCGCCATCGGCTGCGCCCGCGATCTCGCGCAGTGCGTTTTCCGCGACAGCCAGGCCGCGGCCGCCCAATCCGCGCTCGGCATCATCCAGTGCATGCCGCAGCGCGACGACGATGTCATCGGTCGACACCGCTTCCAGCACGTGCACGCGGCAGCGCGACAACAACGCCGAATTGAGTTCGAACGAGGGATTCTCGGTGGTCGCGCCGACGAACAGGATGCTGCCGCGCTCGATGTGCGGCAGGAACGCATCCTGCTGCGCCTTGTTGAAGCGGTGCACCTCGTCCACGAACAGCACCGTGCGGCGGCCGCCTTCGAAGCGCGCCTGCGCCTCCGCCAGCACCTCGCGCACCTGCGGCAGGCCGGACAGCACCGCCGAGATCGCCACGAACTCCGCATCGGCATAGCGCGCCAGCAACAATGCAAGCGTGGTCTTGCCGCACCCCGGCGGTCCCCACAGGATCATCGAATGCACGCGCCCGGCCTCGACCGCACGCCGTAGCGCGGAGGCCGGCGCCAGCAGGCGACGCTGTCCCACCATGTCGTCCAGGGACCGCGGCCGCATGCGTTCGGCCAAGGGCCGCATCGCCACCACGTCGGGAGACGACACGTCCGGGGACGACGCGCTACCGCTTTCCTCAGGCAGCAGGCTCATGGCATCGATGGTCTTGGTTTTCGCAGGCTTGGCCACCCGTCGATTCTACGCGGCGCCGTCTCGCCGGCGGCGCCAAGTCCTTGTGGACTCAGCCACCCACCACGTCGAAATCGTACTGCGCGTCCAGCCAGCGACCGCTGCCCTGCTCGTACAGGGCGCGCACGGTCACCGGGGCGGTGTCGCTGCCGTCGAACCGGGCGATGCCTTGCGCACGCACCACCAGCCGGCGGCCATCATTGCCGATCACCTGCGCCTGTCGCAGGGACACATCCACCCGTTGCGAAGCGAACTCATCGCCCATGGCAGCCCGAACCTGTGCCTGCAGGCCGGGCAATGGCAGCTTGGGCGCAGCGGCCACGGCCGAGCCTTCCAGCACGATCGCAGGGCTCAACACGGCCTGGGTATCGGTGTCGTAGAGCGCTTCGAACCGGATCGGCATCCACCCCGCATCCTGCCCGAGGCGGATCTGCGCGGTGCCATGCAGGGCGATATCGCGGAGGCTGGCGCGCGTGCTTTCGACCTCGCCCATCCGCAGCGCCACCTCGCGTCCGGCAAAGCGGGTTTCGAGGGCGCCTATCAATGCAGCGGCGGTGGCGTCGTCGATCGACGCGAGGATCCGTGAATCGAGGGCATTGCCGGCCGCTACGAGATCGTTGCTGTGTCCCTCGACCACCACGGCGTTCGGCGTAGCCGGGGTTCCAGCCTGCGCAACGACCGCACCTGCCGTCACGAGTGCCAGCGCGACGGCAATGGCGGTGCGGTTGAGTCCCTTGCGATCCATGGCGAGGCTTCCGTTGGTGGCGTTGCGTCAATGTGCGCATCGCCACGTGGAGCCAGCGTGAGGTGGACCGCGCCAGCCTGAATCGAGGGCGAACCGCGGGATGCGATCAACCGCCGATGACGTCGACGCCTTTCTGCGGCACATAGACGAAGGTGCCCCGCGCAAACGCCGGGTTGCGCTTCCAGCCGGTGAAGCTGATGCGCGTGCGCTGGCCGAGCGCATCCACGTACTCCATCTGCGCCAGGCCCTTGTTGGCAAAGCCAAGCCGCGCCGACTTGAACGGTGCCTCGGCCTGCTTCGGCGTGAGTTCCAGCCATTCGATGCCGCCCGTCTTGCCGGCATCCTTCACCACGAAATCGCGGTCCAGCTTCGACGGATCCAGCAGGATCGCCAGGGGGCTGTTGGCTTCTTCCACGCCTTGGGCGCGCCGGCTCACCTGCTGCAGGTCGGGGTCATGCACCCACACGGTCTTGCCATCGGCCACGATCAATTGCGGATACGGCCTGACGTATTCCCAGCGGAACAGCCGCGGTGCCGAGACGGCCACACGGCCGCTGGAAGTTTCCTTCTGCTTGCCGCGCGCATCGAAGACCTGCTGGGTGAACTGTCCATCCAGCCCCTTCAGCCCCTTGGTGAACGCGTTGAGCTCGTCGCGCGCGCTTGCGTTGGCGATATTGGCGGCCAGCAGCAGCGCGGCGGACAGGATGGTGGTGGCGGGCTTCATGCCAAAAGTGCTCATGGGATCTCTCCTGCAGACTGGGTCGCAGTGTGTCCGGGCCAAGCTGAATGCGCCTGCACGACGCCTGCGCGCGACTCAGGGGCGCGGTGGCGGCGGCGCGATCACGGTGCGGTCGCCATTGTGCTCGGGCGTGCTGACCACCCCGGCCGCTTCCATCGCCTCGACCAGCCGCGCAGCACGGTTGTAGCCGATCTTGAGCCGGCGCTGCACACCGGAAATCGAGGCGCGCCGGGTCTCGGTGACGATCTTCACCGCCTCGTCGTACAGCGGGTCGGACTCGTCGCCGCCTCCGCTGCTGGCCTCCGGCAGGCCGGTCGCGCCGACGCTGCTGCCGTCGTACATCGTCTGCGATTCTTCCAGTACGCCCTCGATGTAATCCGGCCCGCCGCTCTGCTTGAGGTGCTCGACCACGCGATGCACTTCCTCGTCGCTGACGAAGGCGCCGTGGACGCGGTCCGGCATCGCAGTGCCGGGCGGCAGGTACAGCATGTCGCCATGGCCCAGCAGGGTTTCCGCACCGCTCTGGTCGAGGATGGTGCGGCTGTCGATCTTGCTGGACACCTGGAACGCGATGCGGGTCGGGATGTTGGCCTTGATCAGGCCGGTGATGACATCGACCGACGGCCGCTGCGTGGCCAGGATCAGGTGGATGCCGGCCGCGCGCGCCTTCTGCGCCAATCGCGCGATCAGTTCCTCGACCTTCTTGCCGACGATCATCATCATGTCGGCGAATTCGTCGATGAAGATGACGATGAACGGCAGCGTCTCGAGCTGGCGCGGCACTTCGTCCAGGTCGGGATTCGGCTTGAACAGCGGGTCCATCATCGGCTGGCCGCTGTCCAGCGCGTCCTTCACCTTCTTGTTGAAACCGGCCAGGTTGCGCACGCCGACCGCGCTCATCAGCTTGTAGCGACGCTCCATTTCCGCCACGCACCAGCGCAGGCCGTTGCCGGCCTCCTTCATGTCGGTGACCACCGGCGCCAGCAGGTGCGGGATGCCCTGGTAGACGCTGAGCTCCAGCATCTTCGGGTCGATCATCAGCATCCGCAGTTCCTTCGCGGAGGCCTTGTAGAGCAGCGACAGGACCATCGCGTTGACCGCGACCGACTTGCCCGAGCCGGTGGTGCCGGCGACCAGCAGGTGCGGCATCCGCGCCAGGTCGGCCACGGTTGGCCGGCCGGCGATGTCCTTGCCCAACGCCAATGTGAGCGGGCTGGCCGACTTGTCGTATTCCTTCGATCGCAGCAGTTCGCTGAGATAGATCATCTCTCGATGGGTGTTCGGGGTTTCCAGGCCGATCACCGATTTGCCGGGGATCACGTCGACCACGCGCACCGACTTCACGCTCAGTCCGCGGGCGATGTCCTTGTCCAGCGACGAGATCTGGCTGACCTTCACGCCCGGCGCCGGCTGCACTTCGAAACGGGTGATCACCGGGCCGGGATAGGCGCCAACGACTTCGGCATCGATGCGAAAGTCCTTGAGCTTGAATTCGATCTGCCGCGACAGCGTTTCCAGGGTTTCCTCGCTGTAGCCCTTGGGCTGCGGCTTGGGATCGTCGAGCAGGGCCAGCGGTGGGATGCCGGAGCCATCGGCGACATGGAACAGCGGGATCTGCTGCTCGCGCTTGGCGCGCTCGCTTTTTTCCACCACCGGCGCGGGCGGCGGTTCGATGCGGACCTTCTCGCGCTTGGCGCGCAATTCGCTGTCGACCTTGCGGGCCTCGACGCGCTCCTCGCGGAAGGCGCGGGCCTCGCTCCAGTCGGTGGCCTGCTGCGCGCCCTTGCGTGCGCCACGGGTCAGCAGGCCGGGCAGCGACAGCGCGAAGGCGCCGATCCGGTCCATCACCGCCAGCCAGGACAGCCCGGTGGCCAGCGTGACCGATATCAGGAACAGGCTGACCAGGAACAGGTTGGCGCCCACTGGCCCGAAACCGCGCAGCAATGAGCGCCCGGTCAACTGGCCAAGGATCCCGCCGCTGCCGGCCGAAAAATCGTTCGATCCGCTGATCCGCAGGTACAGCAGGCCGCAGCTCGCGACCAGGAAGCCGACGATGCCGACCAGGCGCAGCGCAGGCCCGAGGTCGGCATCGCCGTCACCATCGCTGTCCATGCCGAACAGGGCGATCCAGGCGATCGCGCCGAGCACGATCGGCAGCAGGAAGGCCACGTAGCCGGTCAGGTAGAGCAATACGTCGGCGATCCAGGCCCCCACGCGACCGCAGGCATTGTGTAGCGGCGCGGTGATGCTGCCGGAATGTGACCAGCCGGGATCCGCGGGCGAATACGTCACCAGGCTGGCGAGCAGGAACAACAGCAACGGCGCCACGGCGATCAATGCAAGGTCGCGCCACAGGCGTTGCCGGCGCGGGTTGGGCGCCGCACGCGGTGTTGCGGATTTCGTTGCCGGTTTGCGACTGCTCTTGCCGGTCTCGGACGCCGTGCGTGCCACCTGTGATCAGGCCTCAGGAAGTTCCCCTAGGCCTTTGATAATACGTCAAAGTTTCATCCAGCGCTCAGCGCATGCAGGCTGGCGCTTCTCTTGCAGGCGTGTCTATCCGGGAACCTTCCTGGGGCGATCCGCGCGCATATGCGATGACAAAGTCACTGCCATGGTCGACAGCATTGCTACATGCGCGCCTTGTGCCATGGCGAGCCCGCCTCCAAGCTATGCATCGGCCTCGGGTCCTTCGACCCGCGCATCACGCTTTCCATTGGATCCCGATGACTCCGACCAAGCACACCCGCCTCCTGATCCTCGGCTCTGGCCCCGCCGGCTGGACCGCCGCCGTGTATGCCGCGCGCGCCAACCTCAAGCCTGTCGTGATCACCGGCATGGCCATGGGCGGCCAGCTGATGACCACCACCGAGGTCGACAACTGGCCGGGCGATGCCCACGGCCTGATGGGGCCGGACCTGATGGCGCGCATGCAGGCGCACGCAGAGCGCTTCGACACCGAGACCGTGTTCGACCACATCCATACCGCCGACCTGTCCAAGCGGCCGTTCCGGCTCGTGGGCGACTCCGGCGAGTACACCTGCGATGCGCTGATCATCGCCACCGGCGCCACCGCGAAGTACCTGGGCATCCCGTCCGAGGAGGCCTTCAAGGGCCGCGGGGTCTCCGCCTGCGCCACCTGCGACGGCTTCTTCTACAAGGACCAGGACGTGGCGGTGATCGGCGGCGGCAATACCGCGGTCGAGGAAGCGCTGTACCTGTCCAACATCGCCCGCAAGGTCTACCTGGTGCATCGCCGCGACACCCTGCGCGCCGAGAAGATCATGCAGGACAAGCTGTTCGCCAAGATCGAGGCCGGCAAGATCGAGCCGGTCTGGCACCACACGGTCGATGAGGTGCTGGGCAACGATGCCGGCGTCACCGGCATGCGGGTGAAGTCGATGCTCGACGGCAGCACCCGCGAGATTGCTGTGCACGGTTTCTTCGTCGCCATCGGCCACTCGCCGAACACCTCGTTGTTCGACGGCCAGCTGGCGATGAAGAACGGCTACCTCAGCATCCAGACCGGCCTGGAAGGCAATGCCACCCAGACCAGCGTGCCGGGCGTGTTCGCGGCTGGCGACGTCGCCGACCAGGTCTATCGCCAGGCCATCACCTCCGCCGGCTTCGGCTGCATGGCCGCGCTGGACGCCGAGAAGTTCCTGGACGAAGCCCACTGATGCCGTCAGCGCGCATCCATCGCGCGCTGTCGGAGATCCTCGCCGCCGATTGGGACGCGCTGCACGACGGGCGCAATCCGTTCGTGGCGCATGCCTTTATTTCCGGGCTGGAAACCACGGGTTGCTTGCGCGAGGACTGGGGCTGGACGCCGTGCCACCTGGGTCTGTGGCAAGGCGACCGGCTGGTCGCGGCGGCCCCCGGTTACCTCAAGTCCAACTCGCATGGCGAATTCGTGTTCGACCATGCATGGGCGCATGCCTATGCACGACATGGACTGGACTACTTCCCGAAGTGGCTCGGCGCGGTGCCCTACTCGCCCGTGACCGGGCCGCGCCTGCTCGCACGCGACGAGGCGTCGAAGCGCGCCTTGCTGGATGCGATCGGCGGCTTCCTGGAGCAGTCCGGGCTGTCGTCGGCGCACGTGAATTTCCACGATGCGACCGACGAAAAGGCATTCGACGCCGCCTGGCTGTTGCGCGAGGACATCCAGTACCACTGGCATAACGCTGCGGGCTGGGCTGACTTCGAAAGCTTCCTGGCCGCGATGGACCACAAGCATCGCAAGAACATCCGCCAGGAACGCCGCAAGGTGCGCGAGGCCGGCATCACCTTCCGCATCGTGCACGGTGGCGAAGCGTCCGATGGCGACTTCGCCGCGATGCATGGTTTCTATCTGCAAACCTTCGCCGAATACGGCAATTCGCCGGCCCTGACGCTGGATTTCATCCGCCATCTTGCCCGGGAATTGCCGAGGCAACTGGTGATCGTGCTGGCCGAGCGCGAGGAGAAGCCGATCGCCGGCGCCCTGTGCCTGCGCGGCGCTGACACCCTTTACGGACGCTATTGGGGCGCAGGCGAACTGCATCCCGGCCTGCATTTCGAGGCCTGCTACTACCAGGGGATCGAGTACTGCCTGCGCGAAGGCCTCGCCCGCTTCGAGCCCGGCGCGCAGGGCCAGCACAAGATCGCCCGCGGCTTCCTGCCCAGCATCGTGCGCAGCCGCCACCGCATCGCCGATCCGCGCTTCGCCGAGGCGATCGGTGCGTGGTGCGCCGAGGAACGGATGGCGACCCGCGAGCACCTGCGGCAACTGCAGGCGCATTCGCCGTTCAGGGCGCCGGCGCAATGAACCTGCGCATCGTCCAACTGGATGACGACCCACGGGCATCCTTCCCGCCGGTCATGCAGGCCCTGGCGGACCCGGACGGCCTGCTCGCCTTCGGCGGCGACCTGTCGCCGACACGCCTGCTCAACGCGTATCGTCAGGGCATCTTCCCGTGGTTCTCGGAGGATGAGCCGCCCCTGTGGTGGAGCCCGTCGCGACGCGCGGTATTTCGTACCGACGGCGTCCATCTGTCGTCGCGACGTCGCCGTGAGTTGCGCAAGTCCGCGTTGGTCGTGCGCGCCGACACCTGTTTCCGCAGGGTCATCGAGGCCTGCGCGCACCTGCCCCGGCCTGGCCAGGATGGCGGGACGTGGATCACCGGCGCGATGGTCGAGGCCTATGTGGAACTGCACCGCCTCGGCCATGCGCACAGCATCGAAGTGTTCGATGGCGGGGCCCTCGTCGGCGGACTGTACGGGCTGGCCATCGGCCGGATGTTCTGCGGCGAAAGCATGTATTCCGCGCAAACCGGGGCCTCGACCGTCGCCCTGGCGACCCTCGCCATGCGCCTGCACGCCTGGGGCTGGCCGTTGATCGACGCGCAGGTCCCGAACGGGCACACGCGCCGACTTGGCGTTGAAACCTGGCCGAGGACCGCCTACCTGCAGGCGCTGGAGGCATTGCGGGACAGCGATGGATTGCCGGGGACGTGGACCCGGGATTTCGGCGAAATCCACGCTTCATCGCTCGCCAGGCCCGCACAGGTTTAACGGGATTTTTGCAAGCCCCGCCGCCACGTGTCAGAATGCCGCGCTTTCGGGTCGCGGCGCGGCCCCGACTCCGAGCCAGCAACCTCACGCTTCAACAGGAATACCACCCACAGTGGCAAAAGACGACGTCATCGAATTTGAAGGCACGATCTCCGAGACCCTCCCGAACACCATGTTCCGGGTCAAGCTGGAGAACGGCCACGAGATCATCGCGCACATCTCCGGACGCATGCGCAAGAACTACATCCGCATCCTCACGGGCGACCGGGTCAAGGTGGAAATGACCCCGTACGACCTGACCAAGGGACGCATCACGTACCGCCATCGTTGATTGGCGGCAAGAAAAAGGCGGCCAATGGCCGCCTTTTTTGTTGCCTGGATCGTTTTACTCGACCACTGCCGGCAGCAGCTTCTCCGGTTCGGCCTGCACGTCCAGCGCCAGCTCGCCATCGACCGCATCCAGCGACACGCGGCCACCCGCGACCAGCTTGCCGAACAGCAGTTCGTCCGCCAGCGGACGCTTGATCCGGTCCTGGATCAGCCGCGCCATCGGGCGAGCGCCCATCATCGGGTCGAAGCCATGCTGGGCCAGCCAGTCGCGCGCGGCCGGCGTGGCCGACAGGCTGACCTGCTTCTCGTGCAGCAGCATTTCCAGTTCGATCAGGAACTTGTCCACGACCCGCAGGATGTGGTCGAAACCGAGCGCCTGGAACTGCACGATCGCGTCCAGGCGGTTGCGGAACTCCGGCGTGAAGCCGCGACGGATCACTTCCATCGCATCGGTGCTGTGGTCCTGCTTGGTGAACCCGATGCTGCGCCGCGCGGCCTGGGTAGCTCCGGCATTGGTGGTCATCACCAGGATCACGTTGCGGAAGTTCGCCTCGCGGCCATTGGTATCGGTCAGCACGCCGCGGTCCATCACCTGCAACAGGATGTTGAAGATGTCGGGGTGCGCCTTTTCGATCTCGTCGAGCAGCAGCACGCAGTGCGGGGTCTTGACGATCTTCTCGGTCAGCAGGCCGCCCTGGTCGAAGCCGACATAGCCCGGCGGCGCGCCGATCAGGCGACTGACCGAATGCGATTCCATGTACTCGGACATGTCGAAGCGCACCAGCTCGATGCCGAGTTGCATGGCCAGTTGCTTGGTGACCTCGGTCTTGCCCACGCCGGTGGGGCCGGCGAACAGGAAGTTGCCGATCGGCTTGTCGGGATTTCCCAGGCCGGAACGCGCCAGCTTGATCGCCGAGGTCAGGCTGGTGATCGCCGGATCCTGGCCGAAGATCACCATCTTCAGGTTGCGATCCAGGTGCTGCAGCACGTCCTTGTCGGAACTGCTGACCTGCTTGGCCGGGATCCGCGCCATCTTGGCGACGATGGTCTCGATTTCCTCGACATCGATCAGGCTCTTCCGGGCGTCCATCGGCATCAGGCGCTGGCGCGCGCCGGCCTCGTCGATCACGTCGATGGCCTTGTCCGGCAGCAGGCGGTCGCCGATGTGCTTCACCGACAGGTCCACCGCCGCCTTGATCGCGTCATCGGCATAGCTGACGCCGTGGTGCGCCTCGTATTTGGGCTTCAGGCCCTTGAGGATCTCGATGGCCTCGCCCACCGTGGGTTCGACGATGTCGATCTTCTGGAAGCGCCGCGCCAACGCACGATCCTTCTCGAAGATGCCGCGGTATTCCTGGAACGTGGTCGAACCGATGCAGCGCAGCTCGCCATTCGCCAACACCGGCTTGATCAGGTTGGAGGCATCCATCGTCCCGCCACTCGCGGAGCCCGCGCCGATGATGGTGTGGATCTCGTCGATGAACAGGATCGCGTGCGGCAGCTTCTTCAGCGCCGCCAGGACGCCCTTCAGGCGCTTCTCGAAGTCGCCGCGATACTTGGTGCCGGCTACCAGCGCGCCGAGGTCGAGCGAATAGATCACCGCCTCGACCAGTACTTCGGGCACGTCGCCCTCGACGATGCGCTTGGCCAGGCCTTCCGCCAGCGCAGTCTTGCCCACGCCGGCCTCGCCCACGTACAGCGGATTGTTCTTGCGCCGGCGGCACAGCACCTGGATGGTGCGTTCCACTTCCTCGGAGCGGCCCACCAGCGGGTCGATCTTGCCGGCCAGCGCCAGGTCGTTGAGGTTGCTGGTGAATTCGGCCAGCGGATCGCTCTTGGATTCGCCCTCGCCGCCCTCCGCCTTGCCCTCGCCGTCCTGCGATTGCGGGGCTTGCTCATCGCCCTGGCGGGCCACGCCATGCGAAATGTAGTTGACGACATCCAGCCGGTGCACGTCCTGCTGGTTGAGGAAGTACACGGCATGCGAGTCCTTCTCGCCGAAGACCGCGACCAGCACGTTGGCGCCGGTGACTTCCTTCTTGCCCGACGACTGCACGTGGTACACGGCACGCTGCAGCACGCGCTGGAAGCCCAGCGTGGGCTGCGTATCGCGGCCATCATCTTCCGCCAGGCGGTTGACCGAGACCTCGATGGCCTCTTCCAGCTCGTGGCGCAGGCGCGGGATATCCGCGTTGACCGCCTTGAGCACGGCCTCCGCGGACACGTTGTCGAGCAGTGCCAGTACCAGGTGCTCGACGGTCATGAATTCGTGGCGCGCATCGCGTGCACGCTTGTAGCACTGGCCGATGCTGTGCTCGAGGTCCTTGCTGAACATGGGGGCGAAACCCTCCGGAACGACTGGTTCCTATGTAGGGGGCATTCGCCCGCCGTACAAGTGCCGCCCGGGATCAGGCGCGCTCCATCGTGCACAGCAGGGGATGCTGGTTCAGCCGGGCATACTCGTTCACCTGCGCCACCTTGGATTCCGCGATCTCGCGGGTGAACACCCCGCAGACCCCGCGACCGCGCGTATGCACGTGCAACATCACCTGGGTCGCGCGCTCCAGGTCGAGCGTGAAGAAACGCATCAGCACGTCGACCACGAAATCCATCGGGGTGTAATCGTCGTTCAGCAGGAACACGGAATACAGCGGTGGACGCGCGGTGTCCGGCTTGGCGGGCGCGACCACGACGCCGTGGTCGTGCTCGTGATGGGGGTTGTCGGGCGTCTGGGGCATGGGCGAATTATACGGAGGCGCGCCGGCCCCGGCGTGGACGCTGGCCCGCCCCGGCCGGCACAATGGCTGCATCCTCAGGAGCCCTGCGATGCTCACCACCCGCCTTGCCTTGACTGCCCTCCTCGTGCTCGCCGCCCCGGGCGCACGTGCAGCCGATCCCGTCCTCGAAACCCTGCTCAAGGCGGCCGACATCCCGTTCAAGGTCGATGAAGATGGCGATTACAAGATCGTCTACGAGTGGTCCAAGGACAAGCGATCGCAACTGGTCTACGTCTCCGGGACCACGGAAGAACTGGCGGGGGTGACGCTTTACGAGATTTTCTCGCCTGCCAGCGTGCTGGCAGACGGGGCGATCGACCCCGCCCTGGCCAGGCGACTGCTCGGCGAAAATGCCACGTACAAGTTCGGGGCCTGGGAGATCTCGGGGAAAAACCTCTATTTCGGCGGCAAGGTGCCTGCGGGGATTTCCGCCTCCCACTTCGAAGCGTTGGTGAACACGGTGGCCAGCACCGCCGATGACATGGAGAAGGAACTGACGCCCGGGAAGGACGACCTCTGAGATGAGTTATCGCGAGGGCCGTTTCTGGCAGCCGGACGTGACCGTGGCCACGCTGGTGGTGCGCGACGGTCGCCTGCTGTGCGTGGAGGAGCGCGCCAACGGGCAACTGGTCATCAACCAGCCGGCCGGGCACCTGGAGCCGGATGAAAGCCTCATCGAGGCCGCGGTGCGCGAAACCCGCGAAGAAACCGGCTGGAACGTGCGGGTGACCGATCTGGTCGGTGCCTACCAGTGGAAGGCGGAGACCGGCCGCCACTACCTGCGCTTCGCCTTCGCCGCCGAACCGATCCACCAGGTTCCGGATGCCCGACTGGACGAAGGCATCGTGCAGGCGCTGTGGCTGGCCCCGTCCGAGCTGCAGGCGTTGGCATCGCGCCATCGCAGTCCCCTCGTCTGGCGCTGCGTCGCCGACTACCTCGGCGGCAGCCGGCATCCGCTGGACCTGGTGCGGCAACTGGCATGAACGCGGGTCGCATCGTCGTCGGCATGTCGGGAGGCGTGGATTCTTCCGTGGCCGCCCTGTTGCTGCGCGATGCCGGCTTCGATGTTACCGGCCTGTTCATGCAGAACTGGGCCGACGATGGATCCGGCGATTGCCGTGCAGAAGACGACCGGCGCGATGCGGTCGCGGTGAGCGGAAAGCTGGGCCTGCCGATCCGCTTCCGCGATTTCTCCCGCGAATACTGGGACGGCGTATTCCAGCATTTTCTTGCCGAATATGCCGCGGGCCGCACGCCGAACCCGGACGTGCTGTGCAACCGCGAAATCAAGTTCAAGCATTTCCTCGACGCCGCGCACGACCTCGGCGCTGATGCCATTGCCACCGGCCATTACGCCCGCGTCGACTGCGTCGCCGGTGAATATCGCTTGCTGCGGGCGAAGGATCGCGGCAAGGACCAGAGCTATTTCCTCCACCAGCTGGGCCAGCGGCAACTGGCGGCAACGCGCTTCCCGCTGGGCGAGTTGCACAAGGACGAGGTGCGCCGGATCGCGACCGAACAGCAATTGCCGACCGCGGCGAAAAAAGATTCAACCGGTATCTGTTTCATCGGCGAACGCGATTTCCGCGAGTTCCTGGGCCAGTACATGCCGGCCCGGCCTGGCGAGATCCGCGACCCTGCCGGCCACCGGGTGGGCGAACATCCTGGCGTCTTCTACTACACGCTTGGCCAGCGCGAAGGCCTGCACATCGGCGGCGTGCGTGGCCGCCCGCAGGCACCGTGGTTCGTGGTCGGCAAGGATGTCGAACGCAACCTGCTCTACGTCGACCAGGGCCACGACAGCCCGTGGTTGCAGTCGCAGTCGCTGCGTACGGAGACGATGCACTGGATCGCAGGCGCAGCCCCGGCTTCACGCTTCAACTGCACGGCGCAGACGCGCTACCGGCAACCGGATGAACCCTGCGATGTCCAGGTGCTCGCCGACGGCAGTGCCAGCGTGCGCTTCGCGCGCCCGCAACGCGCCGTCACGCCAGGGCAATCGCTGGTGCTCTACGACGGCGACGTGTGCCTGGGGGGTGCGGTCATCCTGCACACGGATGCGCCCGCCGTCCCGCACCGACTCACGAGGAACGACGCTGCATGAGCGACATGGAAGACCGCGTACTGGCCCTGGCCGGCGTGTTGCAGGCACTGGCGCAGGTGCGCCGGATCGCCGAGACCGGCCAGTCGGAGACCGCACAGGCGGAGGTCGCGCTGGACAGCGTGTTCCGCATCGACGCCGCCACCACAAAGGCGGTGTATGGCGATGCCGGCGCGGTCAATGCCGGGCTGCGCCTGCTGCACAACTACCTGGCCAACAACGAGCGCGATGAAACACTGGCGAAGCTAGGGCTCTCGGTATTGCAACTGGAGCGCCGTTTCCAGGGCGATGCCGGTATTGTCCACAAGGTGCAGACCGGGATCATCGCGTTGTCGGCGCCGGCCGAACGCCTGGGCAGCACGCATCCGGACGTGATCGCCGGCCTGGGTAGCCTGTACGCAGACACCGTAAGCACCTTGCGTCCGCGGGTGATGGTGCAAGGCAACCCGCATTATTTGGGGCAAGCCGGCGTGGTCGCCGAAGTCCGTGCGCTGTTGCTTGCTGCCCTGCGCTCCGCGGTCTTGTGGCGGCAGAACGGTGGCAGTTTGTGGGATTTCGCCTTCAAGCGACGCGACATGGCGGCGGCGATCGACGCGTTGTTGCGCTGAGCTCCTTGTCTATCGCATGCAGGTCGCTCGGCAGCGGGGCTATTTCGGCGAATGTCCCCGGCAGCGATGGAGCTGCTGCCTCCTCCTTGATTTCGCCAAAATAGCCCCGCTGCCAAACGTCCTGCCCGACCATCAGACACGAGTGATGGAAAGGCTCGCTCTGCCAGACCGACAACACGACATGAAGATCGCCTGATGGCTGGCCTCCAACCGCGAAATCAAGGGGGAGCCAGCGGCTTCATCGCTGGCGGAGGACATTCGCGGTTGGAGGCCAGCCGTCGGGCGATGCGCGACGACCAGCACTTCGATGCATATGAAAACGCCCGGCATTGCCGGGCGCTTCTTCGAACCCCTCTCCCACAAGGGGAGGGGGTGAGATCACTCAAGCCGCGACGGTGTCCGCCACGTCCTTGTACTCGCCGATCTTGTCGAAGTTCATGTAGCGATAGATCTTCTCGCCATTCGCGTTGACCACGCCGATGTCGGCCATGTACTCCTCGCGGGTCGGGATGCGCCCCAGCCGCGAGCAGATCGCCGCCAGTTCCGCCGACCCCAGGTACACGTTGGTGTTGCGGCCCAGCCGGTTCGGGAAGTTGCGGGTCGACGTGGACATCGCCGTCGCGCCTTCGCGGATCTGCGCCTGGTTGCCCATGCACAGCGAGCAGCCCGGCATCTCCATGCGCGCACCGGCGGCGCCGAAGGTGCCGTAGTGGCCTTCCTTGGTCAGTTCCGCGGCATCCATCTTGGTCGGCGGTGCCACCCACAGGCGCGTGGGGATGTCGCGCTTGCCTTCCAGCAGCTTCGCGGCCGCGCGGAAGTGGCCGATGTTGGTCATGCACGAGCCGATGAAGACTTCATCGATGGTCGCGCCGGCCACGTCGGACAGGGTCTTGGCGTCGTCCGGATCGTTGGGGCAGCACACGATGGGCTCGACCACGTCATCCAGGTCGATCTCGATGACCGCGGCGTACTCGGCATCGGCATCCGGCTGCAACAGCTGCGGCGAGGCCAACCACGCCTCCATCTTGGCGATGCGACGGGCGAGCGAACGCGCGTCCGCATAGCCTTCCGCGATCATCCACTTCAGCAGGGTGATATTGCTGGTCAGGTACTCGACGATCGGGGCTTCGTTGAGGCGCACGGTGCAACCGGCGGCCGAACGTTCCGCCGAGGCATCGGCCAGTTCGAACGCCTGCTCGATCTTCAGGTCCGGCAGGCCTTCGATCTCCAGGATGCGACCGGAGAAGATGTTCTTCTTGCCCTGTTTCGCCACGGTCAACAGCCCGGACTTGATGGCGTACAGCGGGATCGCGTGGACCAGGTCGCGCAGGGTCACGCCCGGTTGCAGCGTGCCCTTGAAGCGCACCAGCACCGACTCCGGCATGTCCAGCGGCATCACGCCCGTGGCCGCGGCGAACGCGACCAGGCCAGAGCCGGCCGGGAACGAAATGCCGATCGGGAACCGCGTATGCGAGTCACCGCCGGTGCCCACGGTATCCGGCAACAGCATGCGGTTGAGCCAGCTGTGGATGATGCCGTCGCCCGGACGCAACGAAATGCCGCCGCGGGTGGAGATGAAGTCCGGCAACGTGTGGTGCGTCTTCACGTCGACCGGCTTCGGATAGGCCGCGGTGTGGCAGAACGACTGCATCACCAGGTCGGCGCTGAAGCCCAGGCAGGCCAGGTCCTTCAGCTCGTCGCGGGTCATCGGGCCGGTGGTGTCCTGCGAGCCCACCGAGGTCATCTTCGGTTCGCAGTAGGTGCCCGGGCGCACGCCCTGGCCTTCCGGCAGGCCGCAGGCGCGCCCCACCATCTTCTGCGCCAGGGTGAAGCCCTTGCCGGTGTCGGCCGGTTGCTGCGGGAGGCGGAACAGGGTCGATGCCGGCAGGCCCAACGCCTCGCGTGCCTTGGCGGTCAGGCCACGGCCGATGATCAGCGGGATGCGGCCACCGGCACGCACTTCGTCGAACAGCACCTCGGACTTCACCTGGAACTCGGCGATCACCGCGCCGTCCTTGAGCGCCTTGCCGTCGTACGGACGCAGTTCGACCACGTCGCCGTGGTGCATCTGCGACACGTCGAGTTCGATCGGCAGCGCGCCCGCGTCTTCCATCGTGTTGTAGAAGATCGGCGCGATCTTCGAGCCCAGGCAGACACCGCCGAAGCGCTTGTTCGGGATGAAGGGAATGTCCTCGCCGGTGAACCAGAGCACGCTGTTGGTCGCCGACTTGCGCGACGAACCGGTGCCGACCACGTCGCCGACGTAGGCCACCAGATGACCCTTCTCCTTCAGCGCCAGGATCTGCGCGATCGGGCCGCGCTTGCCGTCTTCCTCGGGCGCGAACGGAGCGTCGGGACGCGAGTTCTTCAGCATCGCCAGCGCGTGCAGCGGGATGTCCGGGCGGGTGGTCGCGTCGGGTGCCGGCGACAGGTCGTCGGTATTGGTCTCGCCCGGCACCTTGAACACGGTGATAGTCAGCGATGCCGGCACTTCCGGCTTGCTGGTGAACCATTCGGCGTTGGCCCAGCTCTGCAGGACGGCCTGCGCATTGGCATTGCCGGCGTTGGCCTTTTCCTGCACGTCGTGGAAGGCATCGAACACCAGCAGGGTGTGCTTCAACGCCTCGGCGGCGATGGCACCGACCTCGGCATCGTCCAGCAATTCGATCAGCGGGTGCACGTTGTAGCCGCCCAGCATGGTGCCGAGCAGTTCGGTGGCACGCGCCCGGGAAATGAGCGGATTCGCTTCGCTGCCGAACGCGAGTGCCGCCAGGTAGCTGGCCTTGACCTTGGCCGCATCGTCGACGCCCGCCGGCACGCGATGGGTGATGAGGTCAACGAGGAATTGCGCCTCGCCCGCCGGTGGATCCTTGAGCAGGTCGATGACCTCGGCGGTCTGTTGCGCGCTCAGCGGCAGCGGCGGGATGCCGAGGGCGGCGCGTTCGGCGGCGTGGTGGCGATAGGCTTCCAGCATGGGGGCGTCTCCGGGAAAAGTTGCAACGGGTATCAGGTATCAGGCCTTCGGAACGATCAGCTTCAGGCCCTTGAAGTAGTCGCGATGAAAAGTGGTTTCGTAGGTGATCAGCGCGTCGCATTGCAGCAGTGCATGCGCTCCGACCAGGAAGTCCGCGAGCGGACGCGTCTCGTCGTTGCGCTGGCGCTGGCGTCGTTGCATCTCGCCGGCACGCAGCGCGGACTTGGATTCGACCGCGCTGTAGTGCACGCCCATGTCCTCGAGGGCGCTGAGCGCATCTGCGCCGTTGCGAAGCGACGCGCAGACGCCGGCCAGCGCTGCATCGCAGACCACCACCCGGCCACTGCCAAGTGCCTGGCGCAGGGATGTTTCGGCGGCATCCGCGCGCGGGCCGTCCGTCAGCAGTTCGACCAGCACGGGCGCGTCGACCGCGATCATCGGCTCAACCCTTGCCGCCGGCCGGCAGGTCCAGCGCGAACTTGCCGCGGACCCGCGAGATCGCGTCGTCCACGTGCTTGCTCAGGACGATGCGACCGCCTTCCAGTTCGACCTTGAGCACGCTGCCCTTGGCCAGGCCCAGCGCATCACGCACGGGCTTGGGCAGGGTGATCTGCCCGCGTTCGGCAACGGTGGCTTCCATCGGGAGCTCCACGCGCGAAAAAGTATGCGGAAATTATACATACTTCTCTTCGCGTACCGGTGCCCGGCCGTCGATCGGCGGGTGGCGCCACCGCAACGGCGCGGTCATCCCGCCGCACGTACACTGGCCCGATCCCCCGCCCGCCACGGAGCCCCACATGGCCGACTCCTTCGCCACCCGCGCCCGCCTTGACGTCAACGGCACCTCGTATGCCTACGCCAGCCTGGCGAAGCTGGGCGAACAGTTCGACATCGCCCGCCTGCCCTACTCGCTGAAGATCCTGCTGGAGAACCTGCTGCGCCACGAGGACGGCGGCGTCACGGTGGGGCGCGACCACATCGAGGCGCTGGCCCGCTGGGATGCGCAAGCCGAACCCGCCACCGAGATCGCCTTCATGCCCGCCCGCGTGGTCCTGCAGGATTTCACCGGCGTGCCCTGCGTGGTCGACCTGGCGGCGATGCGCGACGCGGTGGTGAAGCTCGGCGGCAAGGCCAGCCAGATCAATCCGCTGATCCCCTCGGAACTGGTCATCGACCATTCGGTGCAGGTGGACGTGTTCGGCCGCGCCGACGCGCTGGACCTCAACGGCAAGATCGAATTCCAGCGCAACGCGGAACGCTACAGCTTCCTGCGCTGGGGCCAGAAGGCCTTCGGCAACTTCAAGGTAGTGCCGCCGAACACCGGCATCGTCCACCAGGTGAACCTGGAGCACCTGGCGCGCGTGGTGGTGGAGCGCGACATCGATGGCGACACCTGGGCCTTCCCCGACACCGTGTTCGGCACCGATTCGCACACCACGATGATCAACGGCCTGGGCGTGCTGGGCTGGGGCGTGGGCGGGATCGAAGCGGAGGCGGCGATGCTGGGCCAGCCCTCCTCGATGCTGATCCCGCAGGTGGTCGGGTTCCAGCTGACCGGAACACTGCCCGAGGGCGCCACTGCCACCGACCTGGTGTTGACCGTGACCCAGATGCTGCGCAAGCACGGCGTGGTCGGCAAGTTCGTGGAGTTCTTCGGCAACGGCCTGCAGCACCTGCCGTTGGCCGATCGCGCCACGATCGCCAACATGGCACCGGAGTACGGCGCGACCTGCGGCATCTTCCCGATCGATGCCGAGTCCATCACCTACCTGCGCCTGTCCGGCCGCAGCGAGGCGCAGATTGCGCTGGTCGAGGCCTACGCGAAGGCGCAGGGCCTGTGGCACGACGCGATGTCGCCGCACGCGAACTACTCCGCCACGCTGGCGTTGGACATGGCCTCGGTGCGGCCCTCGCTGGCCGGCCCCAAGCGCCCGCAGGATCGCGTGCTGCTGGAAGACGTGCAGGCCAATTTCGCCGACAACCTGGGCCCGCTGACCGCCAACCGCAAGGCGCGCAACCCGGTCGTGCAGGACTTCAAGGACGAAGGCGGCGCTCAACCGCAAGCCGAGCACCTGGCGGTCAGGCCGCGCTCGATGATCCGCATCCGCGACGTCGATGCCGAACTCACCGACGGTTCCGTGGTGATCGCGGCGATCACCTCGTGCACCAACACCTCGAACCCGGCGGTGATGCTCGGTGCCGGCCTGCTGGCGCGCAATGCCGTTGCGAAAGGACTGAAAGCCGCGCCGTGGGTGAAGACCTCGCTGGGCCCGGGCTCGCTGGTCGTGACCGACTACCTGCGCAAGGCCGGCGTGCTGGACGACCTGGAGCAACTCGGTTTCTTCGTGGTCGGTTATGGCTGCACCACCTGCATCGGCAACTCCGGACCGCTGCCGGACGAAGTGAGCAAGGGCATCGCAGAGAACGAACTGGTCGTTGCTTCGGTGTTGTCCGGTAACCGCAATTTCGAAGGCCGCGTGCATCCCGAGGTGAAAGCGAACTACCTCGCCTCGCCGCCGCTCGTGGTGGCCTATGCGATCGCCGGCACCGTCGACATCGACCTGACCCGCGATCCGCTCGGCAAGGACGGCGATGGCAACGATGTCTACCTGCGCGACATCTGGCCGAGCAACAAGGAAATCGGCGACAGCATCGCGGCGACTGTCGGCCCTGAACTCTTCGCGCAAAACTATGCCGACGTGTTCAAGGGCGATTCGCGCTGGAACGGCATCGCGTCGCCGGAAGGCGAATCCTTCCAGTGGGATGCCGCGTCCACCTACATCAAGAACCCGCCCTACTTCGATGGCATGACCATGCACGTCGGCCACATCGAAGACCTGCATGGCATGCGCGTGCTGGGGTTGTTCGGCGATTCGATCACCACCGACCACATCTCGCCAGCCGGCAACATCAAGGGCAGCTCGCCGGCGGGCCGCTTCCTGCAGGAACGCGGCGTGCAGCCGGCGGACTTCAACAGCTACGGCTCGCGTCGCGGCAACGACGACGTGATGGTGCGCGGTACCTTTGCCAACATCCGCATCAAGAACCTGATGTTCGGCGGCGAGGAAGGCGGCAACACCCTGTATTTCAGCAGCGACGCCAAGCCTGAGAAGCTGGCGATCTACGACGCAGCGATGAAGTACAAGGCCGACGGCGTGCCGCTGGTGGTGATCGCCGGCAAGGAATACGGCACCGGCTCATCGCGCGACTGGGCGGCCAAGGGCACCAACCTGCTCGGCGTGAAAGCCGTCATCGCCGAGAGCTTCGAGCGCATCCATCGCGCCAACCTGGTCGGCATGGGCGTGCTGCCGCTGCAGTTCATCGATGGCGACAACGCCATGGAACTCGGCCTGGACGGTTCGGAAACGTTCTCCATCACCGGCCTGGCCGATGGTGCGTCGAAGACCGCCACGGTGACGGCGACGAAAGCCGGCGGCAGCACGATCGCCTTCCAGGCCAGGGTGCTGTTGGCCACGCCGAAGGAAGTCGACTACTTCCGGCACGGTGGCCTGCTGCAATACGTGCTGCGGCAACTGGCGGGCAAGCAAGCGGCATGACGTTCGGTCGGGCCCGCACCCGGCCCTGACGGCGCGCCGCAGCGTCACGCGTCCACGAGCACGAGCGCCTGGCGGCTTTCGAACATGCGCGCCGTGCCATCGAGCGGATCGATGAAGCGCAGCGCCTTGGCCAGCAGTTGCAACGGCCTGCCGAAATCATCGGGCGTCCGCATCGACATCGCCGGATAGAGGCTGTCGTTGGCGATTGGCGCGCCCAGCGCGGCCATGTGCACGCGCAATTGATGCTTGCGGCCGGTGACCGGATGCAGGCCATAGCGCCATGCGTGCAGTCCCCGTTGCATCACCTCGATCCGCGTTTCGCTGTTGACGGGGCCGTCGCCCTCGCGCATCCGGAAGAACGGCTCGCCCGCGCGCAACTGCGAGCGGCGCACATGCGGCATCGCCAGCGCCGGCAATGGCGGCGCGATGGCCTCATAGGCCTTCTCCACCGCCCGCTGCTGGAACAACGCGTGATACGCCGCGCGAGACGCCGGGTTGGCCGAGAACATCACCACCCCCGCGGTTTCGCGGTCGATGCGGTGCAACGGCACCAGCGCCGGGTTGTCCAGTTGCTGCCGCAACCGTGCCAGCAACGTTTCGTCCACGAAACGCCCGGCCGGCGTCACCGGCAGGAAGTGCGGCTTGTCCGCCACCACCAGGTCGGCGTCGGCGAACAGGATCTTCGCTTCGAACGGAATCCGCGGCTCGTCGTCGACCTCGCGGAAGTAACGGACCACGGTTCCCGCCCGGTATCGCGCATCCGCCGCCAGCGCCTGTCCGTCCGCGTCCTGCACCCGTCCGCGCGCAAAGCGCTGGAGCCACGTTTCACGCGTGATCCGCGGGAACCGCGCGCATAACCCGTCGAGCAAGGTCGCCCAGGGGCCGGGCGGCAGTTGCAAGTGGCTGGGATTGATGTCGCCAGACGGGCTCATCGCGAACGCGCGCCGTCTTGAGCGCCGGACTTACAGATTGGGCGTCCAGCTGGCATTGAGCAGCTTCCACTCGCCATCGACCAGGCGCCAGCCGGACTCGACCTGGTAGACCTGGCCGCTTTCGGGAAGGAAGCCACCGGAACTGCCGGTCGCCAGCACGCTGAAGCGCGCGATCGCATCGGTGCTGCCACGCAACTCCACGCTCACCGGTCCCAGTTTGGCCGACACGGTCTTGTGGCGCAGGAACACCGCGGCGGCCAGTTGGCGGATGGCGCGGCGATCCATCCCCTCGTTGCCCACGAAATCCTCGGCGATGAGGTCTTCCACGTCGCCGGCATCGCGCGCATCGATGGCGGCCTGCATGGCCTCGACCTGCTGGCGCACCGCCTGCTCGGGATCGTCCTTGGCGCATGCGCCCAGCCACAGGCAGGCAGTCATGGCGAGGGCGGTCGCGATGCGCTGGAACCCGCGGAATTGCTGCATTGCGGCATTGCTCCGATGCGAACGAATCGCCTTGTCAATGATTGGAGCCTATGCTGGAATCGACCGCAATCCATACGCCGGCGAATATGACGGCGTTCACTCGCAGGGGAATCGTGCATGAGTTCCGAACGTCCTTGGTTGGCCCACTACCCCGCTGGCGTGCCCGCCGAAATCGACCTGGACGAGTTCGCGTCGATCAATGACATCTTCGATTCCGCCGTGCAGAAGTACCGCGACAAGACCGCGTTCATCAGCATGGGCAAGTCGATCACCTATGGCGAACTGGAACGCCTGAGCCGGGATTTCGCCGGTTACCTGCTGGGCGAGCTGAAGCTCAAGAAGGGCGATCGCGTGGCGATCATGATGCCCAACTGCCTGCAGTACCCGGTCGCGATCCTGGGCGTGCTGCGCGCCGGGCTGACCGTGGTCAACACCAACCCGATGTACACCGCACGCGAGCTCAAGCACCAGTTGGTGGACTCCGGCGCCAGCGTGCTGGTGGTGATGGACAACTTCGGCAACGTGGCCCAGGAGGTCCTGGTACAGGTTCCCGGTGTGCGCGCGGTGACCACCGGCCTCGGCGACATGCTCGGCTTCCCGAAGGGCCTGATCGTCAACTTCGTGCTCAAGCACGTGAAGAAGATGGTGCCGGATTTCGATATCCCCGGCGCCGTGCGTTTCCGCGACACCCTCACCCTGGGCCGCATGCACCAGTTGCCGGTGATCCGCAACACGCCCGAGGACCTGGCCTTCCTGCAGTACACCGGCGGCACCACCGGCGTGTCCAAGGGCGCGATGCTGACCCATCGCAACCTAGTGGCCAACATGCAGCAGGCGGCATCGTGGGTGGGCACCAACGTCAAGCTGGGCGAGGAACTCATCGTCACCGCGCTGCCGCTGTACCACATCTTCGCGCTGACCTCGAACTGCCTGGTGTTCATGAAGTTCGGCGCAGCCAACCTGCTGATCACCAATCCGCGCGACATGCCGGGCTTCGTGAAGGAGATCAAGTCGGTGCGGTTCACCGCGATCACCGGCGTCAACACCCTGTTCAACGGCCTGCTCAACACGCCCGGCTTCGACCAGGTCGACTTCTCGCGCCTGCACCTCACCCTGGGCGGCGGCATGGCCGTGCAACGCGCGGTGGCCGACAAGTGGAAGCAGGTCACCGGCGTGACCCTTGCCGAGGCCTATGGCCTGACCGAGACCTCACCCGCGGTGTGCATCAACCCGCTCGACCTGCGCGCCTACAACGGCTCGATCGGACTGCCGGTACCGTCCACCCACGTCTGCATCAAGGATGACGATGGGAACGTGCTGCCGATGGGCGAAGTCGGCGAGCTTTGCGTCAAGGGCCCGCAGGTCATGAAGGGCTACTGGCAGCGCCAGGAGGAAACCGACAAGGTCATGGATGCCAACGGGTGGCTGCATACCGGCGACATGGCGCGAATGGACGAGCAGGGGTACTTCTACATCGTCGATCGCAAGAAGGACATGATCCTGGTGTCCGGCTTCAACGTGTATCCGAACGAAGTCGAGGACGTGATCGCGATGATGCCGGCGGTGCTGGAAGTGGCCGCGATCGGCGTGCCAGACGACAAGTCCGGCGAGGCGGTGAAGGTATTCGTGGTGAAGAAGGATCCCGCACTGACCGCCGATGCGGTGAAGGCGTTCTGCCGCGAAAACCTCACCGGTTACAAGCAGCCGCGGTTCGTCGAGTTCCGCGACGAGCTGCCGAAGAGCAATGTCGGCAAGATCCTGCGCAAGGAACTGCGCTCGCCCAGCGCGAGCTGACACAAGCCGCCCGCCGTCACGAATCGGAGCCCCGGTGCCACGCCCGGGGCTTTTTTTGTTGCACTTCGACGTTTTTCGGCGCATAGAGGCCGGACGGGTCAACTCTTGACATTCCCCCTGCCCCGCCGGCTGGCCCGGGCCGACGGCAACCGTCCGGAGCGATCATGGCCATCCTGGAAAAACTCACCCCCGTTTCCCGTTACTCCGCCCTGCGCGTCGTCGAGAGCGCCGACGGCACCCATTGGTGCCACATGCACGCCGACCTGGTGGACAACCCCGGCCGCGCCTGTTTCAAGCCGAACCTGGTCAACGAGATCATCCAGTACCAGTGGACGCTCGGCGACCGGATGCGCCGCACGCGCGGCAACGAGGCCGGCACCCTCCAGCACGTGGTGCTGGCGTCCGATTGCGATGCCTTCAACCTGGGCGGCGACCTGGAATATTTCTGCGATTCGATCCGCCGGCAGGACCGCCACGCGCTGCTGACCTACGCGCGCCAGTGCGTGCGCGGCGTACATGCCTTCCACACCGGGCTGGATGCGGGCGCGCACAGCATCGCGCTGGTCCAGGGCGACGCGCTGGGCGGTGGATTCGAGGCCGCGTTGAGCTGCCATACCATCGTCGCCGAGGAAGGCGTGGGCATGGGCCTGCCTGAGGTCCTGTTCGACCTGTTCCCGGGCATGGGTGCGTACTCGTTCCTGTGCAAGCGCATCGCCCCGCACCAGGCGGAGAAGCTGATGCTCTCGGGCCAGATCCATTCCAGCGAAGAGCTCTTCAAGATGGGCCTGGTCGACGTGCTGGTGCCGCGTGGCCAGGGCGTGCAGGCCGTCGAGGACGTGATCCGGGCCAATCGCCGCATCCCGCATGCGCGCGCGGCGATGCACCGCGTGCGGGCGATGGCGCAGCCGGTCACCCTGGAAGAGATGATGGCGATCACCGAAGTCTGGGTGGACACAGCCCTGCAACTCGGCGAGAAGTCGCTGCGCACGATGGAGCGGCTGGTGCGCGCGCAGTACAAGCGCCACGGCCACCTGGATGCCGCCACCGCCTGATCGCTACTGACTGTCCTCGCGCGCGGGATGCCAGTTCCCGCGCGCCGCCAGCGCCAGTTCACCACGGCGCAGGCGCTCGCCCAGCGTGTCGCAGTGCCGGCGCCAGTCGCGCGCCAGTTCGAAGCCGGTCATCCGCATGACTTGCCCGGCAAGGGCGGCAAGTTGCAACAGGCCCAGGTTGCCGGCCACGCCCTTCATCGCATGCGCCTGCTCGTGGACTTGTTCCCAGTCGGCTGCTTCACCCGACCGGCGCATCCGCGTCAGGATCATCCTGGCATCCGCCACGCACTGGCCGATGAAATTGGCCTCGAACGCAGGGCCCATGCCGATCGCCAGGAACTCGTCCAGCACCGAGGCATCCAGGATGTCGTCGTTGTTCGCAGCCACGTTGTCGCGCGGGATGTCCACTGGTGTTCCAATCGATCCGCCCAATGCGATCTCGGCGATCCCGTCCAGCAGTTTCGCCACCGCGAACGGCTTGGCGATGAAGGCGCGCGCGCCGGCGTCCTTGCAGGCTTGGACCGCTTCCGGGGTCGCATCGGCGCTGAGCACCACCACCGGCGTCCGTGCCTGCCCACCCGCCTCCATGACCCGCAGCTGGCGCAGCATGTCGATCCCGCTCAGCGACGGCATGTGCAGGTCGACCACGGCCAGTTCGAAGTCGCCGACCGCCAGCGCATCCAGTGCTTCCTCGCCGTCCTCCACCGCCATCACCCGGTGCCCTGCCTTCTGCAACACCCCCTGCAGCACCATCCGGTTGGCGGCATGGTCGTCGGCGATCAGGACGCGCATCGGCTTGACCCGTGCGCGATGGCGCAGGAAGGGATCGGCGAAGGCAATGACGTTGCCGCCCTCGCCCTGGACTGGCGCGGGGACCAGCGTTGCCGGCTCCCGTACAGGCACCGCCGGTGCCGCATCCACCCCCTGCAACTCGAACGGCAATTCCACCCAGAAGCGACTGCCGATGTTCTCGCTGCTCTCGAATCCGATCGCGCCGCCCATCGCCTCGGTCAGGCCCTTGGCGATGGTGGTGCCAAGGCCGGTGCCGGCATGCCGGCGCGACAGGCTGTTGTCGGCCTGTTCGAAGGCCTCGAACAACTTGGCCCGTGCCGATGCCGGGATGCCGATGCCGGTATCCGACACGGTGAACCGCAGGCGCTGGCGGCCGTCGACCGCGGGGCTCGCCGCTTCGATGGCCAGGCGTACCTCGCCGGACGGTGTGAACTTGAGTGCGTTGCTGAGCAGGTTGACCAGCACCTGGCGCAGATGGCCTTCATCGCCGCGCAAGGCGACTGGCACGTCGGGCGCGACCGCCACCACGTAGTCGAGATGGCGCGCGCGCGCATCGGGACGCAACAGCAGGTCGATCTGCTCGACCAGCTCGCGCAGGTCGAATGCCTCCAGCTTCAGCTTGAGCTTGCCGGCCTCGATCGCGGAGATGTCCAGCACGTCCTCGACCAGCGACAGCAACGAGCGCGTCGCAGCCTGGATGGTTTCAAGGTAACCGCGTTGCTCGTTGTCCAGGCGCGTGCTGGCCAGCAGTTCGGACGTGCCCGACAACCCGTTCAAGGGCGTGCGGAACTCGTGGCTCATGTTGGCCAGGAATCGGCTCTTGGCCTGGTTCGCGCGGCGTGCATCCTCGATCGCGGCGGTCAACGCCTTGAGCAGCGAGGCGAAGTACAGCGGCACCGCCACCAGGCCCATCAGCAGGCCCCACGACAGGTACGGGTTTTCCTGCCAGTACGGCGTGGCCTGCATCATCGCGCCGAAGGACAGGCCGGCCAGGGCGGTGGCGCGGAACAGGTAGCCCGGCCCGTAGCGCATGCCATTGCCGATGGTCACCCAGAGGAACACCGCGTACAGCGGCGCGGCGGTCTCGCCCTGCAGGTGCATGACCCCGCCCATCGCGGCGTAGTCGGCCAGCATGCCGATCCAGCGCCGCAGGTCCGATGGTCCCGGCGAGGCCACGATGGCCGCCAGCAGGACCACCGACAGCAGCCACTCGCCGAGCAGGATCCACCAGGTCAGGAACAGGGCGCGATTGCCATCGCCGCCGCTGACCTCCCAGCCCAGGTAGGCCGCGAAGAGTGTGGTGATGACGATGCGGACGAAGACCTGCGCGTGCTCGCTGTCCTGGCGGCCGCGCAGGCGGGACAGCATCCGGCGCGCGGCCCCGTCCATGGGTCAGTGGATGCCCGGCTGCGGCACCACTTGCGAATAGCGCTCGCAGATGTCGTGCAGGCGCGGCAGGTTGTCCAGCAACGCCCGCACGCAAACGGGATCGAGCATCTTGCCGCTCTGTCCCTCGATGAACTCGAGCGCGCGCTCGATCGGCCACGCGTCCTTGTAGGGCCGCCGCGAAATCAGCGCATCGAAGACGTCCGCGACGGTGACCACGCGCGCCTCGATCGGGATCTCCTCGCCCGCCAGTCCCAGCGGGTAACCGGTGCCGTCGTAGCGCTCGTGGTGGTGCAACGCGATCTTGGCGCCCACCTGGATGAAGCGGTTCTGGCTGTCCTGCAGCAGCTGGTAGCCGATGCTCGGATGTTCCTGCATGCGCCGGCGCTCGGCATCGTCCAGCGGGCCGGGCTTCATCAGCACCGAGTCCGGGATCGCGATCTTGCCGATGTCATGCAGCGGAGCGGCCAGTTCGATGGTGCGCGCCTGTTCTTCCGGCAGGCCGATCGCTTCCGCGACCAGGCCGGCCACGTGGGCCATGCGTTCCAGGTAGGCGCTGGTGCCGGCATCACGGAACTCGATCGCGCGGGCCAGCCGCGACAGGGTCTCGCGCTCGCGCTCCTCGACTTCGTGCATGCTCGCCAGCAGGCGTTGCTCCAGCGACAGCGCACGCTGTTTCACCGACTCCGACTGCTGGCGCAGCTGCAACAGGTTGCGGCACCGCGCCCGCAGTTCGCGCGGGCGGATCGGCTTGACCAGGAAATCGATCACACCGGCATCCAGCGCGGCCTGGCGAACCGGCTCGTCGCCGACCACGGTGACCAGCACGATCGGCACGTCGCGGTTGCGCAGCGGCCTGCGGAAGGCCTTCGCCAGCTCCAGCCCGTCCATGCCGGGCATGCGGTAGTCCAGCAGAAGCAGGTCGGGGCGGTTCTCGTTGCACCACTCCAGCGCCGCATCGGGCTCGCCGAAATCGTGTACGTCGAGCTGCGGCCCGATGTCCTGCACGATGTGCCGCAGCATCGTCCGTGCGGAAGGCTGGTCGTCGACGATGACTATGTCCATGCGCCGCTCCTGTCACGGGGGAATGAGGGGATTACGCGGTCACGGCATCCTCTGCGCAATGCAGGGCACTTGGCAAGGGGATCCCGCGGAGGGTGACGCACTGCGTCACACCCCGATACCGAAAGTGACAACGCGGCCAACCGGCGCCGCAGGCCAGCCATCCCCATCAGCCCGTTGCATGCTCCGGGCGCATGTACGGGAACAGCAGCACGTCCCGGATCGAGGACGACCCGGTGAGCAACATCACCAGCCGGTCGATGCCTACGCCAAGGCCGCCCGTCGGCGGCAGGCCGACCTCGAGCGCGCGGATGTAGTCGGCATCGAAATGCATGGCCTCGTCGTCGCCGCTGTCCTTGGCCTCGACCTGGGCGCGGAAACGCGCGGCTTGGTCCTCCGGGTCATTGAGCTCGGAGAAGCCGTTCGCCAGTTCCTTGCCGCCGATGAACAACTCGAAGCGATCGGTGATGCCGGGCTCGCTGTCGGATTCCCGCGCCAACGGGCTGACTTCAACCGGGTAGTGGGTGATGAAAGTCGGTTGCACCAGGCCCGCTTCGACGGTCTTCTCGAAGATCTCCAGCAGCAACTTGCCCCAGCCATAGCCGGCCTTCACGTGCACGCCCAGGCGCGCGCAATGCGCGGCCAACGCGTCGCGGTCACGGCAGTCGGCGACCGAGATCTCCGGGTTGAGTTCGCGCACCGCTTCTTCCAGCTTCCAGCGTCGGAACGCCGGGGCGACGTCGATGCGGTTGCCGTCCCACTCGAACACGGTCGTGGCCATCGCTTCGCGCGCGACATCGCGGATCATGCCTTCGGTGAGGTCCATCACCTCGATGTACGTGGCGTAGGCCTCGTACAACTCGAGCATGGTGAATTCCGGGTTGTGGCGGGTACTGACGCCTTCGTTGCGGAAGTTGCGGTTGATTTCGTAGACGCGTTCCAGCCCGCCCACGGTCAGGCGCTTGAGGTAGAGCTCCGGCGCCACGCGCAGGAACAGGTCGAGGTCCAGCGCGTTGTGGTGGGTGGTGAACGGCTTGGCGGTGGCGCCGCCGACGATGTAATGCATCATCGGCGTCTCCACTTCGAGGAAGCGCCGCGCATCCAGCCAGCGACGGATCGCCGCGACGATCCGCGAGCGCGCGATGAACACGTCGCGCGCCTCGGGATTGACGATCAAATCGACGTAGCGCTGGCGATAGCGCTGCTCGACGTCGGCCAGGCCATGGAACTTGTCCGGCAGCGGCCGCAGCGACTTCACCAGCAGGCGCAGGGCATCGACCTTCACCGACAACTCGCCGGTGCGGGTGCGGGTCACGCCACCCTCGACCGCGACGATGTCGCCGATGTCCCAGCCCTTGAAGGCGTCGTAGGCCTCGCCCAGCGCGGTCGATTGCAGGAACAACTGGATGCGGCCGCTCATGTCCTGCAGGGTGGCGAACGCGGCCTTGCCCATCACCCGCTTGGCCAGCAGGCGCCCGGCGATGGCGACGCGGCGCCCGGTCGCTTCCAGCGCCTCCGCGGTCCACGCCTCCACGTCGGCGTAGTCGGCCTGCAGGTCGCCTGCGAAGTCCGCGCGACGCGCATCGTTCGGGAACGCGATGCCCTGCGTGCGCAGCGCGGCAAGCTTGCCGCGGCGCTCGGCGATCAGGTGGTTTTCGTCGGTTTGCGGCGTCTGGGTTTCGTCGGTCATGGAGGCGTGCCGTATGGGATCCGGGGGGCGATGCGGAAGGTGGATGCGGTCAGGCCGCATCGACCCGTTTCGACCCAGCCTCCAGCCCCGACTTCAGGCTCGCTTCCACGAATTCGTCGAGGTCGCCGTCCAGCACCTTCTGGGTGTCGCTGCGCTCCACGCCGGTGCGCAGGTCCTTGATCCGGCTCTGGTCCAGCACGTAGTTGCGGATCTGGCTGCCCCAGCCGATGTCGGACTTGGTCGCTTCCAGCGCGTCCTTCTCGGCGTTGCGCTTCTGGACCTCGAGTTCGTACAGCTTGGCCGCCAGCATCTTCATCGCAGTATCGCGGTTCTGGTGCTGGCTGCGGCCGTTCTGGCAGGCCACGACCGTGTTGGTCGGGATGTGGGTGATGCGCACCGCCGACTCGGTCTTGTTGACGTGCTGGCCACCGGCGCCGGAGCTGCGATACACATCGGTGCGCAGGTCGGCCGGATTGATGTCGATCTCGATGTCGTCATCGACTTCCGGCGACACGAATACGCTGGTGAAACTGGTGTGGCGGCGGTTGTCGGAGTCGAACGGCGACTTGCGCACCAGCCGGTGCACGCCGATCTCGGTCTTCAGCCAGCCGTAGGCGTATTCGCCCTCGACCCGGAACGTCGCCGACTTGATGCCGGCCACGTCGCCGCCGCTGACTTCCATCAGCTCGGTCTTCCAGCCCCGGTTCTCGGCCCAACGCAGGTACATGCGCAGCAGGATCTCGGCCCAGTCCTGCGCTTCGGTACCGCCTGCACCGGCCTGGATGTCGACGAAGGCGTTCGCCGAATCCATCTTGCCGGAGAACATGCGCTGGAATTCCAGCTGGTCCACGCCCTTCTCGAAGCGGTCCACGTCGGCGACCACCGCCAGCGCGGTTTCCTCGTCGTCCTCCATCTCGGCCAGTTCGAGCAGTTCGCCCGCCCCGCCCAACCCGTCCTTCAGGTCGCGGATGCCGTTGACGGTCTTGTCCAGCATGGAACGCTCCCTGCCCAGCGCCTGCGCGCGTTCGGGGTCGTTCCAGATGTCCGGGTTTTCCAGTTCGCGTTCGACTTCTTCCAGGCGTTCACGCTTGGCGTCGTAGTCAAAGATACCCCCGGAGCGCATCGAGCCGACCGGTCAGGTCGGCGATGCGGGCTCGGATGGGATTGAGCTCGATCATTGGCATTCCCTGCAGGCGCAGGCGGCGGAAAAATGGCCGTGAATCATAGCAGCCGGGCGACCTGGCCCGGCTGCTGCCCGCTCATCGGACTTCGAATTCGCCGACCAGCACGGACTCATCCTTGCCGGACAGCCGCAAGGTGACGGCCTGGTCGCGCTGCTGGCGCGTTCCCCAGCCCGTGCTGAGCCTGAGCGACAGGGTGGTGGCTCCGGTCACCACCTGCTGGCGGTCGCCGAAGTAGTGCGCCTCCACCCGGTACTTGCCCGGCTTGGCATCGCGCAGCACGAATTCTTCCGGGCCGTAGCCGCCGGTGAAATCTTCCGAGATCAACCCGCCCTGGTAGGTCAGCGTATTGCCGTAGAAGCACTTCTCGCCGTTCGGGTCGGTCACCCACAGGTCCATGTCGCTGTTGTCGCTGTCCCACGACAGCGCGACGCGCAGGTCCAGCGGCAGGTTGCGCAGCAGGCGCGGGTCGATGAAGCCGGTCTCCAGCGGCGCGGGCGCAGTGGCGACGATCTGGTTGAGTTCGTTCAATGCGACCAGTTCGATCTCCGCGAAGCGGCCATCCCACTCGCGGGTGGCAACGTCATACAGATGGCGGATCGCCTCCTGCCGCTCGCCATCGGCCGCCAGCGCCAGCGCAAGGTCGCGATGGCTCTGCGGTTCCTCATCAGCCATCTCCAGCACCTGGCGGAAGACCTGTACCGCGAGCGGATACGCCTTGGCCTGCATCAACCGGTAGCCCAGCACGCGCAGGACGTGGCGGTTCTCCAGTTCCAGCTCGGCGAGGTTGGACAACACGCGCAGGGCTTCGTCGCGGCGCTCGCGTTGCAGCAGCAGGTCGGCGACGTCCAGGTAGAACGCGGTGCTGGCGGCATGGCTGTCGCGTTCGTCGAGGTACAGCGGATAGAGCTGGTCGGCAGGTGCGGCACGCAGGCGGCGGGCATACGGCGAGTCCGGTTCCCAGGGTTGCAGGCGGATGGTGGCCTGGACATTCCCGGCAATGCGGGTGCTCTCGTCGGACGAAACATCGATTGCATGGATGGCACCGGATTCTGCGACGGTGACGGTATCGAGTGTCGTGGCATCCGCAGCCGGCGCTTCGGCGATCGGCGCGGGCGGTGGCGCCATGGAAGCCGCCGCATTCCGTCCAAGGACCGTCGATCCGGTCACCGTCACGGTGTCCAGCGTGCCGGCGCCGGCCTCGGCCTTCCTGGGTTGTGCGACAGCGCGCGCGCCCTTGGGAAACGCGCGCTCCCACCAGGCGACGCGACCCGCGAATTCCGTGGCCAATGCGTCGAGCTGCTCGCTGCGCGAGGCCTCGCGCTCGCGGTGTTGCTGGCTCCGGATCGTTACCACCTGCGCCTGCAATGCCGGCGGCGCCGGGATGTCGTAGCGGACGTAGTCGGCCGGATCGTCCAGTACCAGCAGCGACGTGCCCGCCGTGACCAGCGAAAATTCCGTGCCCAATCGCGTGATCGCGGCCCGGTTGCGTTCGGGCTCCCCGGACAACCGCGCGACTGACCACGCGGCCCACGCCTGCGGGACTTGCGCATGGGCGATACCGGCACTCGCCACCGGCACCTCGATGCGGCGACGCCCGTTGGCATCTTCGACGCTGGCGATGATCCGGCCCTTGGGTTCACGCAGGCGCCCGGCCACGCGCAGGATGTCGCCGTCGACCCAGCGCGACTGCGCCACCAGTTGATCGACACCCTCGCCTTCCAGCGCGACCAGATGCGTGCCATCCACCAACAGCGCCCGGGCCGCGGCGTCGATCCCGGCACGTCCCTGCCATGCCACCAGGCGGCCATCTCGTGCTTCTGCGATTGCCGCAAGGCGGGTGGCATCGGCGGCGGTGCTCGCCAACGCGTACAGGCGCTGGCCCGCCTGGATCGTCGGTATCGCTTGCGTGCCGTAGTTCTGCAGGCCATCGCTGACCAGCAGGTATTCGCCGATCCCGGGAGTGGGACGCCAATCGGCGAGGTCGGTGGCGCCGTCGTAGATCACCGCCGACAACGCCTTGCGAAGCTCGCTCCAGTCGCCGCCGCGCACCGGGAACGACCCGGCCTCCGTGCCGCGATCGCGAAGCACGCGGAGCCGGACGCGGCCATCGCCCATCGCCTTGAAATAGCGATCCAGCAGTTCCAGCTCCCCGGCAATGTCGCGCTTGCGACCGGACGCCGATGCATCCCAAAGCAACCCGACGTGCTTGGGGATGATGCGCGGTTTCGACGTGGCCGCGACCGGCATTTCGGCCAACACGTAATGCGCATCGCCCTGCACGCCGACGTATGCACGCACCGATGTCGATGTCGGGAAACGCAGGGAAAGGCCGGCTACCGAGCCAGCATCGCCACGCTGCAATTCGGTGCGCTGGCCATCGCCATCGCGACGCCATCGCGGGCGCGAGAAGGTGCCGTCGAGGATCGGCGCTTTCTCCGCGTCCTGCACGCGCAAGGACACCGCAGAGGCCGCCGACAGCAGTCCAGCGGGCAAGGCCAGCCGCCACTCGTCGCCATCGCGGCGCATCGGTTCGTCCAGCACCAGTCGCACCTGTCGCGTGCCACGCGCCGGCAGCGGATACACGCGCAGGCGGAAATGATTGCCGGCGGTCTGCTCCAGCAGCGCAGGGTCGACATTGCGGCGCTCGATGCTCTCGAACACCTGCCTGCCCTGCTGCTTGGGCACCGGTACCGCATCGCGCATCACGCCGCCGACATCCAGCGCGAACGCCGTCACCTGCTGGCCCGGCTGCAACGGGAATTGCAGGGTGCCTTCCAGGATCCGGGCGTTCGGATTGCGCAGGGTGAGCACTACGCTGGTGCGGGCGAGGCCGCCTGCGGTGCCGACCTCGACCTCCGCCCGTTCCAGAGTCACCGGCGTCTCCGCACCCGGGACCTCGATCCATGCCGGGATCACGGGTTGCGGCTGCGGCCGCACGTGCTGCGCGGGGCTGTCGAGGGTGATGCCGATGGCGGCGACACCGGCGGCGAGGGTCAAGAGCAGGCGTTTCATGCGGTGGACTCCCTGTTGGTCGCCATCATGCAACGACTGGCCATGTCCAACGGGGTTCCGCGATCACGCGTCGAGGCCGACCCGCTGCCGCAACCCACCGCGATAGGTCCGGCTGCATGGCAGGTTGCTGCCGTCCTTCATGTGGACCCGCGCATCGCCGGTCTCCAGCGGCTCGATCGATCCGACCTGGTCGAGGTTGACGATGTAGCTCCGGTGCACGCGGACGAAGCGTTCCGGATCCAGCTTGCCCTCGATGCCGCCGATCGTGCTGCGCAACGGGTAATCGTGGCCACGCATGCGCAGGTTCACGTAATTGCCGGAGGCCTGCATCCATTCGATGTCGTTGGCGGCCACCAGGAATTCGCGACCCAGCTTGCGCACCAGGAAACGCTCGGGACGGTCCACCGATTCCACCGGCGGGCCATCGTCCGGCACGTCGAGCAGACTGGCCTCGCCCTGCCAGCGCCGCAGCACGAAGCGGTAGACCTCGATGGTCGCCACCACGCCGGCATAGGAGCGGATGTCCTTGAGGTATTCGTAGCCGAACTCCCACCACCACGTGCCGAAATCGTAGTGTTGCCCCTGGGTGGCGTAGACCGCCTTGCGGATCGCGACCATGGCGATCACGTGCAGCGCGGACCAGACGACGCTGGCAAGCAGGTGCGCAGGCAGCATCCGCCGCCAGGTGTCGAGGTGGAGCGGGCAGCGCCTGGTGAACCAGGCCACGGCCGGCACCAAGGCCAGTGCGGCGATCGCGCTGCTGCTCTCCCAGGCCACCGGCTGCCAGCTGGCGAAGCCAAGCGCCAGCCGGCTCACGTCCATGTTGGTGGTCACGCTGTTGCCGATCGCACTCAACAGGTAGGAGACGACCCAGAACCCGATTTCGACACTGCGTCGCCACGGCTGGTAACGCTGGAAGGGTGTCGGGACCGCTGCATCCATCCACGCATTCTACGGGCGGCTCCTGCGGCATGGCCCGCGACTCGTCCCTGCATCCCGCGACCCGTCCCTGCGCCGCATCGCACGGTCACTCCACGCTGGCGGGATCACCCAAGCGGACGGATGTTGGCCGCTGTTTCGCCACGGAACCGACCGCATGCAACGCCGCTTCGATCTCGACTGGGTGCGCATCCTCGCCTTCGCCCTGCTCGTCCCGTACCACGTGGGCATGTACTACGTGAGCTGGGACTGGCACGTCAAAAGCCCTGAACTGGTTCCCGCGCTGGAGCCCTTCATGATCCTCAGCGCGCCCTGGCGGCTCGCCTTGCTGTTCCTGGTCTCGGGCGTGGCCACCGCGCACCTGCGCGCGAAACTCCCGGTTGGTTTCCTGCGCCAGCGTTCCTGGCGGTTGCTGTTGCCGCTGCTGTTCGGGATGTACGTGGTGGTGCCGCCGCAGGCCTACCTGGAACTGGTCGAGAAAGTCCCGGGCGGCTACCACGCCGGCTACCTCGGTTTCATGGACGACTACCTCAAGGGCGGCGACCTCTACTGCATGGCACCGGGCGACTGCGTGGATTCGCCCACCTGGAACCACCTCTGGTTCGTCGCCTACCTGTGGGTCTATTCGGCGGTGTTGTGGGCGACCTGCCGCCTGCTGCCGCCATCGTGGCGGGCCAAGGGTGCGGCGTTCGTGCGCCGGGCATGCAGTGGCCACGGGATCCTGTGGTGGCCGATGCTGGCCCTGGTCGCCGCGCGGGTGCTGGTGTATCCGCACGCGCCATCCACCCACGACCTTGTCGACGACGCCTACAACCACCTGCAGTACGGGCTGGTGTTCGCCCTCGGCTACCTGCTGACATCGACCGATGCCGCGTGGGAGCCATTGCGCCGGCATCGCCACCGCATGTTGCTGCTGGCGGCAGCCAGTTATCTGTCGATGCTGGCGGCGTGGCTGCAATTCGATGATGCCGACCCGATCCCGACAGCATGGATGAGCCTGATCTGGACGTGCTGGGGAATGATGGAATGGGCCGCGATCGCCGCCATCCTGGGATATGCCCGCAACTGGAATCCGCAGGACAGTCCGTTGTTGCGCACCCTGACCGTCGCGGTGTTCCCGTTCTACATCCTCCACCAGACAGTGATCGTGCTGCTCGCGCACAACCTGAAGCCGCTGCATCTCCCGCCCGTGCTGGAAGGGCCACTGCTGGTCGTGGCCACGTTCGGCCTGTGCCTGCTCGGCTACGCGGTGATCCGCCGCATCGCCTGGCTGCGACCGCTGTTCGGGCTCAAGCGCGAAGTCCGGACGACGCCGGTTCACGGTGCACGACCAGCAACTGGATAGCACCGTTGCCGCGGTAGTCGTCGGGCACCAACCGATAGGCGATGTGCAGCCGTGACGGTGGCGCATCGCCGTCCCAGCCGCCGAAGTGGATGGCGTTCAGGCGTTTTCCGCCCGCGCCCAGTTCCAGCTTGAGGTGGCGTTCGCCGACGATGCGCCAAGCCAGCACGTCGAACTCGCCGTCGAACAGCGGCTCGGCATAGCCCTGCCCCCAATGGCCGCCATCGCGCAGGGCCAGCGCGGTGTCGATGTGGAAATCGGCATCGGCCAGGGCGCCGTCGCTGCGCAGCACGTCGGTGAGCAGGTCATCGGTGAGCCAGTCCGACGCGACCTGCAGGAACGCGTCGCAAAACGCCGGGAACGCCTCCACCTGCAGGCTCAACCCGGCTGCCATCGCATGGCCGCCGAAGCGATCGATCAGGCCCGGATGGCGCGCATCGACCAGCGCCAGTGCGTCGCGGACATGGAAGCCGGGAATCGAGCGCGCAGAGCCCCGCAATGCCGCCCCGCCCGGTTCGACCGGCGCGAAGGCGATGGCCGGCCGATGCAGGCGTTCCTTCAACTTGGACGCCACCAGCCCGACCACGCCCGGATGCCAGTCCTCGTCGAACAGGCAGGCGGCGGGCGCGTCCTGTCCCACGCCATCCAGTCGCGCCTCCGCCACGTCCTGCATGTCGGCCTGCACGGCGCGGCGTTCCTCGTTGATGCCGTGCAGGACCGAGGCGAGTTGGCGCGCGTGGCCGACGTCATCGCTGAGCAGGCATTCGATGCCGATGCCCATGTCCTCCAGCCGGCCGGCTGCATTGATGCGTGGCCCGATCGCGAAGCCGATGTCGGCGGTGGACAGCGTGGCCTCGCGACGGCCGGACACGTCGATCAGGGCTCGGAGTCCAGCGCAGCCCTGCCCCGCGCGCAGGCGGCGCAACCCGGCGCCGACCAGGGCGCGATTGTTGGCATCCAGCGCCACCATGTCGGCCACCGTCCCGACCGCGACCAGGTCCAGCAGCGAGGCCAGGTCCGCCGACGCGCCAAGGCGCGCCCGTAGCGCCAGCAACAGGTAGAAGATCACCCCCACCCCGGCCATCGCCTTGCTGGCAAAGGTGTCGCCGGGCTGGTTGGGATTGACGATGGCATCGGCCGACGGCAGCGTCGGGCCGGGCAAGTGATGATCGGTCACCAGAACCTGCCAGCCGCGCGCCTTGGCCGCATCGATGCCGGCATGGCAGGCGATGCCGTGGTCCACCGTCACCACCAGGTCCGGGTGCAGCGCCGCGAGTTCCTCCACCAGGCCGGGCGTCATCCCATAGCCGTGCACGATCCGGTTCGGTACCGCATGCATCACGTGGTTCGCACCGAGCATGCGCAGCCCGCGCACGCCGACCGCGCAGGCGGTGGCACCGTCGCAATCGAAATCGCCGACCACCAGGATGCGTGCATCGCGGTGGACCGCATCGCGCAGCAACTCCACCGCGTGTTCGATGCCGGCCAACCCGGTGAACGGCAGCAGGTCGGCAAGCCGCGGCATCGCCTCCCGCGCATCGCTGCCACGCGCGGCATGCACGCGGCGCAGCAAAGGCGGCCATGACGCCGGCCAGTCGCCACGCGCCTCGACGGCGTCGCGACGGACGATGCGCCGGGTGGCGCTCATGCGTCGATCCGGGCTGCGGGCTTGCGCCAGAACCGCCAACGCTGGCCAGGGGCAACCGTGAACACCATGCCATCGGCGAAGTCGAATACGACCTCGCCACGCGATGCAGCCTGCGCGGCGGGCGACAGCCATCGCGCCACGTCCGCCCGCGGATCGCGCACTGCCCGCAAATCGATCAACCCGTCGTCCTCCGACTCCTTCGCGGCATCCAGCGGCATGGCGTCCAGCGTGCCGAGTTTCGCCAGCCCATGCAGCAAGGGATCGTCGGAATACAGCGTGGGGGATGCGCTCGCCACGTGGTCGGGCAATACCCCGCCGCCCCAGAACCACAGCGCGTTGATCGGCGGCTTGCCGGCGGCGGCACGCGTCGCGTTGCGTGGATGGTTGTGCAACACCACCTGCGCCTCGCTGGCCAGCAGCCGCCAGCGGCGCGCCTCGGGCGCGGCCGGAATATGCTCGAACACGTCATCACCCAAGGCCTGCGTGGGCGATGCGAACGCAGGCAATGCGGCTTCCTTCGGCAAGCGCAGGTACCAACGACCTGGATGCGGTGCATCCAGCCCGAAACCAACATCACCAAACAGCGGGCGCAGCGCCGGCAGCACCGCCTCCACGTCAGCCGCGTCGATGCCAAGGCCGTCACCCGTGGCGAGCAGGCGCGCGCCATTGATGTCCGGACGGATGTACGCCGGATCCGCGCGCAGCCAGCCGGACAGGCGCGCATCCTCCTGGCCGCCGTCGACCACGCGGGTCAATGCCGCGTGCGCCCAACGATTCGGCAGCAAGCGGAAGTGCCGCGCGAGTTGCGCGTCCTCGCCTGCCTCATGCATCGCGCGATCGGCACGCCCGAGCGCAGCCGCGAGCGCCTGCGGCAAGGCCACGCCGGCGAAGCGCGTGGTCGCCGGCAGCAGCAGGGTCAACCGCGGCACGCGCTCAGCCCAGGTACTTGACCGAGATGATCTCGTATTCGCGGATGCCGCCCGGGGCTTCGATGGTGATCGCGTCACCCTCGTGCTTGCCGATCATCGCGCGCGCGACCGGCGAGGAAATCGCGATCAGGCCCTGCTTGATGTCTGCCTCGAGGTCGCCCACGATCTGGTAGGTCTTCTGCTCGTCCGTGTCGACGTCGGCAAGTTCGACAGTGGCGCCGAACACGACCTTGTCGCCCACCGACAGGTTGGCGATGTCGATGACCTGCGCATGCGAGAGTTCGCCCTCGAGGTGCTTGATCCGCCCCTCGATGAACCCCTGCTGTTCGCGGGCGGCGTGGTATTCGGCGTTTTCCTTGAGGTCGCCGTGCGCGCGCGCTTCGGCGATCGCGGCGATCACTTCCGGCCGCTTGACCGACTTCAGTTCTTCCAGCTCGGCGCGCAGGCGCAGTGCGCCCTTCGCGGTGATGGGTGCGTGCATCAGGCGAGTTCCTTGTGCAGTTCCTGCAGCGAGAGCACGTCGCCCGCGCCGCGGTGGTCCAGCGAGTGCAGCAATGCGCTCGCACCGGACACGGTGGTGGAGTATGTGACGCGCTGCTGCAGGGCCTCGCGCCGGATCGAGAACGAGTCGGCGATCGCCTGCCGGCCCTCGGTGGTGTTGATGATGTAGCAGATCTCGCCGTTCTTGATCAGGTCGACGATATGCGGCCGACCCTCGATCACCTTGTTCACCCGCGCGCATTCGATGCCGGCGGCGGCCAGCACGTCGGCGGTGCCCTGGGTGGCGACCAGGCTGAAGCCACGCTCGAGCATGTAGCGCGCCACCGGCAGCACCCGCGCCTTGTCGGGATCGCGCACCGAGATGAAGGCCTTGCCCGGTTGCGGCGCCTTGATGTTGGCGGCTTCCTCGGCGCGCGCGAACGCGGCCTCGAAGCTCCGGCCCACGCCCATCACTTCACCGGTGGAACGCATCTCCGGGCCCAGGATCGGATCCACGTTCTGGAACTTGGCGAACGGGAACACCGCTTCCTTGACCGAGTAGTAGCCGGGGATGATTTCCTTCGTGGCCCCCTGCTCCGCGAGGGTCATGCCGGCCATGCAACGCGCCGCGATCTTCGCCAGCGGCTGGCCGATCGCCTTGGACACGAACGGCACCGTGCGGCTGGCGCGCGGGTTCACTTCCAGCAGGAAGATCGTGTCCTCGCCGTCGCCATTGGTCTGCACCGCGAACTGGGTATTCATCAGGCCGATGACATTCAGCGCCTTGGCCAGCGCCACGACCTGCACGCGCAAGCGCGCCTGGGTGTCCGCCGACAGCGAATACGGCGGCAGCGAGCACGACGAGTCGCCGGAATGCACGCCGGCTTCCTCGATGTGTTCCATCACCCCGCCGACCAGCACGTTGCCCTCGCGGTCGGCGATCACGTCGATGTCGACTTCCACCGCGTTGTCCAGGAAGCGGTCCAGCAGCACCGGCGAATCGTGCGAGACCTTCACCGCTTCGCGCATGTAGCGCGCAAGGTCGGCGTCGGCATGCACCACTTCCATCGCGCGGCCACCCAGCACGTAGCTCGGGCGCACCACCAGCGGATAGCCGATCTCGCGCGCATGGGCCAGGGCTTCCTCGGCGCTGCGTGCGGTGCGGTTCGGCGGCTGCTTCAGGCCGAGGGAATCGACCAGCTTCTGGAAGCGCTCGCGGTCTTCGGCGAGGTCGATCGAATCCGGCGAGGTGCCGATGATCGGCACGCCGTTGGCTTCCAGCGCCTTCGCCAGCTTGAGCGGCGTCTGGCCGCCGTACTGCACGATCACGCCGACCGGCTTCTCGAGCTCGACGATCTCCAGCACGTCTTCCAGCGTGAGCGGCTCGAAGTACAGGCGGTCGGAGGTGTCGTAGTCGGTCGAGACGGTTTCCGGGTTGCAATTGACCATGATGGTCTCGAACCCGTCTTCGCGCAGGGCCAGCGCAGCGTGCACGCAGCAGTAGTCGAACTCGATGCCCTGGCCGATGCGGTTGGGCCCGCCGCCAAGGACCATGACCTTGCGACGGTCGCTGGGCTGCGCCTCGCATTCGTCCTCGTAGGTCGAATACAGGTAGGCGGTCGTGGTCGCGAACTCGGCTGCGCAGCTGTCCACGCGCTTGTACACCGGGCGCACGTGGAACGCCTTGCGCAGCGCACGCACCGCGGATTCGCTGGTGCGCGCCAGCTGCGCGATGCGCGCGTCGGAGAAGCCCATGCGCTTGAGCGCGCGCAGCCGGCGCTTGTCCAAGCCGTCCAGGCCGCGGTGGACCACGTCGACCTCGGCATCGATCAGTTCCTCGATCTGGTCGAGGAACCACGGGTCGACGAACGACAACGCATGGACCTCTTCCACCGACATGCCGGCGCGGAATGCATCGGCGAGGAAGAAGATGCGCTCCGGGCCCGGCTCCTTGAGCTCACGGCGCAACTTGACCAGGTCGTCCTCGTCCACCAGGTCCAGGCCGGTCGGATCCAGGCCGACCTTGCCGGTTTCCAGCCCGCGCAAGGCCTTCTGCAGCGATTCCTGGAAGCAGCGGCCGATCGCCATCACTTCGCCCACCGACTTCATCTGAGTGGTCAGGCGCGCATCCGCGGCCGGGAATTTCTCGAAGGCGAAGCGCGGGATCTTGGTGACGACGTAGTCGATCGCCGGTTCGAACGACGCCGGGGTCTTGCCACCGGTGATCTCGTTCTTCAGCTCGTCCAGCGTGTAGCCGACGGCCAGCTTGGCCGCGACCTTTGCGATCGGGAAGCCGGTGGCCTTCGAGGCCAGCGCCGACGAACGCGACACCCGCGGATTCATCTCGATGACGACGACGCGACCGGTCTGCGCGTTGATGCCGAACTGCACGTTGCTGCCGCCGGTATCCACGCCGATCTTGCGAAGCACCGCGATGGAGGCATCGCGCAGGCGCTGGTATTCCTTGTCGGTCAGGGTCTGCGCCGGTGCGACGGTGATGCTGTCGCCGGTATGCACGCCCATCGGATCGAGGTTCTCGATGCTGCACACGATGATGCAGTTGTCCGCCGTGTCGCGGACCACTTCCATCTCGAATTCCTTCCAGCCCAGCACCGATTCCTCGACCAGCACTTCGCTGGTCGGCGAGAGTTCCAGCCCGCGATTGACGATCTCGATCAGCTCTTCGCGGTTGTAGGCGATGCCGCCGCCGCTGCCGCCTAGGGTGAAACTGGGGCGGATGATCGTGGGATAACCGACGCGGGTCTGGATATCCAGCGCCTGCTCCAGCGTGCGCGCGACTTCGGCTTTCGGGCATTCCAGCCCGATCTCCTTCATCGCGACGCGGAACAGCTCGCGATCCTCGGCCATCATGATGGCCTCCCGCTTGGCGCCGATCAGCTCGACGCCGTATTTCTCCAGCACGCCATTGTCGGCCAGGTCGAGCGCGCAATTCAGCGCGGTCTGGCCGCCCATCGTCGGCAGCAGCGCATCCGGGCGTTCCTTGGCGATGATCTTCTCGACCATCCGCCAGTTGATCGGCTCGATGTAGACGGCGTCTGCCATCTCCGGGTCGGTCATGATCGTGGCGGGATTGGAATTGACCAGCACCACGCGATAGCCCTCGTCGCGCAGCGCCTTGCATGCTTGCGCGCCGGAGTAATCGAACTCGCAGGCCTGGCCGATGACGATCGGGCCGGCGCCGATGATGAGGATGGTCTTGAGGTCTGTGCGCTTGGGCATCAGTGCGTCTCCATGAGCGCAACGAATCGATCGAACAGCGGTGCCACGTCGTGCGGGCCGGGCGAGGCTTCGGGATGCCCCTGGAAACTGAAGGCCGGGGCGTCGGTCAGTTCGATGCCCTGGTTGCTGCCGTCGAACAGCGAGCGGTGGGTCACCCTGACGTTGGCCGGCAGGCTGGTTTCGTCCACCGCGAACCCGTGGTTCTGCGAAGTGATCATCACCTTGCCGCCGCCCGCGCCGGTCAGGTCCTGCACCGGATGGTTGGCGCCGTGGTGGCCGTGCGGCATCTTCAAGGTCCGCGCGCCTGCGGCCAGCGCCAGCAACTGGTGGCCCAGGCAGATGCCGAAGGTCGGCACCTTCGCCGCGATGAAGTCGCGGATCGCGGCGATCGCGTAGTCGCAGGGCGCCGGATCGCCGGGGCCGTTGGAGAGGAACACGCCGTCCGGCTGCATCGCCAGCACGTCGGCGGCAGGCGTCTGCGCCGGCACCACGGTCACGTCGCAACCGCGTTCGGCCAGCATGCGCAGGATGTTGTGCTTGACCCCGAAGTCGTAGGCCACGACCTTGAACCTCGAATCGGCGCGCACGAAGGCATTGCGGTCGAGGTCCAACTGCCCGTCGCGCCACGTGTAGTTGGCTTGGGTACTGACCACCTTGGCCAGGTCCATGCCTTTCAGGCCGGGGAACTTGCGTGCGGCCTCGACGGCCTTGTCCACGTCGAGTTGCGCGTCGGGAGCGGCCCCCGCCATCAGCGCGCCGTTCTGCGAGCCGCGGTCGCGGAGGATGCGGGTGAGCTTGCGGGTGTCGATGCCGGAAATCGCCACGATGCCGCGGGCGCGCAGCCACTCCGGCAGCGCGATCTCGCTGCGCCAGCTGCTGGCGCGGCGCGGCACGTCGCGCACGATCAGGCCGGCGGCCCAGACGCGGTCGGCTTCGTCGTCCTGCGCGGTGCAACCGGTGTTGCCGATGTGCGGATAGGTCAGGGTCACCAATTGCCGCGCGTACGACGGGTCGGTGAGGATTTCCTGGTAGCCGGTCATCGCGGTGTTGAACACCACTTCGCCCACGGTGAGGCCGGCGGCGCCCACGGAAATGCCCTCGAAGACGGTTCCGTCTTCAAGCACGAGGATTGCGGGTATGTTCAAGAGGCATCGCCCTGCGAGAGGTTGCAGAAAAGCGCCGAAGCGGCTTCAACCGGTTCGGAGCGGAGGGGTTCAGGCGAGCGAGAATTGTACCGGCATGTGCCAGCGGTCGCCAGCATCCCGATTCACCCGGGCGAATCAGGATTCACCCCGATGAGGGAGCGCCAGGGAAGTCCGTCAGAGCAGATCGGCGACCCGATAACGACCAGCGGCGCGGCCCTTCAGCCGCGCTGCCACATGCAGGGCGCCTCGCGCGAAGATGTCGCGGTTGCCCGCGCGATGGATCAGTTCGATGCGCTCGCCCGCCGTGGTGAACTGCACCAGGTGCTCGCCGACGATGTCGCCGGCGCGGATCGAGGCGTAATGCGGCGTGGCGCCGCCCTGCCCGGCCGAGTCGCCCAGCGTCAGCGCAGTGCCCGAAGGCGCATCCCGCTTGCGGGTGTGGTGGGATTCGACGATATCGCAATCCCAGCCAGGCAAGGCACGCGCCGCACGCTCGACCAGGTCATGCAGCACGGCAACGCCCAGGCTGAAGTTGCTGGCCCAGGCGAGCGGGATGCGTGTCGCCGCGTCGGCCAATGCGGCTTCCTGCGACACGGACAAGCCGGTCGTGCCGGATACCAATCCAGCGCCACGGGCGACGCACAGGCCGAGGATCGCGTCGAAGCCCGCGGGCAGGCTGAAATCCACGGCGACATCGAAGGCCGGCACGCCCGCCAGTTCGCTGGAAGCGAATTGCGGGATGCCATCGACGACGCGCGCATCGACCGTCCGCGACACCGCGGCTACCACGGTGCACCCTGCGTTTTCCTCGCGGCACAGGCGTTGCAGGCTTTGGCCCATGCGCCCGTTGGCACCATGGACCAGCAATCGAACGGGATTCGTCATGCCCGCAGGCTAGCCGGCAGGGCGGGCCGCGACAAGCCGCGCGGCCGCGTGCCTACAACTGGCTGGCGGCGTTCTTGAGCCGATCGGCGACCTGGTGCATGGCATTGTCGAACACGCTGTCGCCCTCGCGCAGGCTGACCTTGCCGAGTTTGGCCATGGCCGCCAGTTCCTCGGCCGAGGCCACCAGCACGCGGATGCCGCGACGGTTGACCAGCAGCAGGCGTGAGGAAATCGGGCTGATCCACGACACCTTCGACGGCTCGACCCGATCCGCGGACGTCGCCAGCTGCAGCCAGCTGCCGACCTGGAGCTTGCGCATGCGGTCGAGCATGGCCGCGTCGTAGTCCAGGTGGTCGTTGCCGGCCACGACCTCGAGCTGCGGCTCGGGCTCGACGGCCTTCGGCTCCGGCAGGATGACCTGCTCGGGCATGTGCCCGGGAATGTCGGCTGCGCGTTCGCCCGCGGACAGCCGCACCAGCGCATCCTGCAAGGAGTCGATCGCGAGTTGCGCGGAATCGCCGGTGCAGCCCGAACTGGACAGGATCGCTTCGAACTGCGCACGTGGCAGCGTCGGCAATTCCTCCAGCGGACTGCGTACCTCGGCGTAGTCGAACGCCAGCAGGAGGCGGTCGACGGCCTGGATCGCCTGCTCATGGCGCGGCGAGCCGTGGCCATCGCGCAGCATCACCTGGGTCAGGTGGTGGGAGACGTGGCGGCCGATGAATTCGTCCATCACCGCCGGCAATTCACGCTCGCCGCGGTGCTGCATCAATTCCGCCGCGACCGCGCTGCGAGCCAGGTCCAGGCGCTCGCGTCCGCGCTGCGCCTCGGTGGCGCGCTTCTCGGCCAGCTCGAACCGCTTGCGGTGCTGCGCCATGTAGGAGCGCAATTCCTGCTCCAGCGTCTCGAAGATCGCCACGTCCTCGTTGAACTCGGCGACCAGGCGATCGATGGTGTAGTCGACGCGGTTGAGCAGCGCCTGCTCCTGCGGCGCTTCGCCGTGGTTGCCCTCGCAAGCCTCTGCCACCGTGTTGAGCAGGCGCCGCGCGGGATGTTCCTTGAACAGGAACATGCGCCGATCCTTGACCGCCACCTTGACGTACGGCACCAGCATGCGGCCGATCTTGCGACGGATGTTGGCGTCGAACTGCGGGCCGTCGAGCAGTACGTCGAACAGCAACGCCACCAGGTCGACCGCGTCCTCGTCCAGCCCGTCCAGGTGCAGGTTGTCGCCCGCCACCCCGAGCTTGCGCGCGTTCTGCGCGACTTCCTTGCGCAGCTGTTCAGCAAGGGTGCGATGGTCGCCGCCGGCCTCGCGTGGCGGCAACGGGGCATTCGGCATGTCCTGCTGCATCAAGGACAGGATCGACATCAACTCACTGGAACCGAGCTTGGTGACCGGCGCTTGTTGCGCGCCCGGCTGCAGGGGGCCGCCTTCGGCATCTGCCCGGTTGCCGCCCATGGCGGTCCGCCAACCCTGCAGCAGGCCGAGGAGATTGCCGAACATCGCCTGGTCGACGGCGCTCACCTGGGCGGGCAGCTGCACCTGGCCTGACGGTGCTTGCGGGGCATGCGGATCCGGGGAACTCGCCGGCGCCTGCGGTTGCGCTGTGGCCTTGACCGTCGCACGCAGCTCGGGCAACACGCCGGCGGCGATCATCAGCGTGTTTGCGCGTTCGTAGGCGGCACCCAGCACCGCCCCGAGTTCGCGTTCGAAGAACTTGAACACCACGATGCGCACGCCGGCTTCCAGCTCGGACGGGGCCAGGGCGGTACGCAGCGCAGCGGCCAGGAAGGCAGGCGCAAGCGGATTGTCCTGCGCCTGCAGATCCTCGCGGCCGGCAATGTGGGCAATGCGCTTGCCGGACATCTCGACCCCGGGGCCATGCACGCGAACCAGTGCATCCGCCAGTTGCTCGACCGCCAGTTGCTCCTCCAGCTCCTGCTCCGACAACAGGCTCAGGTCGGATGAACGACCATCCGCGGGAAACCATTCGCTCGCGCTGCGGAGGTTGCGGAACCCGGCCTGTACCACGTCCTCATAGCGGCGCGCGATCTGGCCGCGCTGGCGACGCAACTCGCGCAACGCCATCAGGCCGAATTCCTCGTCGCCCTGCTGGCTGCGGTCGAACAGATAATCGTCGACCTTGCCCAGCGCGCGGTCGAGCGCAGGCAACACCCGCTCCAGCATCTGCTTCTGCAGGCTGTCGAGCAGCCGACCCCGGTCTGGCGGAGTCTGCGGGGGAATTTCCGTGGGGGAACGGAAGGACATGGGGCCCTGGTCGGGGGATTGAGCCATTGGGCAGGCTACGCGGGTTTGCGCCGCGTGTCGCCGTGGCCACCCGGTTTTGCGAATTGCGCCTCATTTTTTCCGACGATGGGCATGATTCAGGACACCATGCGGTCCCAGAAGCCCTTCACGCCATCGAGGAAGGTGCTGGATTTCGGCGAATGCCGGCGCGCGTTCTCGCCGGTAAACGTCGCCTCGAACTGCTCCAGCAACTCGCGCTGCTCGTTGGTGAGGTTGACCGGAGTCTCGACCACGACCTTGCAGTACAGGTCGCCGGGGTGCCGGCTACGCACCGATTTGACGCCCCTGTCGCGCAGGCGGAATACCTTGCCTGTCTGGGTTTCGACGGGGATGCGCAATTCGACCTCGCCCCCCAACGTGGGGACACGCACGCTGTCGCCAAGCGCGGCCTGCGAAATCCGGATCGGCACTTCGCAGTGCAGGTCGTCGCCATCGCGGGCGAAGATGGCGTGCGGGCGCACCCGCACTTCCACGTACAGATCGCCCGGAGGCGCGCCGGCCGGGCCGGCCTCGCCCTCGCCCGCCAGGCGGATGCGGTCGCCGTTGTCCACGCCGGCCGGGATCTTCACCGACAGCGCTTTCTCTTCCTCGATGCGCCCACTTCCATCGCACTGGGGGCACGGGTTGGGAATGGTCTTGCCGGTGCCGGCGCAGTGCGGGCACGGTGCCTGCATCGCGAATGGACCGCGTTGCATGCGCACCTGCCCACGTCCATGGCAGGTGGCGCAGGTCTCGACCTTGCCGTCGGCAGAGCCGCTGCCCTTGCAAGGTTCGCAGTTGGCCAGGGTCGGGATCTCGATGCGCTTCTCGACGCCCGCCACCGCCTCCTCGAGGTCGAGCTCCATCACGTAGCCGATGTCGGCCCCGCGACGCGGGCCCTGCTGGCGGGCACCGCCGCCGAAGATGTTGCCGAAGATGTCGCCGAAGATGTCGCCCATGTCGGCGCCACCGAAGCCGGGCCCGGCGTTGCCACCGCCCATGCCATGCTCGAACGCCGCATGGCCGTGCTGGTCGTACATGCGGCGCTTGCCACCGTCGCTCAGCACTTCATAGGCTTCCTTGCACTCCTTGAACGCGGCCTCGGCGCTTGCATCGCCGGGGTTGCGGTCCGGATGGTGCTTCATCGCGCTACGGCGATAGGCCTTCTTCAATTCGTCATCGGAGGCGTTGCGGGCCACGCCCAGCACGTCGTAGTAATCGCGTTTGCTCATCGACCTTTCCTGCATCCTTCACGGCAACGGGCAGACCACTGGCCTGCCCGCTGCTTTGCTGTCAATCGCGTTGCGCGATCAGGCGCCCTTGTTGTCGTCCTTGACCTCGGTGAACTCGGCGTCGACCACGTCGT
>DAOOCX010000002.1:0-1193 GCA_035408605.1 Thermomonas sp. | reverse complement strand
CAGGCGCCCTTGTTGTCGTCCTTGACCTCGGTGAACTCGGCGTCGACCACGTCGTCACCGGCACCCGGGGCCTGCCCGGCATCGCCGCCACCGGCACCCGGCCGCGCGGCCGCAGCCGCCGCGGCAAACAACGCCTGCCCGGCCTCTTCCAGCGCCTTGGCCTTGGCATCGATCTGGCCCTTGTCGTCACCCTTCATCGCGGTCTCGAGCTCGGCGATCGCACCCTCGGCGCGGCCAATCAGGTCGCCCGACACCTTGTCGCCGTTGTCCTTGATCGCGGTGCGGGTCGCGTGGATCAGCCCATCGGCCTGGTTGCGCGCGGTGACCAGCTCGTGGAAACGCTTGTCTTCCTCGCGGTTGGCCTCGGCGTCCTGGACCATCCGCTGGATCTCGTCGTCGCTCAGGCCGGATCCGGCCTTGATCTCGACCTTCTGCTCCTTGCCGGTCTTCTTGTCCTTGGCGTTGACGTGGAGGATGCCGTTGGCGTCGATGTCGAAGCTCACCTCGACCTGCGGCATGCCGCGCGGCGCGGCGTCGATGCCGGTCAGGTCGAACTTGGCCAGCGACTTGTTGAAACGGGCCTGTTCGCGCTCGCCCTGCAGCACGTGCACGGTCACCGCGGACTGGTTGTCCTCGGCGGTGCTGAAGGTCTGCGATGCCTTGGTCGGGATGGTGGTGTTCTTCTCGATGATCTTGGTGAACACGCCGCCCAGGGTTTCGATACCCAGCGACAGCGGGGTCACGTCCAGCAGCAGCACGTCCTTGACGTCGCCCTGCAGCACGCCGCCCTGGATCGCGGCGCCAATGGCCACCGCTTCGTCCGGGTTGACGTCCTTCTTCGGCTCCTTGCCGAAGAACTCGGTCACCGCCTGCTGCACGCGCGGCATGCGGGTCTGGCCACCGACCAGGATCACTTCACCAATATCGCTGGCGCGCAGGCCGGCGTCGTTCAACGCGATGCGGCAGGGCTCGATGGTCTTCTTCACCAGGTCGTCGACCAGCGCTTCCAGCTTGGAGCGGGTCAGCTTGATGTTGAGGTGCTTCGGACCGGTCGCGTCGGCGGTGACGTACGGCAGGTTGACGTCGGTCTGCTGCGAGCTGGACAGCTCGATCTTGGCGCGCTCGGCGGCGTCCTTCAGGCGCTGCAGGGCCAGCGGATCCTTGCGCAGGTCGATGCCCTGCTCCTTCTGGAA
>DAOOCX010000001.1:38654-57439 GCA_035408605.1 Thermomonas sp. | reverse complement strand
CCTCGTCGTAGCGGACTTCGACATTGCCGATCAGCGGGAAGTCCTTGCGGAAGGGATGACCGACGAAGCCGTAGTCGGTGAGGATCCGGCAAGGTCGGGATGCCCTTCGAAGATGATGCCGTACAGGTCGAACGCTTCGCGCTCGAACCAGTTCACGCCTGCCCAGACGCCCACCAGCGAAGGCACCACCGGCAGGCTGTTGTCGGCGGCGAAGCAACGCACGCGCACGCGGCTGTTGTTGCGCACCGACAGCAGGTGGGCGACCACGGCATAGCGCTTGCCTTCCAGCGAATCCGGCGCGATTCCCTGCGGATCGGCGACCTGGTGGCTGGGCTGCTCGGTCCACTTGAAGCGACCCGGGCCCTGCCCTTCCACGCCCCGGCTGAAGCCCTGCGCGGACACGCCATCGGTGTCCCACTCGTCGTCGCCGTAGCTCAGGTAGTCGACGCCGCAGAGGTCGATGAAGGTGTCGAAGCCGAACGCATCGCGCAAGGCGGTGCAGGCAGCCAGCCATTCGCCGGCGCCGACCTCGAGGGTGATTTCGCCGCGTGGCTGCGCGACCTGCACCGAGGCTTCGCCAAAGCGGGCGACCAACTCATGGAGAAGGCTCATGCGCGCGCGCCCTCGGGCTTCGCGGCGCCGGAGAACGGGTTCTGCTCCATCCGGCGGATCTTCTTCTGCAGCTGCAGGATGCCGTAGACCAGCGCCTCGGCGGTCGGCGGGCAACCGGGGACATACACGTCGACCGGGACGATGCGGTCGCAGCCACGGACCACGGAGTACGAATAGTGGTAATAGCCGCCGCCGTTGGCGCAGCTGCCCATCGAGATGACCCACTTCGGGTCGGGCATCTGGTCGTAGACCTTGCGCAGCGCCGGGGCCATCTTGTTGCACAGGGTGCCGGCCACGATCATCACGTCGGACTGGCGCGGCGACGGGCGGAACACCACGCCGTACCGGTCCAGGTCCAGGCGCGCCGCGCCGGCATGCATCATCTCGACCGCGCAGCAGGCCAGGCCGAAGGTCATCGGCCACATTGAGCCGGTGCGTGCCCAGTTCCACAGCGCATCCATGCTGGTGGTGACGAACCCGTTCTGCAGCAGCGGGTTGTCGCCTTCCGGGCGCAGGATGTCGTCCAGCCGCCCTTCGGGCAGCGGGTTGCTGGCGATTTCCAGGACTTTCTGGACGATATTGCTCATTCCCACTCCAGCGCGCCGCGCTTCCACACGTACACGAAGCCGATCACCAGCAGGCCCAGGAACACGCCCATTTCGACCAGGCCGAACACCCCGAGCTCGCGGAACACCAGGGCCCATGGAAAGACGAAGGCGATTTCCAGGTCGAACACGATGAACAGGATCGCGATCAGGTAATAGCGCACGTCGAACGGCATGCGTGCGTTCTCGAACGCGCTGAACCCGCATTCGTACGGATCGAGCTTGTCGGCGCTCGGGCGCTTCGGCCCCAACACGTTGCCGACCACGATCAGGACGATGCCGATGCCGGTGGCGACGATCAGGAACAGCAGGGTGGGCAGGTATTCGGCCAGCACGCGTGCCTCGATTGTTCTTCTTGGGAGGGCCAGCCGGCACCAAGGCCGCTCGCTATATCCGCATTATTGTAGCCGGGCAGGCTTGGCGGCGGCCATACCCGGTTGCATCACCCGGGTGAAAACGTCGCCAGCATCACGGCTCAACCGCCTTCGAGCGCTGCCCAGCGCAGGTAGGCGGCATCGAGTTCGGCCTGCGATGCCGCCATCGCAGCATTGTCCGCGGTGACCTGGGCGGCATCGCGCTGGTAGTAGCCGGGCTCGGCCATGCGCGCGGTCATCGCCGCCAGCTGCGTTTCCAGCGCCTCGATGCGCAAGGGCAGTTGCTCCAGCTCCTTGAGTTCCTTGAAGCTGCGCTTGGCCTTCGGCTGTGTAGAAACCGCCGGTGCAGCAGCAGGGGGCGTGGACCTGGCAGGCGCCTGCGCCTGCCGCTCCGCGGACGATGCCGCCTGCCGCAGCCAGTCGCTGTAGCCACCGACGAACTCGCCGATCCTTCCGTCGCCCTCCATGACGATGGTCGAGGTCACCACGTTGTCCAGGAAGTCGCGGTCGTGGCTGACCAGCAACAGCGTGCCCGGGTAGTCGCCCAGCAGTTCCTCCAGCAACTCCAGGGTTTCGACGTCGAGGTCGTTGGTGGGTTCGTCCATCACCAGCAGGTTGGACGGTTGGGCGAACAATCGCGCCAGCAGCAGGCGGTTGCGCTCGCCGCCGGACAGGCGGGTGATCGGCGCGCGGGCGCGTTCCGGGGTGAACAGGAAGTCCTGCAGGTAGCCGATGATGTGCTTCTGCTTGCCGCCGACCTCCACGAACTCACGCCCCTCGGCGACATTTTCGATGGCGTTCCAGTCCTCGCGCAGGGTGGCGCGGTACTGGTCGAAATAGGCGATCTGTAGCTGGGTGCCGCTGCGGATCTCGCCGGCCTGCGGCTGCAGGCTGCCCAGCAGCAGCTTGAGCAGGGTGGTCTTGCCGCTGCCGTTCGGGCCGACCAGGCCGATGCGGTCGCCACGCATGATCACGGTGCTGAAATCGCGCACCAGGACGTTGTCGCCATGCGCGAAGCTCACGCCCTTCGCCTCGATCACCTTCTTGCCGGATTCCCCCGCCTGCGCGGTGGCCATCTTCACGTTGCCGGTCTGCGCACGCCGCTGCGCGCGGTCCTCGCGCATCGCCTTCAGGCGGCGCACGCGGCCTTCGTCGCGGGTCCGGCGGGCCTTGATGCCCTGGCGGATCCACACTTCCTCCTGCGCCAGCAACTTGTCGAAGCGGGCATTTTCCTGCGCCTCGGCGTTGAGCCGCTCTTCCTTGCGGCGCTGGTAGTTGTCCCAGTCGCCAGGCCAACTGGTGACCTGGCCGCGGTCGATCTCGACGATGCGGGTAGCCAGCGCGCGCAGGAAGCGTCGGTCGTGGGTGACGAACACCAGCGCCCCGCTCCACTGCTTGAGGAAGCCCTCCAGCCAGTCGATCGCGGTGATGTCCAGGTGGTTGGTCGGCTCGTCGAGCAACAGCAGGTCGGGTTGCGAGACCAGCGCGCGCGCCAGCAACACGCGCCGCTTCATCCCGCCCGAGAGCGCGGCGAAATCGGCATCGCCATCCAGCCCGAGCCGTTCCAGCGTCTCGATGACCCGCTGGTCCAGCGACCAGCCGTTGGCGCTTTCGATCTTCGCCTGCACGTCGGCCAGCGCGTCCATGTCGATGGGCTCGGCATGGATCAGGTGGTGGTAGTGCGCGAGTTGGGCACCGACATCGCCCAGGCCAGCGGCGACCACGTCGAACACGCTGCCGGCCGCATCCAGCGGCACTTCCTGCTCAAGCCGGGTGATCCGGCGACCGCCTTCGACGCGGACTTCGCCATCGTCCGGCTTCAGCTCGCCGGCCAGCAATTTCATCAGGGTCGACTTGCCGGCGCCGTTGCGGCCGATCAGGGCGATGCGCTCGCCCGCTTCGATGGCCAGGTCGACATGTTCCAGCAACAACGGGCCACCGACGCTGTAGTCGAGGCCCTGCAAAGTGATCAAAGGCATCCGCCCATTGTACGTGCCGGCGCCGTCGCGCACCCGCGGGCTTGATCGCGCCCGTGTGCACGCGGGCGCGGGCGCGGTAGGCTTGCGCCCAGCAGCACCCACCCACTCGACCGGAGATCGCCATGAGCAAGGGCATGGACCAGAAAAAGACCGAAAAGAAGAAGCCGGAGAAGTCGCTGAAGGAAAAGCGCGCGGCGAAGAAGGAAAAGAAGGGCAAGTAAGCCCAGGCAACAGGCGGGGGCTCAGGAGCTGCAGGACAGCATCGAGCAACCCGCCTTGTCCTTCGCCCAATCCGGGCGTTTTCCGGCAAATCGTTCCCTGCCCGGCTGGTCGTCATATGGCCGGCGCATCACCTCCAGCAAGTCGCCGATGCCGGCCATGTCGCCGGCATCGGCGCGATCGATGGCCTCCTGGGCCAGCCAGTTGCGCAGCACGTAGTTCGGATTAGCCGCGTGCATGCGGGCGCGGCGCTCATCGCCCACAAGCGGATCTTCGTTCAGACGGGCGGCGTAACGCGCCAGCCAGTCGTTGAACGCAGCCTCGCCCGCCACGCGCTTGCCGGCGTCGTAGAAGGCGTCTTCCAGCGGAGTCAGCGAAGGCCGTGCCGGATCCAGATCGGCCAGCGCGCGGAACCAGAGCGTCATGTCGACTTCGTGGGATTGCATCAGGCCGTGCAGGTCCCGCAGCAGGTCGATGTCCTCGTCGCGACACTCGGCCAACCCGAGCTTGCGCGCGGTGTTGTCGCGGTCCGCTGCGGTGTAGGCAGTCGCGAAGCGTTCCAGCCCAGCGTGCAGAGGCGCGGGATCCGCGAACAGCGGGGATAACGCACGCGCCAGCTGGCCCAGGTTCCAGTACGCCACCCGCGGCTGCCAGCCGAAGCGGTAACGCCGGCCGGCGGCGTCGGTGGTGTTCGGCGTCCAGTCGGGGTCGTAGGCGTCGATCCAGCCGTACGGGCCGTAGTCGATGGTCAGGCCGAGGATCGACATGTTGTCGGTGTTCAGCACGCCATGGACGAAACCGACCCGCATCCAGCCGGCGACCAGTCGCGCGGTGCGCTCGCAGACCTCGGCGAACCAGTCGGCGTAGATCCGTTCGCCCTGAGCCTGTCGAAGGGCGCCCTGCCCCTGCAGGTGCGGGAAATCGCGGGCGATGCAGAAATCGGCCAGCTTCCGCAGCAGGTCGATGTCGCCGCGCATCGCCGGCAACTCGAAATGGCCGAAACGCAGGAACGAGGGTGCGACCCGGCACACGATGGCGCCCGCTTCAACCTCCGGACGGCCGTCGTAGAACATGTCGCGGACCACGCCCTCGCCGGTGGCGACCAGGCTCAACGCGCGGGTGGTGGGGATGCCGAGGTGGTGCATCGCCTCGCTGCAGAGGAATTCGCGGATCGACGAGCGCAGCACCGCGCGACCGTCGGCGCTGCGCGAATACGGAGTCGGCCCTGCACCCTTCAGTTGCAACTCGCGACGCCGGCCATCCGCCAACACAGCCTCGCCCAGGCTGATCGCGCGTCCATCGCCCAACTGCCCTGCCCAGTGCCCGAACTGGTGGCCGCCGTAGTTGGTCGCAAACGGCTGCATGCCGGGTAGCAGCGCATTCCCGCCGAACACGCCGGCGAATTCGGCTGAGGCCACGTCGGCCTCGCTGAAGCCCAGCTCGGCGGCCATGTCCCGCGAATGCGCCAGCAGGCGCGGTGCATCGACCGGGGTTGGCTCCACCGAAGACCAGAGCGCCGCCTGGACCTGTCGCGGGAAAACCCGCGTCTCCGGGTCCCCCGGCAAGGCACGCAGTAAGCGGTTGTCGAACGTCGGGAAGTGCATGGATCATGGTAGCTGGCCCGGCACTGGAGCCTGGGCTCAGGCCACCGGGCGTACACTGTGCGGTCAATCCCGGCGGTCACGCCCAATCCAAGAGTCACATGGGACGCATATGAGCGCCGAAACCACCCCCGACATCAAATTCACCGACCTCGGCCTGCCCGAGACCCTGCTGCAGGCCCTGCGCACCGTCGGCTACGAATCCCCCAGCCCGATCCAGGCCGCCACCATCCCGCCGCTGCTGGCCGGGCGCGACATGATCGGCCAGGCCCAGACGGGCACCGGCAAGACCGCCGCGTTCGCCTTGCCCGCACTGGCCAAGCTCGACGCCGCCGCCAGCAAGCCGCAGGTGCTGGTGCTGGCGCCCACCCGCGAACTGGCCATCCAGGTCGCCGAGGCCTTCCAGAAGTACGCGACCCACATCCCCGGCTTCCACGTGCTGCCGATCTACGGCGGCCAGAGCTACCAGCCGCAGCTCAGCGCGCTGAAGCGCGGGGTGCATGTCGTGGTCGGCACGCCCGGCCGGGTGATCGACCACCTGGAGCGCGGCTCGCTGGACCTGTCCGCGCTGCGCATGCTGGTACTGGACGAAGCCGACGAGATGCTGCGGATGGGCTTCATCGACGATGTCGAGGCAGTGCTGAAGAAGACCCCGGAAACCCGCCAGGTGGCGCTGTTCTCGGCGACCATGCCGGCGCAGATCAAGCGCATCGCCCAGACCTACCTGAAGGATCCGGTGGAGATCGCGATCAAGTCGCTGACCTCGACCGCGGAGAACATCCGCCAGCGCTTCTGGATGGTCAGCGGCATCAACAAGCTGGACGCGCTGACCCGGATCATGGAGGCCGAGCCGTTCGAGGCGATGATCGTGTTCGCGCGGACCAAGCTGGGCACCGACGAGCTGGCCGAGAAACTCGCCGCACGCGGTTTTTCCGCCGCCGCGATCAATGGCGACGTCGACCAGAAGATGCGCGAGCGCACCATCCAGCGCCTCAAGGACGGCCAGATCGACATCCTGGTGGCCACCGACGTGGCCGCGCGCGGGCTGGACGTGGACCGCATCAGCCACGTGCTGAACTACGACATCCCCTACGACACCGAAAGCTACGTCCACCGCATCGGCCGCACCGGCCGCGCCGGCCGCAAGGGCGAGGCGATCCTGTTCGTGGCCCCGCGCGAGCGCGGCATGCTGGGCGCGATCGAACGCGCGACCCGGCAGAAGATCGAACAGATGAACCTGCCGAGCGTCGATGCCGTCAACGAGCGCCGGGTGGCCAAGTTCCTCGACAAGATCGAGGGCGCGCTCGGCAGCGCCGACCTGTCCGTCTTCCGCGACCTGGTGGAACGCTACGAGCGCGAGAAGAACGTGCCCGCGGTGGAGATCGCCGCCGCCCTGGCGCAGCTGGTGCAGGGCAAGACCCCGCTGCTGCTCGCCAAGCCCGCCGCGCCCGAACGCGCGTTCGAGGTGCGTGAGCCACGTGAACGCAGCGAGCGCCCGGAGCGGGGCGAGCGCCCCGTGCGCGAGCGTGCCCCGCGTGAACACGCACCGCGAGAGCACGGTGCGCCCGAGGTCGGCATGAAGACCTACCGCATCGAGGTCGGCTACCAGCACGGCGTGCAGCCGGGCAACATCGTCGGCGCGATCGCCAACGAGGCCGACCTGGAGGCGCGTTTCATCGGCCGCATCGACATCCGCGACGACTTCACCCTGGTCGACCTGCCCGACGGCATGCCCGCCGACCTGCTCGCGCACATGCAGACCGTGCGGGTCGCCAGCCGCCCCCTGCGGATGCGCCCCGCCGAGTCGGCGGACATCGACGCGCCCAAGGCCAAGCGCAGCTTCGGCCCACCGCGCGGCGACCGCCCCGGCGGCGGACCACGCAAGCCGGGTGGCTTCAAGCCGCGTGGCCCACGCTTCTGAGTGACGATAAGCGCATGACCCATCGCGATTGGCGATGAGGTCGCGGTCTTTGCCATCATCCGCCGCATGCCGCGCCTCCTCGTCTTCCAGCACGTCGCCGCCGAACCGCTGGGCACGCTCGATCCGTTGATCCGCAAGCGCGGGCACCGGATCCGCTTCAAGAATTTCGAGCGCCACCCGGATGCCCAGCTCAACGTCGACCGTTATCGCGGCCTGGTCGTGCTGGGCGGGCCGATGAATGTCGAAGACCACCCACGGCGCCCGCACCTGCGCAACGAGATGATCGCCATCGAGCGGATGCTGGAACAGGGCAAGCCGGTGCTGGGGATCTGCCTGGGCGCGCAACTGCTGGCGCATGTGCTGGGCGCGCCGGTGCGCCGCAACGAAGTGCCGGAAATCGGCTGGTATCCGTTGCGGAAAACGACGGAAGGAACGAGCGATCCGGTACTCGCGCCGCTGCAGGCGGACACGCCGGTGTTCCAGTGGCATGGCTGCCGATTCGACATCCCGGAGGGTGCCGTGCACCTCGCGCGCAGCCCGCAATGCGAGCAGCAGGCCTTCCGCCACGGCGACAACGCCTACGGCTTCCAGTTCCACCTGGAAATGGACGAGCGCCTGGTCGAACGCTGGCTGGCCAATCCTGCCTACCGAGAGGAACTCGCCGATTCCGGCCTGCCGCACGACGCGGACGCGATCCGCGCGCAGACACGGCTGCACATTGCGGCCATGCAGCAACAGGCGGATGCCGTGTTCGGGAATTTCCTCGACCTGGTCGGACGCCCGCAGCGCCGCTTCACCCTGCCCTCGCGCGAGTGGGCGTGAGCGAGCGCAGCTACGACGCACTTGTCGTCGGCGCCGGCGCTGCCGGCCTGATGGCAGCGATCACCGCCGGCAAGCGCGGCTTGCGCGTGCTGGTGGTCGATCACGCCAACAAGGTCGGCAAGAAGATCCTGATGTCCGGTGGGGGGCGCTGCAATTTCACCAACACCGGCACCACGCCCGCGAACTACCTGTCGGCGAACCCGCACTTCTGCAAGTCGGCGCTGGCGCGCTACACGCCCTGGCAGTTCATCGACCTGGTCGAGCGGCACCGCATCGCCTACCACGAGAAGGAACTCGGCCAGTTGTTCTGCGACGAGTCCTCGAAACTCATCGTCAGGATGCTGCTCGACGAATGCACGGCAGGAGGCGTCGAGGTCCGCACGCAATGCACGATCGAGCGCGTGGAACACCTGGATGACGGCGGCTTCCGCCTGCGCACGTCGCAGGGGAGTTTCGCCGCGCCCGCAGTGATCGTCGCCAGCGGGGGCCTGTCGATCCCGAGCATGGGCGCGAGCGGTTTCGGCTACGCGCTGGCGAAGCAGTTCGGCCACGAGGTGCTGCCGACCCGCGCCGGCCTGGTGCCGCTGACCCTGACCGGCAAGCACGCCGAACGCCTGCAGGACCTGGCGGGTGTCTCGCTGCCGGTCGAGGCACGCTGCAACGGGGCGAGCTTCCGCAACTTCATGCTGGTCACCCACCGTGGGATCAGCGGACCGTCGATCCTGCAGATCTCCAGCTACTGGCAACCGGGCGACGACCTGCGCCTGGACCTGCTGCCGGGCACCGATGCCGATGCCCTGTTGCGCAACTGGCAGGCCAGCCGCCGCGACGCCGAGCTGAAAACCCTGCTGGGCGAAGTCCTGCCGAAGCGCTTCGCCCAACGCCTGTGCGAGCACTGGATCACCAGCAAGCCGTTGCGGCAATACAACGCGCCGGAACTGCGCGGCATCGCCGACCTGCTGTCGTCGTGGCCACTCGTCGCCAGCGGCACCGAGGGTTATCGCACCGCGGAAGTCACCCTTGGCGGCGTCGATACCGACGGCCTGTCATCCAGCACGATGATGTCGAAACACGTGCCCGGCCTGTACTTCATCGGCGAAGTCGTCGATGTCACCGGCTGGCTTGGCGGCTACAACTTCCAGTGGGCCTGGGCCAGCGGTCATGCGGCGGGACAGGCGCTGTGTGGGTAGCGTTTTCTCGTGATCCCCGCGAAGGCGGGAATGACAAGCAAAGCGTCAGAACGGGAACGGGATGCCGATCCTCGGCCCAAAGTACCACCACGCGAACCCGAGGATGGCCACCCAGAGCGCGATCTTGAACAGCGCGCCGACCACCTTGATGGCGGCGTAGATCGCCACGATCAGCACCACGAACCCGATCCAGCTCATGCGGCTGCGTCCTTCGTTGCCATTCCGTCCACCAGTGGCTGCAAGTGCGGATCAAGCGCGACGCGTTCGTCGAACACGAAGCAGCGTCCGTCATAGCCCACGCCGCCCACCGCCTCGAAATACCCGAGAATGCCGCCGTCCAGTTGCAGCAGGTTGTCCATGCCGTCATGGCGCAGCCACAGCGCGGCCTTCTCGCAACGGATACCCCCGGTGCAGAAACTGACCACGGTGGCATCGGCCAATGCGCCGCGAAGCGGCGCCAGTGCGTCGGGCAGGTCGGTGAAATTGTCGATGGGCAGGGTCAGTGCGCCTGCGAAGCTGCCGAAGCCGAATTCCTCGCGGTTGCGCGTATCCAGCAATACCAGCCGCTTGCCGTCATCGTCGTGGCCCTGTTCGATCCAGCGGGCGAGCGTCGCTGGCGCGACCGCGGGCGCTCGCTCGCCGGTGTCCAGCGGCGACGCATGCTCGCGCCGGAACGCGATGACCTCCTCCTTGCGCTTCACCTTCAGCCGCGCGAAAGGCACCGTCTCGCTCCAGCTCTCCTTGGCCTGCAGGGATGCGAAGCGCGGGTCCTCGCGCAGCCAGGCGAGGAAGCGGCGCAACACATCGGCATCACCGGCCAGGAACAGGTTGACGCCTTCCGGGGTGACCAGCACGCTGCCGCGCAGGGCATCGGCTTCGGCGCGTTCGCGCAGGCGTACGGCCAGCGCATCGGCGTCGTCGATGGCGACGAACAGGTAGGCGGCGATGTTGAGGATCACGCCGCGACTTCGCGGTGGCCCGCGGCATGGCGCAGCAGGATGCTGCAGCAGGTCACCGCGCCTTCGGCCTTCTGCAGTTCCGAGACATCCACCGTGACGACCTCGATGCCGGCGCTGCGCAGGCGTGCCAGCGTGCGCGGAAAGCCCTCCGGATACAGCAGCGCATCGCCCACCCGCACGGCGTTGGCGGCGTGCTGCTCGGCTGGATCGACCTCGATGATGGCGTAATCGGCGAACGTGGCGACATCGACCCAGGCCGGATTGACCAGCACCGTCGCTTCGCCGACCTGGGTGACCGCCGACTTCAGGTGCAGGCAGCCGCGCGTCGCCACCGACGCCACGGCGTAGCCATGCGGTGCGAGCAATGCGCGCAACTGCTCGTGGCCGGCGGCATTGCTGCGCGCAGAGATGCCGACGAACACGCGCTTGCCGATCCGCAGCACGTCGCCACCGTCGAGCGTCCCGGGAGCTTCGATCCGCGACAGCGGGCGAACGCTGCCGAGCAACTCCAGCACCGCGCTGCCTTCGTCGCGGCGGGATTCCGCCCCGGGTCGGGTGGCAACGGCGAGTTCGTCGAACGCCAGCGCCACGTCCTCGACGAACACCGAATCCGGCCACGCCGCCTCGGCTGGCAATTCCAGCACCCGGCAACCCAACCCCTCGAGTGCGGCGCAATAGGCCGCGTGCTGCGCGCGTGCGCGCTCGACGTCGATGGCGTCGCGCTCGACGAAGGACAACTGGCAATCGGCGAGCGCCGGGCTGACTTCACGGGTGATGGCGGTCCACATCCCGCCATTGTATGCCGGCTACTGGCGTGGGCATGGCGCTCCCGGCGTACCGAACACGGCCCTGAAGCGAGCCTGCTGGACCGGCGTCGCCGCCGGCTCGCGACTGATGAACATCTCCTCGACGAAGCTGTCCATGCGCAGGCCCACCGCGGCATAGCTCGGGCGGATGTCGAAATAGGACGTATTGCCCACCGCTTCGGCGAAGAAACCGGAGAAGTCGCTGCCTGTCAGTGACCCCGCAATGCGTTCAAGGTCCGCGAGCGCATAGGCCTTGCCGGGCTTGGCGAACTCCGCATGCAGCGCGCGCATGAACTCCGGCAGGCCGACCTTGTCGCCGCTGCGCTCACGCAGGGCAACGTCCAGCGCCAGCGCGGCCAGGCTACCGCCGCCGTAGACCAGTTGCCGGTTGGGTTGCTTGTCCTTGCCCGCATCCCGCACGCTCATCTGCAGGTGCTGCGCGTAACGCGCGATCAGGTATCGGCGCGGCACGTTCTCCAGGCGCTTGAACAGCAGGTTTTCGTCCAGCCAGCCATTGCGGGCCAGGGTCACGATGGTGAGGTAGTCGGTCACGCCTTCCTTGAACCATTCCTCGCGATGGTCGGCGGGGACGATGCTGAGGCCGTTCCAGAAATGCAGCAGCTCGTGGGCCATCACGTAACCCCAGATCACCCGGTTGCGTGCATCCGCATCGCCCTGGACGAACTGGCTGAAGCTGCTGGCGAACGCACCGCCATCGCCACTCTCGTGCTCGTTGATGATGACGAGGTAGCGCTTCGACAACGGCGGTCCGCCGAACAGGTCCGCGTAACTGGCCAATTGCGTGCGCAGCAGGTCGACGAACAGCGGCGCGCTCTTGCGGTAGCGCTGGCCCAGGACCAGCGTGAGTTCCACGCCGCCTGCATCGAAGGTCTCAACCTGCGCGGTGCCGAGGAACAAAGCATTGCTGACCAGTTCGCGACGCGAATCCACCCGGAAGCGATCGCCGCCGCCAATCCGCGTCCATGGCGTGCGTGCGTGCCAGCCCTGGGGAAGCTCGAAATCGACCTCGATCGGCGCCTTGACCGGCGCATCGCCGTCGGCGAAGAACAACGCCGCACCGGTCACCATCACGCCCTCATCGGTGCGATACGACACCTCTTCCATCCCGGCAGGCCACGGATACCTGTCGTGTTCGAGCCGCACCGAATATGACAGCCGTATCCGTCGCCCCCCCGCGATGGCGTAGTCGCCCGCACCTAGATCCTCCAGCGCGAGCGCCGCGCCTTTCGCGTCGGTCACGCGCATGCCATCGACCAGGCTGGCCTGCCCGTTCGGCAACCCCGGCACCTCCATCACGTTGTACATCGACAGCGTGTCGCTCTGCTGCCAGAGATCGGCCTCGACCACCGCGCGAGTGGACTGCGCATCGACCCGCACACGGTAGCGGTTGGGCTTGCCATCCCAATCCGCGGCGACGCCGGTGAGCGGCAGCAACAGGAACAGCAGCAAGGCAGGCAGCAAGCGCGACATCGACGGCATCCACTTCGGGTTGCGCAAGGGATACGGCGGGTGCGCGGGCGGTTGCAGTCGCGGCATGATGTGCGGATGTCCCCGCCGTCAACCTACCCTGCCCGCCTCGCCGTCATCGGCGGCGGCCCCGCCGGCCTGATGGCCGCCGAGGTCGCGCACGCGGCTGGCATCGACGTCCACGTGTTCGAGGCCAAGGGCTCGGTGGGGCGCAAGTTCCTGATCGCCGGCAAGGGCGGGCTCAACCTCACCCATTCCGAGCCGCGCCCCACGTTCGATGCGCGCTATCGCGAACGGACTGCGCAGATCGGCACGTGGCTCGATGACTTCGATGGCGATGCCCTGCGCGATTGGGCACGCGGCTTCGGGGTCGATACCTACGTGGGCAGTTCCGGGCGGGTGTTCCCGATGGATCGCAAGGCCGCGCCGTTGCTCCGCGGTTGGGTGCGCCGATTGCGCGATGCCGGCGTGCACTTCCACGTCCAGCATCGCTGGCTGGGCTGGGACGATGCCGGCGCATTGCGCTTCGCCACGGCCGGGGGCGAAACGATGTTCGTGGCGGATGCGGTGGTCCTGGCGATGGGCGGCGGCAGCTGGCCACAGCTTGGTTCAGATGGCGCATGGGTCAGGATACTGACTGGGCGCGGCATCGACATCGCATCGCTGCAGCCCGCCAATTGCGGTTTCGATATCGGCTGGAGCGCGTTCCTGTCCAGCAAACATGCGGGGGCGCCACTGAAGCCGGTGGTCGCGCACTGGCGCGACGCCGCGGGTATCGAACATGCGTTGCAGGGCGAATGCGTGCTGACCGAAACCGGCATCGAGGGCAGTCTCATCTATGCCATCGCCGCCGACCTGCGCGATGCGATCGCACGCGATGGCCACGCGCTCCTGCACCTCGACCTGGTTCCCGGCCGCACGCCGGAACGCTTGCAGGCGGACCTCGCGAAGCCACGACATGGGCGCAGCCTCGGCGAACACCTGCGCCGACAGGCCGGCATCGACGGCGCGAAGCTTGCGTTGCTGCACGAAGCGCTGGACAAGCCGGCATTGCAGGACATGGCACGCATCGTGGCCACGCTGAAGCGCTTCCCGCTGCGGCTGCTGCGCCCGCGACCAATGGCGGAAGCCATCTCCAGCGCGGGCGGCGTGCGGCTCGAGGCAATGGACGATGCATTGATGCTGCGCGATGCGCCGGGCGTCTTCTGCGCAGGCGAGATGCTCGACTGGGAAGCGCCAACCGGCGGCTACCTGCTCACCGCGTGTTTCGCCAGCGGCCTGCGCGCCGGGCGTGGCGCGACACGTTGGCTGCGCGAAATGGGGGCAGGGTGAATTTCGCGCCGATCATGCTTGTGTTATGGCAATCGCTTGGCCGCGAAACTTCACTCTGACCCCATTTCGCCTGCGACTCAGGGCTTCTTCGCCGCCTCGGACCTGGCTTTCTCCGCCGCCGCCTTCGCGCGTTCCGCGGCGTCCTTCTGGAACTCCGCGATGTAGGGAAGTTCGCGCAACACGCGCGAATGCGGATCCAGCGTGTAGGTCGCGCCCGCAGGCAGGTCGACATGGCCGCGACCATCGGTCATCGCCACGTCGACCACCCTGTCGCCGACGCGCACCTGCACCGGCAACGGGAATGGCGCTTCACCACCGGTCTTCCACCGCAGCGACAGACCATCGGCATCGCGCGTGGCCTGCAGGTCCGGCAAGGCTGCATGACGGAGGTAACCGTCGAAGAACCAGCGGTAGTCCTTGCCGGTGATGCGGCTGACGATGGCGATGAAGTCGCTGGTCGATGCGTGGCGCGGCTTGAAGTTGCCCGGCTGCGGCGTGGCGGTGCCATAGACCAGCTCGCGTATCGCGCGGAAGAACGCGGCGTCGCCGATCTGTCCGCGCAGCGTGTGCAGCATCAGCGAGCCCTTGTAGTAGGTGTCGTTGCCCGGGCCCTGCCCGGCCGCGTACACCTCGTTTTCCGGGAGGCCGCGCCCGGAGATCACCGGATACTTGTTGGCCAGCGCCGCACGTTGCTTCATCAGCGCCGCCATGTACGCCATGTCGCCACGCAGCCATTGCGCGTAGAGCGGCTGCATGTAGCTGCCGAAGCCCTCGTGCAACCAGAAATCCTCCCAGTCGACATGGGTCAGCTGGTTTCCGAACCACTCGTGGGCGAACTCGTGCTGCAGCAGCCAGTCGTAGCCGTACTCGTCCTTCTTGTAGCCATTGCCATAGGCATTGATGGTCTGGTGCTCCATGCCCAGGTGCGGGGTCTCGACCACGCCCATCTTCTCGTCGGCGAACGGGTACGGCCCGATCATCTCCTCGAAGAAGTCCAGCATCGGCGCGAATTCGGCGAACAGGCCCTCGGCCTTGGTGGTATTGCCCTTCAGGTGCCAGAACCGCAACGGGATCGTGTTGCCGTAGCGCGACCGGTACTCGCCCTGCAGCAATTCGTACGGGCCGATGTTGAGCGCGATCGCGTAGGTGTTCGGATGCTTCGCGCGCCAGTGGTACGTACGCCAACCCTCCTGCTCCTCCATGCCGGTGGCGATCCCGTTGCCAGCCGCGACCAGCGGACTCGGCACGGTGACGTGCTGCACGACTTCCCCGGGCTCGCCCATGGGATGGTCGATGCAAGGCCACAGCAGGTCGCAACCTTCGCCCTGCACGGCAGTGGCGACCCAGGGCTCGCCGGTCGGCGCCGTGGCCCAGACGAAGCCTCCATCCCACGGGGCTTTCTCGGCCACGTGCGGATGGCCCGAATAGCGGATGCGCAACAACACGTCGGCATTGACCGCCAGGGGCTTCGGCAAATCTACGGTCATTCGACCTTCGGGATTGCGCCAATGCGCGGCATCAATGGCCTTGCCATCCACTTCGACGCCATCCACCGCGTAATTGCGATCCAGGTCGACGACGAGCTTGTCGATCGGCCGCACAGCGCGGAAGGCCAGCGTGGCGTCGCCCTCCAGCCATCGGCGGGCGGGATCCACCTTGAACGAGAGCTCCGCACGCTCGAAGGCCACGGCTTTCTGCTCCGGCGCGAGCGGCAGGCCACTCGCCAAGGTGGTGCGGGTCAACGCGGGTTGCCCGGCCTGCACTACCACGCTGGCGGAGGCGAGTGCGACGGCAAGCAGGCAACGAGCAAGCGGCATGGCGAGGGTCCGGACGAATGGACTTCCACTGTCGCATGTGGGGCCCGGTATCGACCCTGTCTTTCGTCACATCTGCGCCGGCTCGCCGGCGGGTAGGCTCGCGACAGCGACCACCGGGATGCCGCCATGCGCCTGCTTGCGATTCCACTGCTGTCGATCGCCGCCTCGCTTTCGATGCCGGGCAGCGCCTTTGCCCAACAGGCGAGCGAGGATGTCGCCGCTCGCAAGCCATTGGAGGCCTACCTGCAGGGCCATGCCACCGGCGACCCCGCCTACATGCGCGAGGCGTTCCTGCCGACCGCGCACATCGAGGGCGTCCGCGATGGCGCGTTCCTGTCGTGGACGGCCGACGAATACATCGCCGGGTTCAAGGGCGCACCGCCCGCCGACGAGGCGCAACGCAAACGCTGGATCGATCGTGTCGATGTCAGCGGCAACGCGGCGATGGCCAGGGTCACACTGGACTATCCCTCCGGCACCTTCACCGATTACTTCGTGCTGCTCAAGGTCGACGGCGAATGGAAGATCGCCAACAAGGTCTGGACCCGGCGGGAAAAGCCGGCAACGCCGTAAACGCTTCCATCGAGCCACACGCCTGCCGAAGCTGAATACGAGCTTGCAAGTCCACGTTCGCGCACCTCCCATAACGAAAATCTCAGGATTGATTCATCCTTCACACCGCTAACTGCTCGCACGGCGCGAATGGTTCGCGGCCGATGGAGAAGCATCAGGTGGAGAAGATCATGACCCGCCATTTCACCGCGCGCCGACTGGCCGTTTCGCTAATGGCCGCATTGCTCGCCATTGGCGCTACTGCCCCCGCGTTCGCGCTTGAGCAGGACAAGCACGAGGATCGCGACGGCCGCAAGCAGCGCAAGCAGCAAGTCGACCGCGAGGAGTCGAGTCGCGAACAACCACAGCGGCAGGAACCGCAGCGCCAGGAGCGGCAACCCCCGCAGGTGCAGGAGCGCCAGGCCGACCAGCCACGCCCGGCCTTGCAGCAAGGCAATGGCCGCTGGCAACCCGAGCGCCGCGAGAACTGGGACCAGGGCAGCCGCGAGCGCGAACAGCAGCGCCGCGAGAACCTGGACGTGCAGGCCCGCCAGCGCGAAGCAGGCATGCAGCGCCAGGCCGAGCAACGCGAAGACATGCAGCGGCGCATCGCGGAGCAGCGTCGCGAGCAGGCCGGGCAGCGCGAAGCCGACGAACGCCGACTGGCCGACCAGCAGCGGGAGCGCCAGCAGCAGGCTGATCGCCGTGCCGACGGGCAACGCCGCGACAACGACGAACGCATGGCCCGCGAGCGCGCCCAACAGGATCGCCGCACCGCCGACCAGCGCGACGATCGCCGGGACGACCGCAACGAGGCACGCGACGATCGTCGTGACGACCGCCGCGACTGGCGGGACGATCGCCGTGACGACCGCAACGACCGCATCTCCCGCGAACAACAGCAGCGGCGGATCGACGACCAGCGCCGCCAGGCGATGGAGTGGCAACGCCGGGAATCCGATCGCCGTTCGCAGCTGGAACAGCGCAACCGGGAACTCGAACGCCAGCGCCGCAGCCACCAGTACCGCTACCAGCAGGACTACTACCGCCGCTGGCTGGCGCAGCAGTCACGCTGGAACGCGTCGCGTTACGACTATTACAACGACCCGTACTACTCCACCGCGTACAACTACCGCTACAGCTACGGCGGTCGCTGGTACCAGACCAACAGTTATGGCCGCGACCTGTTGCAGCAGGCGATCCGCGACGGTTACCGCGAGGGTTGGTACGCTGGCCAGGCCGACCGCAACGACCGCTGGCGCTTCGACTACCAGGGCAACTACGGTTACATGGACGGTACGTACGGCTACAGCGGCTATTACGTGGGCCGGAACGAATACCGATACTATTTCCAGCAGGGTTTCGAACGCGGGTACCGCGACGGCTATTACCGCCGCTACCAGTACGGGCGCTACGACAACGGGGTCGCGGTGATCCTGCCGGCGATCCTGGGCGCGATCCTCAACATCAGCCGCTACTGATCGACCCTCGCGATGCGACAAGACGCCCGGCTCCGGCCGGGCGTCTTGCTTTCAGGAGCTGCGAATCGATGGTTGCTCAACGCAACTGGCTGTCCTTGCTGCCACGGCGGTTGTAGCCGGCGACGCCCGCTTCCTCGCGATCATGCAGTTCCTGGCACGCCAGGCAAAGGCGCACGCCCGGCATCGCCTTGCGACGCGCCGCGGGGATCAAGGCTTCGCAATCCTCGCAGTGCATGCGGCCAGGCCCGCTGGGCAGCCGCCTGCGCGCACGCTGGATGGCGTCCTGCACCGTCGCGTCGATCTGGTCCTGCACCGCGCCGTCGCCGGCCCATCCGGTTGCCATGGCGTCCTCCCGCCCATGTCTTGAGCGACGGAGACTAGCAACCAGCGGGTGGCGTTGGCGTCGAGGCGGCTCCTCCCGCACACTGTCGGCTGCTCTGGGGGGAGCCGGCATGACACGCACCAACCACCGCGACGACGCCGACGGTAACGGCGTGCCGCCGCACCTGCGCAACCTGCATCGACGCACATACCCGATGCGCACCCTGGGCATGGGCCTGGCGGTCCTCCCGGTCCTGGTGGTCCTGCACGAGCTGGATGCCGGCTGGCCTGCATGGGCGTGGACGCTGTTCTGCGGCTTGGCCTGGCCGCACGTGGCGCGGCTGCGCGCCCACTACAGTCGGGTCCCGTACCGTGCCGAACTGACCAATTTCATGATCGATTCCGCGATGGCCGGGAGCCTGGCGCCGATCATGCATTTCAACCTGCTGCCATCCGCGATGCTGCTCACCGTCGCCACCGCGGACAAGATCAACGCCGGCGTGCGCGGGCTGTGGTCGCGTTCGCTGCTGGGGATGCTGGCCGCGATGCTGCTGTCGACGCTGCTCGCCGGATGGCAGGTCGAGATCGCCACCAGCCCTCCGGTGGTGCTGGCCTGCCTGCCGTTGATGGTCATTCATACGCTCGCGGTGAGCGCCAGCAGCTATCGCCTGGTCCGCAAGGTGCAGAAGCAGAACCTGCGGCTGGA
>DAOOCX010000001.1:16736-38554 GCA_035408605.1 Thermomonas sp. | reverse complement strand
GCGCCAGCAGCTATCGCCTGGTCCGCAAGGTGCAGAAGCAGAACCTGCGGCTGGATGAACTCACGCGTTCCGATTCGTTGACCGGATTGCAGAGCCGGGATCACTGGCAACAGCAGGCGGGAGCCATGCTGGCCTGGCACGCCGCCACCGGCCAGCCTTCGAGCATGCTCCTGGTCGACGTGGACTGGTTCAAGGCCATCAACGATCGCCATGGCCATGCCATCGGCGACGACGTCCTGCGCGGTATCGCCGGGGTGATCCGCGCGTCGTTGCCGGAAGGCAGCCACGCCGGGCGGCTCGGTGGCGATGAATTCGCGATCGTGATGCCGGTGGACGCCGGGAAGGCGCGCAGCATCGCCGAGTGCATCCGGGCGGGCGTGGCCACGCTCGACTTGCCGCACCTGCCGATGCTGCGGAGCTCGGTGAGCATCGGCAGCGCAGAACCACCGACGGCCGATGCGGACCTGCGCACCTGGATGGAGGCCGCGGATCACGCGCTGTACCGGGCGAAGGCCGCGGGTCGCGACCGCGTCTCCAGCACTCACAGCACCGATGGCACACTGGCGGCCACGCACTGAGGCGGATACCCGGCATGACCACGCCATGAAGGAAGGCAGCGAACTCGACCGGCGGCTCATCGTCCAGCTTGCGGATTCCATCACCGACACGCATTCGCTCGAACAACTCGTTCGCCCCCTGCTTGCCTTGTTGGAAAGTGCCACCGGCCTCGAGTCGACCTACATGACCGCGATCGACGAGACCGCGGGATTGCAGCATGTCCTGTATGCGCGCAACAGTAGCCGCATGACCATCCCGGAAGGGCTGGCCGTGCCCTGGGGCGACACCTTGTGCAAGCGCGCGCTGGAAGAGGATCGCGCGTATTCGGATGACGTGGCCGAGCGCTGGGGCGATTCGGCCGCCGCGCGCGAGCTTGGCATCGCGACCTATGCGAGCACGCCGATCCATGGACCCGGTGGCCGCCTGTATGGAACCTTGTGCGCGGCCAGCGATACCTCCAGGCCGGCGACGGACGATGCGGCGCGGGTGCTGCGCATCTGCTCGCAACTGATCGGCCAGCAGGTCGAGCGTGAATGGCTCATGCAGGAACTGCGGGCCGCGAACCATGCCCTTGCGATGAGCGCGCTGACCGACCCGCTGACCCTGTTGCCGAACCGACGCGCGGTGATGGAGGAACTTCCCCGCCGCATCGCCCGGCGCGATCGTGAGCACGGCGCGCTGCTGGTCGCATTCATCGACCTGGACGGGTTCAAGGCGATCAACGACGTGCACGGGCATGAGGCCGGCGACAACATGCTCGCGCTCATCGGCGAAGCCTTGACGCATACCGCGCGCGCCGGCGACTACTGCGCGCGGCTGGGCGGCGATGAATTCGTGGTGCTGGCCAGCGTTCCGGCGGCCGAAGCCGATGCGGCCCTGGGCGCGCTGCACGACCGCTTGCAGACCGCGACGCGCGGACAGTTCGACCTGGGCGGCGGGATCACCATCGACTATGACGGCCCGAGTATCGGCACCATCCTGGTGCCGGAGCACCAGCACGACGTGGACAGCGTCCTGGCGCTCGCGGACACGGCGATGTACGCGATCAAGCGGCTGCGCAAGGCCCAGCGCGTCCGCTAACCGGACTTGCCCGCTTTCCAGGCCGCCAGCAGTTCGGCTTCCTTCTCGCGGGTGATGCCGGCGCGCGGCTTGGCCTGGCGGTCTGCCGGCAGCGAGTGGAACCACGCCAGCAGGTCGGCCACGGTGGTCGCCAGCGGTCGCAATGTCATTCCCGCGGCCAATGCGCGCGCATTGCTGACCGTGCCGTAGCCGGCATAGGGGTTATCCGCGCGTGGGACCCAGATCGGCAGTTCGACCTTCTGGTCTTCGATGAACTTCGGGGTGACATGGGTGAGTTGCACGCCATTCGCGGTGACGGCCTGGCAGCCGTAGAGCATCGCATCCGTCGTCAACGTGTAATCCGGGCCCACCGCGTTGAAGACCCCGTACGCCCTGGCTTCGGCCAGGCGGATCATCCATTCGCCGAGGTCACGGCCATCGATGATCTGGATCGGATCCTGGCCATCGCCGGGCACCAGCATTTCGCCGCCCTGCGCCACCCGCAGCGGCCAGTAGGTGAAGCGGTCGGTCTCGTCGCGCGGACCGACGATGTAGCCGGGCCGGACGATCGTGGTGCGCTCTCCGAAATGCTTGCGCACTTCGGCCTCGCTCAGCGCCTTCAGCGAACCGTAGAGATTCTCCATGTCGGCACGCAGGCTTTCCTGCGTCTCTGCCATCGCATCCCTGCCCTTGTACACGGCGAGCGGCGAGTGTTCGTCGATGCCGTGCCTGCTGCCATCGGCGTAGACCGAGATGGTCGAGATGAACATGTAGTGGCCGACGTTGCCCTTCAGCACCCTGGCGGCATCGCGCACCCAGAACGGCAGGCTGGTGGGGTTGTCGATGCACACGTCCCACTTGCGGCCGGCGAGCGACTTGAGGTCGCCGGTGTTGCGGTCGCCATGCAGTTGTTCGACCTCGCCAGGCCACTCCGGCGACGGCCGCTTGCCGCGGTTGAACAGGGTGACCTTGTGCCCACGCGACAGCGCGTAGTTGACCTGGAACGGACCGGTGAAGCCGGTGCCACCCAGGATCAGGATGTCCAATGGCTTCGCCGCCCTGGCCACCGGTGCCGTGGCCGTGCCCGGCGTTGCGAAGGAAGGCAGCGCTGCCGCAGCGGCGGCGAGTGTCCCGAACTTGAGCAGATCCCGACGCGTGCTGCGCATGTGCCTTCCCCCGGCTGGTGTGTGCAGCGAGTCTCGCATCGGCGGGTGCAGGCTGCTTATGTCGAAAGTCGGGGTGTCGTCGGTAACGCGATCCGCTGCAGTAAACGGCGCAGCCTACCGTTCGTCGGACGCTTCCCGATCTAGACAATTATTTCTAGACAAAACTTTCTAGAAAAGGCATCGTCCCGGCATCGAAACGACGGTGACCGCAATGCCCATGCCCCGCCAGCCGAAACCCACGCCGGCCGAGCTCGAACTGTTGCGCACCCTGTGGCAACTCGGACCGAGCACGGTCAAGCAGGTCCACGAGGCGCAGCAGCGTGAGCGCCCCGAGCTGGCCTACGCCAACGTGTTGCGGCTGATGCAGATCATGCATGGCAAGGGGCTGCTCAAGCGCGACGAGCGCCAGCGCTCGCATGTATATGCGGTGGCGCAGGCGCAGCGCTCGCTGCAGTCGCGCCTGCTGGACGACCTGATCCACAAGGCGTTCTCCGGTTCCGGCAAGGCGCTGGTCATGGCCGCGCTGCGCAGCGACAAGGTCAGCGACGCCGAGCGCGCCGAGATCCAGCAGTTCCTGGAGGACACCCGCGATGAATGACATGGCGACGAGCGTGGTTCCCGCATGGGGCAGCGCGCTGCTGCATTTCCTCTGGCAGGGCGCGTTGCTCGGCCTGCTCGCCGGGCTGGGCTTGACCCTGCTGCGCAACGCACGTCCGCAGGCACGCTATGCCCTGGCCTGCGCTGCGCTGTCTGCCTCGCTGTTGCTGCCTGCACTCACGTTGGCATGGCTGCTGGCTGCGCCGAGACTCACTGCGGCCGAATCGCTTCCCTTGTTGGTGGGCGCGAATGCGGGGACTGCAAACCCCAATGGCCTGCAGCACGTGTTGGCGATGCAGGCCACGACCTCGATGCCGTGGGTTGTCATGCTCTGGGGTTCCGGTGTCGCGACCCTGCTCCTGCGCATGGCCGGCGGTCTGTGGTGGGTGCGTCGCCTGCAACGACGGGCGTGGCCCGAAGATCCCGGGCATTGGCAAGCTCGTGCCGACGTGCTGGCGGGCAAGCTCGGCCTGCCGCACAACGTGCGCCTGCGCCTGTTCGACGGTGATGCCCCGCTGGCGATCGGCTGGTGGCGGCCGATGGTGTTGCTCCCCGCCGCGCTGGTCGCACGCATGCCGGCCGGTTTGCTGGAGGCGCTGCTGGCCCATGAACTGGCGCATATCCGTCGCCACGATTACCTGGTCAACCTGTTGCAGGCCGTGGTCGAGGCCCTGCTGTTCTACCACCCGGTGGTGTGGTGGCTGTCGCGCCGCATCCGCCACGAACGCGAACTGATCGCCGACGACCTGGCCGCCGACGCCTTGGGCGATCGTCGCAGCCTTGCGCTCGCGCTGTCCGAACTCGACCGCATGCTCGGCGCGACCGCCGCCGGGCCCATTCCCCGCTTCGCGCACGCCGCCCATGGAGGCCAACTCATGTCCCGCATCCAGCACCTGCTCCGCCCGCGCCAGCATCCACTCGCCATTGGCCTGTCCCTGCCCCTGCTGGGCCTGGCCCTGGCCGGCGCGGCGATGTACGCGCATGCGCAATCCACCGCACCCGCCACGGCTCCGACCGTCGATCACACCGACACCCGGCATCCACCCCCGCCCCCGGCCCCGCCGGCACCACCTGCCCCGCCTGCACTGCCCGCGCCGCCTGCGATGCCCGCACCGCCGCCCCCGCCGCCGCCGCGCGCCGATCGGGTCAAGAAACTGCATGCGGGCGTGGACGCCGCGAACGGCTACGCCATGGTGCGCAAGGGCGATACCGGCTTCCGCATGAGCGGGAGTACCGACGACGTGGCCGACATACGCCGACTGCGCCAAGGCATCGATGGCGACTTCCTGTGGGTGCGCCGCGGCGGCGAGGCCTACGTGGTGCGCGATGCCGGCGTGCTGGCCAGCGTGGACAAGGCCTGGGGGCCGGTCGATGCGCTGGAAGTGCGCATGGACGCCCTGCAGGCGCGCATGCAGCCGCACCAACAGAAGCTGGACGCACTGGGCAGCCAGATGGACCGCATGGCGCCTGTGGAGACGCCGGAGATGCGCGCCGCAGGGCGGCAACTGGAAGACCTCGCCTCGCGCCAGCAGGCGTTGGCCGAAAAGCAGGCCCGCCTGGCCGGGAAGATGGCGAAGGCCGATGACGCCGGCCGGAATGCCCTTGCCCGCGACATGGACCTGCTGTCGGAACAGATGGACGTGCTGTCACGGCAGATGGACCGCCACGCGAACGTGATGGACCAGCAATCGCGGGCCATGCAGCAGCAGTCGGGGAAGATGGACGCGGTGGCACGGCAGATGGAGGCCGCTGCGAAGCCGATGGAGGCGATCGGCCGCGACATGGAAGCCTTGGGCAACCAGATCGAACGCGAGGCCGGCGTCGCCGACATCCGCATCCGCAGCCTGATCGACGAGGCCATCGCCAGCGGCCTGGCGCAGCCGGTCAAGCGTCGCTGACCAGCGCCATCACGCGCATGGCGTATCGTGGCGGCTCCGCACCGGAGCCGCCCGCATGACCCGTCGCTACGCCGCGTTCGCCCTCGCCTGCCTGCTTGCCGCGCCCTGCTTCGCCGCGCTCAAGCCAGGCACCCAAGCCCCACTGTTCAAGGCGCCGGCCTACCTGGCCGGCAAGCCGTTCACCTTCGACCTGGCCGCCGCATTGAAGAAGGGGCCCGTGGTCGTGTACTTCTTCCCCGCGGCGTTCACCAGCGGCTGCAATGTCGAAGCCGCGGCGTTCTCGCAGGCGATCGACAAGTTCAAGGCGCAGGGGGCCACGGTCATCGGCGTGACGTCGGGCAATACCGAGCGCCTCGCGGAATTCTCCAGCGACACGGAGAAATGCGCGGGCAAATTCGCGGTCGCGGCCGATACCGGCGCGAAGATCGCCAAGTCCTACGACGCGACACTGGCGATGAAGCCGGACTGGTCCAGCCGGACCTCCTATGTGATTGCTCGCGACGGCAGGATCGTCCATGTGCATGACGCGATGAATCCGAACCTGCACGTCAAGGAGACGCTGGACGCGGTGACCGCCCTCGCGCGCGCCACCCCGGCGAAGGCGAAGGCGAAAGCCAGCGGCGGTTGATCCACGGCGCCCCGCTCACGGTGCGCATGTTGCGTGGCGCCCGCACAGGGGAATCATCCACGCATGCACTTGATCCGGGCAGTCTGCTTGCTGCTGTGCCTTGCGGTGCCCGCATGGGCCGCGCCGGCCACCACCGCACCACCACCCGCGACCGCCTCCACGGCGGTGCGGCCACTGGACCTGTCGGACCTCGGCGCGCCGGTATTCGCCAACTTCTCCGCGCGCGACGGCCTGCCCGAACAGGTGCTGGTCGATGTGCGCACCGATCGGCAAGGGTTCGTCTGGGCGGCTTCGCCGCAGGGCGTCTCGCGCTACGACGGCCGCCGCTGGATCACGGAGGCCGATCCCGCGATGGCGCATCCGGTCAGCAGCCTGTTCGTCGACCGCAGCGGCATCCTGTGGGCCGCGTTCCGCCACCATGGACTGGCCCATCATGATGGCCAGCGTTGGCGCGTGGAGAACGCGACCACCGGCTTGCCTTTCGACCAGGTGCGACGGTTCGCGGAAACGGTGGACGCGCGTGGCCAGGCCACGCTGTGGGCGGCCAGCTGGACCGGTGGCCTGATGCTGCGCCGGCAGGGCCGCTGGGTCGCCGATCCCGGCAACGCCACCCTGCCGCGCAGCATGACCCTGTCGCTGGCGAACACCACCACGATCGGCGGTGCACGCCGGCAATGGGTGGGCAGCGGCAGCCACGGCCTGTGGTACCGCGAAGAAGGCCACAGCGACTGGACGCAATGGCGTGCCGACGACGTGAACGTGGCGCAGGTGGAATCGCTGGTGACCACCACCGACGCCGACGGCGAAGCCCTGTGGATGTCGGTGTTCGGGGTGGGCCTGATGCGGCTGGACGCGCGTGGCATGCAGCGCTGGACCCAGGGCAAGGGCGACCTGCCGACCAACCAGCTCTACGACATCGCGACTACTCCGCTGGCCAACGGCAAGCGGGCGATCTGGGTCGCCTCGCGCTCCGGCCTGTTGCGCGTGCACGACGGCCGCGTGCAGGTGTTCGACCGCCGCCACGGCCTGGCCTCGGACGTGATCCGCGGGCTCAATGCCTGGCGCAGTCCGAGCGGAAGCGAAGTGCTGTGGCTGGCGACCGAAGCCGGGATCTCGCGCACCGTGCTGGATGGCAGCGCGTGGTCCACCGCGTCGCTGATGGGCGCGCGCTCGGTCGGCGTGTTCGGCGTGCTGGTCGAGCCCGACGGGCATGGCGGCGAGCGGCTCTGGGTCGGCTCCAGCGACGAAGGGCTGGGCCTGTACCAGGCCGGCCGCTGGCAGCGCTTCAGCGCCGACAGCGGACACCTGCCAAGCAATGGCATCAGCATGATCCGTTCGCTGCCGGACGCCACGGGCGCGGGCCGCACGTTGTGGCTGGGCACCTGGGGCGGGGACCTGCTGCGCATCGACGAGGGTCCGCGCTTTGACCGGATGGCCACGCCATGGCCGAAATTGAACGGGCAATCGGTGCAGGACGTGCTGTCGCGCACGGTCGATGGCCACGACGAGCTGTGGGCGGGCACGCGCCTGTCCGGTGCGTGGCGCCTGCGCGATGGCCGCTGGATGGAGATGCGCGCACCGGGTATCGACGGCCAGTGGCGGGTCAGCCAGATGGTCGAACAACGCGACCGCGCCGGCCACGCCTGGCTGTGGGCCGCGACCGACCGCGGGCTGGCACGCTTCGATGGCAGGGCCTGGACCCTGTTCGACCGGTCCACGGGTTTCCCGGACGACCAGTTGTCCGGCCTGCGCCTGTACCCGGATGCGCGTGGCCGGCCGATCCTGTGGATGGGCAGCGCCAGCGTCGGGATCATCCGCGTCGACATCGGCGATGCCACCCGGCCGCGCGTGTTGCCAGCGAACCTGCCGCCCCCGCCCGATCCCTACACCTACGGCGCGCTGCGTGCGCCGGATGGACGCGTGTACGTGTGCAGCAATACCGGCGTGCAGCAACTCACGGCGGACGGCAAGGGCGGCTACACCTCGCGCGCCTTCAATCGCCGCGACGGCATGGTCCACGAGGAATGCAACGGCAGCGCGCAGTTCATCGACGCGCACGGCCGCTTCTGGACTGGCACCCTCGGTGGCCTGGCGGTGTACGACCCCGCGCGCGCGACCGCCGATACCCAACCCAAGCCCCTGCGCATCGTCGGCATGCACGTGGACGGCGTGCCGAAGCCGGGCGCGGCGCTACGGGTTCCGGCGGGTGCCACCACCATCGACGTCGAATTCGCCCTGTTGTCCTGGGACCACGAAGCCGAGTCGCGCTTCCGCACCCAACTCGTGGGGCTGGAAAATGCGCCGACCCCATGGACTGCGCAACCCTCGCGCAGCTTCAGCGCCTTGCCGCCCGGCGATTACACCCTGCGGATCGAGGCGCGCGACCATGCCGGCAACCCCAGCACGCCGGTCGATATCCCGATCCACGTGGCCGCGCACTGGTGGCAGCAGGCCTGGGCGCATGCCGCAGCGGTGCTGGCGCTCCTGCTGCTGGGCTATGTCGCCGCGTGGGCGCGTACCCGTGTCCTGCGCGCACAGCACGATGCGCTCGAACAACGCGTGGCCGAGCGCACCGCCGAACTCGACGCCGCCAATGCCCGCCTGCTCGACCTCTCCTACCGCGATGCGCTGACCGGCCTCGCCAACCGGCGACGCCTGCTGGAGACGCTGGAGCGCACGCCTGCCGGCAGCATCGCGGCGCTGGTGTTCTTCGATGTCGATCATTTCAAGGAACTGAACGATCGCCACGGCCATCCGGCCGGCGATGAAGTGCTGCGGCGCATCGTGCAGGCGATGTCCACCTGCACGCCGTCCGGGGCGCTGCTGGCACGCTACGGTGGCGAGGAATTCGCCTGCCTCTTGCCGGGGATGACGACTGCGGGGGCGGGCGATGTCGCCGAGCGCATGCGTGCCGCCGTCGAGGCGATGCGCGTGCAGATCCCCGATGGCATGCAGGACGCCCGGGTCTCGATCAGTGCCGGGGTGGCCAGCCGCGTGCTGCACACCCCCGAAGACCGGCAACGGCTGCTGCGCGACGCCGACATCGCGCTGTACCAGGCGAAGGACGCCGGACGCAATTGCGTGCGGATCTCCGCTGGCTGAGGCGTGCGACGCGCTACTGCGCGGGTTTTGCCGGCGGCACCAGGCGGTCATGCCATTCCGGCACCAGCATGTTCGCCGCCGAGCCGTACCAGGGGTGGTATTCGGCGACCATCTCGCCCTGCACGATCACCGGGTCGGTGGCGACCAGCGCCTTCGCCTGCTCGATGTCGTCCACCGCGAACACATACAGGCCGCGCCAGCCGGCCGGGTCCTGGATGAACGGTCCCGCCAACGCCAGTGTCCCGTCCTTTGCCATGCGCCCGATGTTGGCCATGTGCCCGGCGAACATCGCATCGCGGGCCTCGCCATCCGGTACCCGGGTCGGGCCGGTCTTGAGGATCACCAGCACGTAGCGGCGCATGCCCCGTTCGTCCGCGCCGGTGCGCTGGGCGAGCGCGGCATCGAACGTCGGGGTAGTGGCCGGCGCGGCGGGATCCGCGGCAACGGCCGTGCCGATGCAAAGCGACAACGCGAAGGGCAGCAGGCGCATGGCCGGTCTCGCTGGGATGGAAGGACGCAGTCTAGGCTGCCGGCGCCGCGCGTGGCATCGGCAGGACTCGCCCCGTGCCCGGCCGGCGCACACGCGCCCGGCCATCGGGCGCATTGCGCGCATCCACCACCCGGCATTGATCCTCTTGCCGTGTTGGCGACATGGCCTGCACGCGGGAATGACATCCATCGGCATCCCCCGCACGGCCGGCACGAGGCGGTCCATCTGCTTTCGCGGAATCGACGGACTGTTGGCGCGTCCGTCACCGCCGGGCTGGTATTCCTGACCTCCCCCACGGAAGGAAAGGAATGCGCCATGACCGACACACGCGACCTTGAACGCAAGTTCTGGAAGGCCATCGACCACGACCGCACGGTCATGCTGGGCATCACCGGCGTGGCACCGCGGCCGATGACCGCACTGGCGGAGGACGACAAGGCACCGCTGTGGTTCTTCACCGCCTCCGGCACAGACCTGGCCGAGAGCCTGCGCGGCAGCATGGGCAAGCAGGCGACCGCGACGGTGACCAGCAAGGACCACGGCCTGTTCGCGACGGTGAGCGGCAAGATCGTGGTCGACAACGACCCGGCGGTGATCGACCGCCTGTGGAATCCCTTCATCGCCGCCTGGTTCGAGGGCGGCAAGGACGACCCGACCTTGCGCCTGCTGCGCATGGATCCGGAGGAAACCCACGTCTGGCTCAACGAGAACAGCCTGCTCGCCGGGGTGAAGCTGATGCTCGGCGTGGATCCGAAGCGCGCCTACGAAGACAAGACCGGCGACATCGACATCGGCTGAGCGGTTGCGTCGCCTGCAATGGCCTCACCCGTCGTCGTCGACCTGCTGCAGGTCGGCGACAGCGCGGTCGTAACCCAGCAATTCGCCTGGCGTGCACTCCAGCACGAAGCACAATTTCGCCAACGTACGGAACCGCAGGCCCTTGACCTTGCCGCTGCGGAACAGCGACAGCTGCGTTTCGCTGATGCCGACAGTGGCCGCCAGTTCGCGCGCCCGCATGCCGCGGCGCGCAAGCATGTCGTCGAGCGTCACCCGGATCGGCATCAGAGGATCTCGTCCAGCTCGGCCTGCAGCGCGCGCGCCTGGTCGACCAGCCGCGCCAGCAACACCAGGGCGGCGCCGACCACGCCCAGCACGATCCCGGACAGGTCGAAATACAGGTATCCCCCGTGCCCGCCCGCAATCCAGCGCGACAGGTTGGTCACCGCGAACACGTTGAACAACGCCCCGGCGAGCACGCCGATGCCGATGTGCCGCATCGCGCGCGCCACCGTCGGATGGAACAGGCGACCTGCGGCCAGGTCGCCCAGCGCCCGCTGCACGGCCCACAACGCCCACAGGTAGCCGAGCCCTGGCAGGAAGCGCACCACCGACAACAACGCGCGCGTGCTCCAGCCTGCGGGCATGTCGGTCGCCATCCGCCAGGGCAGCCCGATCATGCCCAAGGCCAGCAGCAGGAACAGGCCCACGAATACCACCAGCGTCGCGGCGCGCAGGAGCCGGCACTGGCGACGGAAACGATCGGTAATCGGCATGTGATACCCCTGTCGAAGGTCATGGAAATTTAATCTTGACTTAAAGTTTTTGCCATCCTATAACTTTATCCCAGACTTAAATTTCCGGGAAGCACCTGCATGCCATCCGCCATCGAAACCGAGGGACTGACCCGCCGCTTCGGCAACCGCGTGGCGGTCGACGACGTGACGATGACCGTGCCCGAGCGCAGCATCTACGGCTTCCTGGGCCGCAACGGCGCGGGCAAGACCACCACCATCAAGCTGCTGCTCGGCCTGCTCCGGGCGGATGCCGGTACCGCGCGGATAGCCGGCATCGACATCGCCACCGACCGCCTGCGCGCCGCGCGCAGGATCGGTGCGCTGCTGGAGGCGCAGGGCTTCTACCCCAACCTCAGCGGCCACGAGAACCTCGACCTCACCCGCCGCCTGCTGGGCCTGCCGGCATCGGAAATCGACCGCGTGCTGGACGTCGCCGAGATGACCGCGCATGGCCGTCGCCGGGTCGCCGACTATTCCCTGGGCATGCGCCAGCGGCTCGGCCTGGCGCGGGCGATGCTGGGCGCGCCACCGGTGCTCGTCCTGGACGAACCGACCAACGGACTGGACCCGGAGGGCATCGCCGACATGCGCGGCTTCCTGCGCGAACTGCCCGCGCGCAGCGGTGCCACCGTGCTCCTGTCCAGCCATTTGCTGGGCGAGATCGAACAGACGGCGACCCACATCGGCATCCTCAGCCATGGCCGGCTGGTGCTGGAAGGCGCGCTGGCGGACCTCAAGGCGGGCCTGGCCATGGAGGTCGCCGTCGAAACCGACACCCCCGAACGCGCGCTGCTGGTCGCGCGCGAGCACGGCTTCGACGTGGCGCGCGACGAGGCGATGCGGGACAGGGGCGTGGTGGTCGCGCGCTTCGCCGCGGGTGAGGACGTGCGCGAAGCGACCTCCGCGCTCAACCGGGTGCTGTGCATCGCCGGGGGTGTCCGCATCCATGCGCTTGCCCCGCGCCAGCGCTCGCTGGAGACCCTCTACCGCAATGCCGCCCTGTCCGCCGCGCCTGCGGCGGCTTGAGCGAAGGAGACCCGACATGTCGCAGTTCCCCGCTCCGCGCTTCGCCACCGCCCTTGCCGTCGAGGCCTACAAACTTCGCCGATCGCTGGCCCTGCTGCTGGCCGCGGTCGCACCGCTGCTGATCGCGGTGTTCGTGTTCTTCAACCTGCTGCGCGCGGACAAGGGCGCGCCATGGGCCATCAGCCTGCAGACCTCCGCTGCGATCTGGGCGTTCTTCATGCTGCCGATGAGCGTGACCGCGCTCACCGCATTGGTCGCGCATACCGAACATGGCCCGCGCGCCTGGGACCATCTGCGCGCCCTGCCCGTGCCGCGCTGGCACCTGTACGCAGGCAAGGCCGCCTGCGTGCTCGGCGTGGTCGCGGCGATGAGCCTGTGGCTGGCCCTGCTGACCCTGCTTGCGGTCGAAACCGCGGGCGTCATCAAGCCGGCGGTCGCCGCAATCGGCGCGCCCGACATTGCCGGCTACCTGGCGTTGCTTGGCCGTATCTTCCTGGCCGCGTGGCTGCTGGTGGCGGTGCAGCTGTGGATCGCGCTGCGCCATGCCAGCTTCGTGCCGGCGCTGGCGGTGGGCATCGGCGGCACCTTCTTCGCGGTGGTGGCCACCTCGGCGAAGGTCGGCGCGGTGCTGCCGTGGCAGATCCCGGTCAACCAGCTCGCCACCGATCCACTGCGCGTCCAGTTCACCCTGGCATTGGGCTGCATCGGCGGCTGCGCGGTGTTCGCCGCGATGCTGTGGCGCTTGAGCCAGCGCGAAGTGCTGGGCTGATCGCCCGGAGGTTCAGCCCCCGAACAGCCCGAGGTAGTCTTCCAGTGGCCTGCGCAGGATGGTGGTGTTGGCATGCAACGGGATGCGCCCGTCCTGCCAGCGGCCGACGCGGATGCCGGCCTGGCGTCCGCGCTCGAACGCGGCTTCGGCCAACGCCTGCGGCATCTCCAGCCAGAAGATGTTCGAGGCCTCCGCGGCGCTGCGTTCGCGCGCCCTGCCGCTGGCGACCAGCGCGTCGATCAGCTTGCGCACCCGCGCGTGCGCCTGGCCGATCTGCTGGCGGAATGCCGGCAGCGCGTCCAGCGCCAGTACGGCCGACATCCAGGCCTGGTAGAGCCCACCGCCGAACACATGCCGCAGGTCACGGGCTTCGGCGATCTCCGCCTTCGATCCGGCCAGCACCGCACCGAATGGCGCGCCCAGGTATTTGTAGAGCGAGACATAGACCGTGTCGAACGGCGCGGCATATGCCGGGATGTCCAGGTCCGGTCGCGCCAGCAGCAGGCGGGCGCCGTCGAGGTGCAGGCGCGCCCCATGCGCACGCGCCAGGCTGGCGATGTCGCGGACCAGCGCCAACGGCAGCATCTCGCCATCCACGCGGCGGACGGGGCTCTCCAGCGAGACCGCGCCGATCTTCAGCGGATACGGGCCGTTCTCGGAGGCGTCGATCGCGGCGCGCACTTCATCGAGCGACGGACTGGCGCGTCCGGCGGCGAGCGGCACCAGGTTGATCCCCGAAAGGCGCTGCGCCGCATCGCTTTCGTCGCGATAGAGATGACTCTCCTGCTGGACCAGCGCGCGCCGATGCTCGCCGCACAGCACCCGCACCGCCACGTGGTTGGCCAGCGTGCCGGTGGCGAAGAACGCGCAGTCCTCCTTGCCCAGTAGCGTCGCGAAGGCGCGCTCCAGCGCCTCGACCGCGCCTTTCTGCTGGTAGCGGTCGCGCACCTCGGGGTGCGTGCGCGCCAGCTCCGCCAGGCGCGTGGTCATCGCCACCGGATCAGGCGGTGCGTCGTCGCCGACCAGCCACACGCTACGCGCATCGATTGGCGGGAAGGCCGGCGCTGCCGCCGACTGCGCCTCGGCTTCGCCCGGCATCGCGGCGGCGACCGCCGCCACCAGCGAGCCCTGCAGGAAGGTGCGTCGATCCATGGCCGGTTCCTCGCGCCGCGTCTAATGGTGGGCCAGCGCGAAATCGATCGCCGCGACCACCGCGGCAGCCTGCGCCTGATTGCACTGCGCCGGGGTGGCGCGCGGGCTGTCGGGATAGACCTCGGTGGTGGTCACATAGCGCGCATCGGTCATGCCGGCGCACAGCCCAAGTGCGCGACAGTCGTACTCGATCACCCCCGGCGCGACCACCGGGGATCCGATGATGGTGCCGTCCGGATCGGCGGGTGCGATACGGGTCACCTGTGCGACCGCATCGTTGATCGCCTGCTGGAACGCAGGTTCCGGCCGCGCACTGTCGGCGCAGAGGTAGAAGCCGTCGGGGATGGTGCCGGGCTCGTACGCCTTGCCGTCGCGCGCGGCCAGCGCCGGGCGGAATTCGGATTCATCGCTGTCGGTGGTTTCGTGCAGGTCGATGTGCATGGCGATGCGGCCCGCCAGCGGCTCGACCAGGGCCAGCAACGCCGCTGATTCGCGCGCTGGACTGCCGGGCTTGAAGTTCCGGTTCGGATCCAGCGCATCCGGGTTCCAGCGATTGATCCGCTCATAGGCCCACGGACTCACGCAGGGCACCACCAGCAGGTTGGCGCGACCGGCGTAGGCGGCGGCATCGCGTTCCACGAACTGCAGCGCGCCCTGCACGCCGCTGGTCTCGTAACCATGCACACCGCCGGTCACCAGCATCGTCGGCAGGCCGTCGTCCCAGCCGCGGCTGCGGATCGCCAGCAGCGGATAGGTGCCGTCCGGCGCGTAATCCAGTTCGCCGTACTGTTCCACGTCGAAGCGATCGCGCAACGCATCGATCTTCGCCATCACCTCATCGGCATGGCTGCGCAGCTTGCGCTGGCGCGCACGCCACGCGGCTTTCTCGGCGGCGCCCCAGGGCTGGCCCTGGACACCGATCGGATAGGGTTGTCCGGACATGACGGTTTCCTTCGATCAGAGGGCGGCGGTGACCACGATTTCCACCTTCCAGCCGGCCCGCGCCAACGGCGCCTGCACGGTGGCGCGGGCCGGCGCTTCGCCCGGTACCACCCACGCATCCCAAGCCCGGTTCATGGCGTCGAAATCGGCGATGTCGGCCAGGTAGATCTGCGCGCGCAGGATCCTGCGCTTGTCGCTGCCGGCTTTCTCCAGCAAGGCATCGATCTCCGCCAGCACCTGCCGGGTCTGGCCTTCGGCGTCGGCGCTGGTGTCCTCCGGCACCTGCCCCGCCAGGTAGACGATGCCGCCGTGGACGGTGGCTTCGGACATGCGCTTGCCGGCGTCGAATCGCTGGATCATGGGCAGGGAACTCGCGGGAGTGAGGGAATCCGCATGGTAACCGCCGCCGCCCGCTGGGTACCCGGCGCGGGCGTCCCGTACACTGGCAGCCTGCCCCACCCCGTGAGTGCCCATGGCCAAGCCCAATTATTCGTTCGAGAAGCGCCAGCGCGAGCTGGCCAAGCAGAAGAAGAAAGACGAGAAAGACGCCAAGAAGCGCGCCGAGCGCGAAGCCGCCAAGGCAGGATCGGCCCCGGCCGACGCACCGGCGACCGACGCAGGCGAGTAATCGATCCATCCATCGCCATCCCCGGTTCGCGGAGATGGCGACGGCGGCCGCGCCAAACGCGGCTTACCAGATGCGGACGCGCTGCTCCGGCGGCAGGTACATGGCATCGCCCGGCTTGACGTCGAACGCTTGGTACCACGGATCGAAGTTCCGCAGCGGGCCGTTCGCGCGGTACATCACCGGCGAATGCGGGTTCGTCTTGATCAGGTTCAGCAGCGATTCGTCGCGGTACTTGCCCTTCCAGACCTGCGCCCACGACAGGAAGAAACGCTGGTCGCCGGTCAGGCCGTCGATCACCGGCGCCGGCTTGCCGCCAAGGCTCAGCTTGTACGCGGTATAGGCCATCGAAATGCCGCCGAGGTCGCCGATGTTCTCGCCCATGGTCAGCGCGCCGTTGACGCATTGCCCCGGCAGCGGGCAATAGGCGTCGTATTGCGCGCCCAGCGCCTTGGTGCGTTGCTCGAAGCGCGCGCGATCCTCGTCGGTCCACCAGTTGCGCTGGATCCCGGCGAAGTCGGACTTGCTGCCCTGGTCGTCGAAGCCGTGGCCCATTTCGTGGCCGATCACCGCGCCGATCGCGCCGTAATTCACCGCCGGGTCCGCGTTCACGTCGAAGAACGGCGGCTGCAGGATGCCGGCCGGGAACACGATCTCGTTGAAGCTCGAGTTGTAGTACGCATTGACCGTCTGCGGGGTCATGCCCCATTCCTCGCGGTCGGTCTTCTGGCCCACCCGGCGATTCTGGTCGTCGCGGTTGTAGCGGCGCATCGCCATCACGTTCGCCAGCACGTTGCCCGGCACCACCGACACGCTGGAATAGTCCAGCCACTTCGACGGATAGCCGATCTTCGGGCGGAACGTCTCCAGCTTGCGATAGGCCTGGGCCTTGGTGGCCTCACCCATCCAGTCGATCCCGGCGATGTTCTGGCGCAGCGCGGCCCGCAGGTTCTCGACCAGCTTGTCCATCGCCGCCTTCGACTCCGGCTTGAAGTAGCGCGCCACGTACAGCTCGCCGAGGGCTTCGCCCAGGCCGGCGCGGCCACCGACCAGCGCCACCGCGCGCTTCCAGTCGTCGCGCTGGGCTTTCTGCCCGCCCAGTACCTTGCCGTTGAACTCGAACGAGGCGTCATCGATCGCCTTGCTCAGCAGGCCGGCATTGCCGTCGATCGCGTGGAACGAAAGGTAATCACGCCAGGTCGCCAGCGGCGTCGCATCGATCACGTCCAGGATCGGCTGCACCGCATCCGGGGTGACCACGTTGATGCGGTCCGGCGCCTGCATGCCCTGCGCGCGCAGGTGCGCCGCCCAGTCATAGCCCGGGTACTGCTTCTGCAACTCGGCGAAGGTCACGACGTTGTAGGTCTTGTCGCGCTCGCGCAGCTTGGCGCGCTCCCACATCGGCTTGGCCAGCGCGGTTTCCAGCGCCAGGATCGCTTCCGCACGCGCCTTGGCATCGGCACCGTTGATGCCGCCGAAGGCCAGCATCCGCTGGATGTGGGCGACGTAGGCCTCGCGGATCTTGACGAAGCGCGCGTCCGGATTCAGGTAGTAGTCGCGGTCCGGCAGGCCCAGGCCGCCGACGCCCAGCGACGCCAGGTAGCGATCCGGGTCCTTGCGGTCCGCGCCCAGGCCGATGCCGATCGGCGCGTTGCCGCCGTCGATGTCGTCGCTGCCGAACGCGGCGACCAGCTTGGCCTTCGAATCGATCGCGGCGTAGCGGTCCAGCACCGGCTGCAGCGGCTTGATCCCAGCGGCATCGCGGCCGGCGCGATCCATGTAGCTGGCGTAGAAATCGCGCAGCTTGCGCTCGTTGCTGCCGGCCTTCAGGTCGTTGCGCTTGCCCAGTTCCTCGATCAGCGCATGCGCCTGTTCCTCGGCGCGGTCGCGCAGCGCGTTGAAGGACCCGAAGTTGGTCTCGTAGTCCTTCAGCTGGTAGCTGTCCAGCCACTTGCCGCTGGCGTAGCGGTTGAAATCGTCGCCCGGCTTCACCGTGGTGTCGCGCGCCGACAGGTCCACGCCGAAACTGCCGATCTGCGCGTTGCTGGCGCCCGGCTGGGCAGCGATCGCGGCAACGGTGGTCAACGCCAGGGCGATGCCCAGGCTCAAGGTCAATGGCGCAAGGCGCATGGCGGCGTCCGGTTGGAGTGGAAAGGGCCAGCCTACCCGCTCCAGCTGAAAGCCTCCCCTGCCAAAGGTGGGGCCAAAGGGCGCGATGCGGGCCGGGTTAGCATGCCGCCCCTGCCCCGGAGATCGCGCTTGCCCCGTTACCACGGCCCCCTGCTCACCCGCCCGCTTGCCGATGCCCTGCGCGCCGCGCGCGATGCCGGCGACACCGCCTGGACCGGCTCGTTCGACCTTGGCCGCAGCCGCGACACCGCGACGCTGGCTGAGACGCATTGGGAGTGGCGCGGCCAGCGCTATCCCTGGGCCGACACGCTCAAGGACCGCACCCTGTACTGGTGGGATGGCGACGAATTTGCGCCCATTTCGCGCTATGCCGGCAAGCTGATCAAGCTGGTGCCGACCGAATGGGACGTGCCGACCTTCGAGATCGACGGCATCAAGATGCTGCCGACGTCGAAGGCCTCGCCGCTCGATGACGCGAGGCAGAAGGTCGCGCTGGTGCAACCGGCGGGCAAGGCGGTGCTGGACACCTGTGGTGGCCTGGGCTATTTCGCCGCCTGCTGCCTGGCTGCCGGCGCGGCACGCATCCAGTCGTTCGAGAAGAACGAGGACGTGCTGTGGCTGCGCACGCTCAACCCGTGGTCGCCCGATCCCGATGCACCGGAACACGGTGGCCGGTTGCAACTGACCCATGCCGATGTCTCGCAGGCGATCACGACCTTGCCCGATGCGGCGTTCGATGCCGCGTTGCACGACCCGCCACGCTTCGGCATCGCCGGTGAGCTGTATTCGCAGGTGTTCTACGACCAGCTCGCGCGCGTGCTGAAGCGAGGCGGCCGGCTGTTCCATTACACCGGTTCGCCCAACAAGTTGACCAGTGGGCGCGATGTCCCGCGCGAAGTGGCGAAGCGGCTGGAAAAGGCCGGCTTCCGCGCCGAGCTCGCGCTGGATGGCGTGCTGGCCGTGCGCCGTTGAGGCGCGGGCTCAGCGCGTCGCCGGATCCGACAACAATCCCTTGCGGCGGAACCACATCTCCAGCGGCACCGTGACCAACGGCGGTACCGCTGCCAGCAGCGCGAGCAGCAAGGCCCAGCTCGGCCAACGCAAGCGCACGCCGGCAATCACCGTGACAACGACATAGAACAGGAACGCACCGCCATGCAGGCGGCCGAACAGCCACACGCCGGTGTCGGTCACCTGCATGCCGTATTTCAGCCACATCCCGATGAGCAGCCCGGCCCAGGTCAGGCCTTCGAGCAACGCGGCGGCGGCGAACAGGCGACCACTCGGCGACATGGACGGAACGGGCATCGGCAACTCCTGGATGGGATCGGCATTGTCGCCGAAGGCCTGCAGGCAACGCGACTCAATCGCGTCCGGTGTCGCCGCTCGCGGCCTGTCCCAGCATCCGCGTCATGTCCGCGTCCTTGTCCTGCCACAGCCCGTTCATCCACTGCTGGAACTGCACGCGGAAGGCGCGATCGTTCTGGTAATCGCCGCGCAGGATGTCGGCCGGGATGTCGCGCTTGCGGACCTTCACCCGGACCTCGGGAATGCGATCGGCGAGCAGGTCGAGTAGCGACGGCGTACCCGCCGGATACGCGATGGTGACGTCGACGATCGAATGCAGGCCCTCGCCCATCGCGTCCAGCACGAAAGCCACGCCACCGGACTTCGGCTTCAGCAGGTGCCGAAACGGCGACCCCTGCGCATCGTGCTTGGCCTGGGTGAAACGCGTGCCTTCCACGAAATTCATGATCGCCACCGGGATCGCGCGGAATTTCTCGCAGGCGCGGCGCGTGGCATCGATGTCGCGACGGGCGAGGTCCGGGTTCTTCGCGATCTGCTTCTTGGTGTAGCGGCCCATGAACGGGAAATCCAGCGCCCACCAGGCGAGCCCCAGCAGCGGCACCCAGAACAGCTGGCGCTTGAGGAAGAAGCGCATCAACGGGATCCGCCGGTTGAACACCTTCTGCAGGACCAGGATGTCCACCCAGCTCTGGTGGTTGGCCAGCACCAGGTAATGGCCATCGATGCGCAGGCCGGCGTCTTCGCGCAGGTCCACCCGCGTGTGGGTGAAGGTCCGCCACATCCAGTTGTTCACCCCGATCCAGCTTTCCGCCAGGCCGGTGAGCAGCGGATTGCTGGCGACACGCAGGCGCTCGGACGGCAGCAGCGCCTTGATGAACGCCATCGCCACCAGTGGCGGCACGTGCAACAGGGTGTTGCCGGCGATGATCAGGAAGACCAGGGCGAGGCGCAGGGGCAGCATGCGGTGACCAGTCGATACGAGAGCCGCCATTTTCGCCGATCGCGCGCGATCGCGCCCGCCCCGTGCATCGGCGACGACGCAGCTCGGGTATGTTGGCCGTATCGCGCCGCCGCAGGAGCCACGCCATGACCCGCATGACCGCAAGCGATTTCCCGCCCGCTTTGCTCGAGCTGTACGACGGCTACGTGCATGGCCGGATCAGTCGCCGCCAGTTCCTCGACCGCGCCAGCCTGCTGGCCCTGGGCGGCATGACGGCAGTGGGTGCGCTCGCCGCGCTCACGCCCAACTATGCGTGGGCCCAGCACGTCAAATTCACCGATCCCGACATCGTCGCCGAATACATCACCTATCCCTCGCCGAATGGCCATGGCCAGGTGCGGGCCTACCGCGTGCGCCCCGCAAAGGCCGACGGCAAGCTGGCCGGCGTGGTGGTCGTCCACGAGAACCGCGGCCTGAATCCCTACATCGAGGACGTGGCGCGGCGCGTGGCCAAGGCCGGCTTCATCGCCCTGGCACCGGATGGACTGAGCTCGCTCGGCGGCTACCCCGGCAACGACGACAAGGGCCGCGAACTGCAGAAGCAGGTCGATCCCGCCAAGCTCATGAACGATTTCTTCGCCGCCATCGAGTTCCTTGCGAAGGATCCCGACGCCACCGGCAAGGTCGGGATTACCGGCTTCTGCTACGGCGGCGGCGTATCCAATGCGGCGGCGGTCGCTTACCCGGAGCTCGCCGCGGCGGTGCCGTTCTATGGCCGCCAGGCCAAGCCGGAGGATGTGCCGCGGATCAAGGCACCGCTGCTGCTGCACTTCGCCGAGACCGACCCCAACGTCAATGCGACCTGGCCTGCCTACGAGGCCGCACTGAAGGCCGCCGGCACCACCTACGAGGCGCATGTCTATCCCGGCACCGGCCACGGCTTCCACAACGATTCCACCCCGCGCTACGACGAAGCCGCGGCCAAGCTCGCATGGGAACGCACCCTGTCGTGGTTCCGCCGGCACCTGGCCTGACGATCGGCTTTCAGCGCATCCCGAGGTGCGCCAGCAAGGCGCGCCTGACCTTCTCCGCATACGCCGCGCTGGTGTAGTCGCCGGTTTCGAACCCGCCGTCGTGGGCGGCCATGCGCAACCCGGAATCGCTGGCCTTGGGCACGATCACGACGCGCCAGATGTCTTCGCCCTCGCTGGCGCCGAGGCGCCGGACCTCGATCGCGGCGATGTTGTTCGCGGTCAGTCGGACGATCCACGCGTTGCGCCAGGCCTTGTGATGGATCACCACGGCATTCGGTGGAAACGTCCACACCTGCGACTCGCCCGCCAGCGCCGCACGCAGCATGGCGATGCCCAGGCTCGCCGCACCGATGACGATGATCCCGAACACCGGCGTTGCGATCGACAACGGCCATAGCCCGCGCCCCAGTTCCCACGCAGGCACGACCATCGCGAACACACCGAACCCCGCCACGATCAGCCGCAGCGGCCAGGGAAATCCATGCCGGACCACGGGCAAGTCGTCATCCGACCTTGGCAGGTGCGAGTTCGGCTCCACCCTGCGATTGTGCCGCGTCGTCCCACAGTCGCTGCAACCCATCGCCCTGCACCCGTATCCCTGCTGCATCCTCATTGCAGGTCGCCCCGATGCACGCAACGCCCGCTTCCCCGACACACCCTCGCATCTCCGTGTTTGCTCGCTGGTTGCCGCTCGCCTTGGCCATCCTGCTGCCGCAGGCGCAAGCCGCGCCCGCGAATCCCGCTGGCTTCAACGCACTCGCGCAAGCCATCGACCAGTTCAAGCAAGACACCCGTTACCCGGCCGGCACTGCGGTGATCG
>DAOOCX010000001.1:0-16636 GCA_035408605.1 Thermomonas sp. | reverse complement strand
GCCATCGACCAGTTCAAGCAAGACACCCGTTACCCGGCCGGCACTGCGGTGATCGTGGTGAAGGACGGCAAGATTGCGTACCAGGGTTACTTCGGTTTCGCCGACATCGCGGCGAAGACCCCGGTGGATGCCGAGACCGTGTTCTACATCGCCTCGGCGACCAAGCCGTTCTTCGCCTTGAATGCATTGCTGGCACAAGACGCGGGCCGGCTCGATACCGGCACCACGCTGCAGGCGATGTTTCCCGACGCGCATTTCAGCGAGGTCGATCCCAGCGCGGTCACCCTGCGGCACCTGCTGACCCATACCTCCGGCATCGACAACGTCGCGCTGGGTTGGGCGACCGCGTTCAGCGGCGTGCACGATGCGACTTCGCGTCAACGCCTTGTCCTGCAGTCCCGACCGAATGCGGAATCGCCGCTCGGAACCTTTGACTACACCAACATCGGCTACAACATCGCCAGCGTGTGGCTGGACCGCATCGACGCCGCGCCATGGCAGGCGCAACTCGATGCGCGCATTTTCGCGCCGTTGCGCATGCGCCACACCACCGCGCTTGCCAGCCAGGCAGACGCACGTGGATGGACCGTCGCCAAGCCCTATGCCTTCGTCTCCGCCTACCGGACCGTGCCGCTCTACCTGCGCAAGACCGACGCGACCATGCATGCCGCGGGCGGCATGCTGTCCACGGCGCCCGACCTGGCGAACTTCCTCATCGCGCAACTCGCGAACGGCAAACTGGATGGGACGCAGCGCCTGCCGGCATCAGTCATCCATGCGTCGCAGCAACGACAGGCGACCACCGACAGCAAGTACCTGGACTTCCCGCGCGACGGCTATGCCTGGGGCTGGTACACCGGCGACTACAAGGGCCGGCGCATGCTCCACCACTTCGGCGGCTTCGCCGGCTTCCACGCGCACCTGTCGTTCATGCCGGACGCCAACATCGGCCTGGTGGTCCTGAACAACGAGGACGTGCTGGGCGCGCGCCTGACCAACCTGATCGCCGACTGCGCGTATGGCATCGCGCTGGACGAACCGGAGATCGCGACAAAGGCGAAGGAACGCTTCGTCCAACTCGCGGAGGACACGGCAACGCTTGAGCAGGCCGCGATCCGCCAGCGCGATGCCTTGCGGGCGCGACCCTGGCGCCTCTCGCTGCCGCGCGAGACCTATGCGGGCCGCTACGTGCATGCCGACCTCGGCGAGATGTCGGTGACGCGACAGGACGACGACGCATTGGCGCTGCGCTGGGGCCAGCTGCAGGCCGTGGCCAGCGGCTACGACAAGCCCGACCACGTGCGCGTCGAGTTCGTGCCGAACTCAGGCCAGGTGCTCGAATTCGTGGTCGATGCCGGCAAGGTCCAGGGACTCGTGCTGGACGGCATGCGTTTCGACAAGGTGCGCTGACGGACGCATGGCTGGCGACACTCAGCGAGCGGCACCACCCGCTTCGCTCGCATCGCGCAGCTCGACGCGGCGATTGAGCGCGCGGCCTTCGCCGGTCTCGTTGTTGGCGACCGGCCGCGATTCACCATGGCCCTCTGCACGCAGGCGCGAGGCATCCACGCCATGTTCGACCAACCAGGCCACGACCGCCTCGGCGCGACGGCCCGACAAGGTCAGGTTGTGCGCCTCGCTGCCATCGGCATCGGTGTGCCCCCCCACGATCAACGGCAGCTGTGGACGCGCTTCCAGAAGCGCCAGCACCTGTTCCAGCACCGCCGTGGATTCGTCCTTCAACGTGGCCTTGTCGGTGTCGAAATAGATCCCGTACAGGTCGACCTTGCCCTGCTTGTCGAGCTGCTCGCCCAGACTCTCGCCGGACTTCGCCGACGGTTCCAGTTCCAGCCGGACCTCGATGCGCTCACCGGCGACAAGATCGGAGGTCTCGGTGTCCGCCTGGTAGTCCGGATGGCTGCCGGAGACCACGGCCAGGCCGGCCGGCGCGCCTTCCAGCACGAAGGCGCCATCGGCCGAGGTCGTGGCCTGGCGGGTATTGCTGGCCGAGACCAGCACGCCCGCCAGCGGTTCGCCCGTGGCCTTGTCCACCGCGATGCCGTGGATCGTGCCGGCATAGCGCCACGGCTTCGGGTTGACCAGCAGGCGGGCGAAGTCGAAGGCGAAGCCGTCGGCCACGTCGTTGATCGGATCGTCGATGGCGACTTCCAGTTTCCCTTCGCGCAGCAGGCTCAATTGCTCCGGCAGCAGTTGCACGGTGACCAGCTTGCCGATCGGACCGGTCTGGTCGAGCGCGTTGAGCGTGGTCGCCAGCAGCGGCACCTCCACGCCGTTGATCCGCGCCTGGTAGCGCGTGCCCCAGACCGGTGCCTGGAAATCGTCGACGAACAATTGCAGGGCCGCGCCGGTGACCTCGATGCCACCCAGGTCGAACGCGACCCGCAGCGCTTGCGGCAGGTTGCCGGGGCGCTCGGTGCCGCTGGTGTAGCCATCGCCGTCGGCGGCCTTGAAGCCACTGACCACCATGATCCGGTCGGTGCCGCGTGCGTCCTTGGCGCCGGGCTGGAACGGGAACGGATGCACCGGCGTGGACTTGCCGGTGAACGGATCGAACCCGTCCGGGAAGCCGAAGCCGAAATTGTCGAGGTCGCCCACCTGCACCACCAGTTCCGCATCGGGGCCGTCGCGTTCGACCTTGTCCGGTGCCGGCCAGGCCTCGTCCTTCGCCGGTCCTGCGCCAGCCGGCAGCGCTGCCGGCGTGGCGGCGTCGGCACTGGCGGCAGGCGCGGGTTGCTGCGGCTTGCAGGCCCCCAGGACGAGCAGGAGGCAACAGGCCAAAACACGCAGGGAACGCGAGAAGGACAAGCTCAGCATCGTGGATCACCCAGGGCATTCGGACCGGGGGAGTTACGCAAGGTCGACGCGAACGCGGACATCCTCACGCTTCGTCGTCGCCCCCTGCCGCTGGGTCGGCGTCGCCACGCGGCACGTGGCGCGCCGCCCACATGTTGTCGACCAGGTTGGGGTAGCGCCGTCCGGCCTGCGCGGCGCGCTCGCGCGCGGCATCGATCTGCAGTGCACTCAGCGGACGCGATTTGCCGGGCGGCGACTTGCGCTTCCACGGCGGCAGGCTGGCGGGGTCGACGGGGCGGATGGGCATGGGCGGATGGTAGCCGCCCCGGCCCGCCGGCTACAGGTCGAGGCCGTCACGCACCTTCACGATGAAGGTCAGCGCCGCGCCGCTGCGCAACTTGCCCTTCTCCACCCGCACGAAGAACGGGATGGTGCCGTTGCCGACCACCGACCAGGTCTTCTGCACCAGGTGGTACATGCCTTCCAGCCCGGGGATGTTCTCGATCTCGACCACGAAGAAGCTGGTCGACTGGTCGAACAGGTGGGCCATCTGCCACAGTTTGAAGTTGGCCTTCTTCAAGCCGGTCACCGGCAAGCCCTCGTCGTCCAGCACCCGCACCACGATGATCAGGCGGTCGTCGTCCTTGAGGATCGCGCCCTGCGCGGTGACCGTCAGCGGACCGGTCGCCAGCTTCGGGCGCGGCGTTTTCCCGACGGTGATGTCCGGCTTCCTGGAGGGCGTGGTGTCGCCGGCTTTCTTCCTGGCCATGTGCAGGCTCCTTCGCGTGGGTGGTCTCCCTGCCAACGCGAGGTGCCCGCGAGACTGGCCACTCAGGCCTGGAACACCGGCTCCAGCAGGCGGAAGGTACCGGCATCCGCATCCAGTTCGACCTTGCCGCCCACGGGCACGATGAACTGTTCGCGGAGGTGGCCGATCATCGCGCCGCGGTAGGCCGGGATCCCCAGCGGCAGCAGGTAGTCGTCGAGGATCTGCTCCAGCGTCAGCGAGCCGTAGCCGTCGCCCGGATTGCAGTCGCTGCACTCGCCGAAGATCACCCCGGCCACCTGGTCCAGCGCGCCCATCAGCTTGAGCGTACTGAACATGCGGTCGACCCGATACGGCGCTTCGGAGACGTCTTCCAGGAACAGGATCCTGCCGCGGAAGTCGGGCAGGTACGGCGAACCTGCCAGCGCCGTCAGCACCGTGAGGTTGCCGCCGATCAACTCGCCGCGCGCCTTGCCGCCCCGGATCGTGAGCGTGCGGTTGCGACGCGGCACCAGCTCGTCGCCGGCCTCGACCTTGTTGCGGTAGTCGACCAGCTCGCGGTCCAGCAGCACGCGCCTGAACTGGTCGACGTTGAACGGGTTCCAGCTGCCCGAGCCGATCGGCCCGTGGAAGGTCACCAGTCCGGCCTGCGCCTGGATCGCGCAATGCAGCGCGGTGATGTCGGAATAGCCGAGCAGGACCTTCGGATTGCGGCGGATGACCGCGTAGTCCAGCAGCGGCAACAACCGTGCCGCGCCCGAGCCACCACGGGTGCAGACGATCGCCTTGACCGCCTTGTCGGCGAACATCGCGTTGAGGTCGCCGGCACGCTGCGCGTCGGTGCCGGCCAGGTGGCCGCGGCGGGCGTCGTAGTGCGCGCCGGTCTTCACCGTGAAGCCGAGCGCCTCCATCGCCTCGCGGGCGAGTTGCAGGTTCAGGCTGTCGTCGGTGGCCGAGGACGGGCTGACCAGGCCGATGGTGTCGCCCTTGGCGAGCGGCACCGGCAACAGGCGCGGTCTTGCTGCCGCGCTCGCCGCGCCGATGCCCCCGAGCGACGGCAGCACCGCCGTCATTGCCGCAGTCCGGATGAAGCCTCGCCTGTCCATGTCGCCGCCTGCTGCTGGTGTGCGCGCCAGACTAACGCAGGACTGGCGGCACCCGCAGCGCCGACGAACCGATCGCTGCCGCAGGCGCGCGGGCTACAGCATCCTGCGCAGGGTGTCGTCGCGGCGGACCAGGTGATGCCACAGCGCAGCCAGCACATGGGCGCCGATGACCCAGTAGAACGCTTCGCCGATGCTGCCGTGCAGGTCTTCGAGGGTGTGCGCCAGCGCTTCGTTCTCGGGCAGCAGCGCCGGCAGCGCGATCCCGGTGAATGGCACCAGGACGGCCTTGCCGTCGCTCCATGCCGTGGCCAGCCCGAGCATGGGCATGACCACCAGGAACGCGTACAGCGCGACGTGGAACGCCCGGGAGGCCAGCGCAGTGGCGCGCCCCAGCGGCGGCGTGATCGCCGGCGCGCCATCGGCCCGACGGCGCAGCAACCGCCACCAAACCAGCACGAACACCAGCAGGCCCACCCAGAAATGCCCCTGCACCATCGCGCTGCGTCCCGCGCTGCCGCGCGGGAACAGCCCGCGTTGCTCGATCAGCAGGTAACCCGCCAGCACCAGGATGGCCATCAGCCAGTGCAGGCGCCGGAGCGTGGGGGTGTAGCGCGGGCGATCCAGTGTGTTCATGGTGTGTCTCCGGGAGGCATCGGCTCGGCCGTGTACCGGGATGCGGCGACACGCTCGCCGCGGCGGCTCCAGATTTCCAGCAGCAGGCGGGTGATGGCGAATATCACCGGGCCCAGGATCAGGCCCGCGGATCCGAACAGCGCCAAACCGCCGACGATCGAGACGAAGGCCAGCACGGTGTGCATCTGCATCCGCCTGCCCACCAGCATCGGGTACAGCAGGTTGTCGATGCCGCCAACCACGATCGCGCCCCAAAGCGTCAGCACCAGCGCCTTGCCGCCACTGCCGTCCAGCAGCAGGAACAGCGCGGCCGGGATCCAGACGATGAACGCCCCCAGCACCGGCACGATCGCCAGCAGGCCCATCACCACGCCCCAGAACAACGGTGCGGACAGGCCCAGCCACCAGAACATCAGCCCGCCCAGCGTGCCCTGCACCATCGCGATCACCAGCGTCCCGTACACCGTGGCGTGCACGGTGTCGTCGACCACCCCGAACAGGCGCTGCGTATCCGCGCGGGCCAGCGGCGACAAGGCCTCGATGGACGCGAGGATGGCGCGTCGATCACGCAGGAAATAGAACAGCAGGTACAGGGTCAGGATCATGCCGATGGCCTGCAGCAGCGACTCGCGGGCCAGCGACGCCACGGCCGTGGTCAGCCATGCGGTCATCGCGTTCGCGGTCTCCGGGAGGTCGAACTGGGCTTCCATCCAGTCGGCGGCGGGCACCAGCAGCGGATAGGCGGAGATGCTTCTGCGCCACTGCCCGGACTCGAGCATCGCGGTGATCGCGCCGCCGCCACGGGCCACCTCGTCCAGCAGCCGGTCGGCGACCAGCATGGCCGGGAACAGGACGCCCACCCCGCCCAGCAGGACCAGCAGTCCCGCGGCGGTGCCGGGGGAGCGCAACCTCGGCTCGAGCCAGCGTTGCACGGGCACCAGCAGCAGCGCGAACGCCAGCGCCCAGGCCAGTGCAGGCAGCAAGGGCAACGCCATCCGGTAGCACAGGTACAGGCCGGCCAGGGTCACCGCCATCAGCACCAGCGAATGGATGTGCCCGGGCGAACTCCAGTCGCCGGGATCCTGGGGCGAAGGCACCGGGATGTCCGCTCCGCTCATGTCACGAAGCAACGCGCGCGGCGTGCGCGCAATCCACGCCCGCGACGTCGTTGCGCAGCTTGCGTACCTGCGCTATCGACGGGGACATGGCGTGGCGTGGCGCTTGGCATCGCCCCAACCTACGCCTTCGGCCGGCGCATGTCTTGATCCCGGTCAAGACGGCGAGGCCCCGTGCGCCTGCGAAACCACTTAATCCATCGCGTCTGCGGCCTCGCGGCCCTGCTGGCGGATCAGCGCTTCCTCGCGCGCATCGTTGATCGCATGGCGCACGCCATCCACGTCGACCGCGGATTCGTCGTGCACGAACACGCCGGTCAGTTCGGTGTCCGGGCGCAACTCGCCTGCCTCGAACAACGCCCACATCTCCTCGCCGTACCAAGTGTCGAGCAGCTCGGGCGCCCACGCGCCAAGGCTGGCGGTCAGGTTATTGACGTCGCGCAGCAGCATCGTGCGGGCGGCATTGTTGCCGGCGGCGCTCACCACCTGCGGGAAATCGATGAGGACCGGGCCGTCCGGCGCGACCAGCACGTTGTATTCCGACAGGTCGCCGTGGATCAGGCCGATGCACAGCATCTTCTGCACCTGGTGGACCAGGAAGCGGTGGAACCCGCGCGCCTGCAGCGCCGACAGTTCCACTTCGCCCAGCCGCGGCGCGGAATGGCCGTCCGCATCGACCACCAGCTCCATCACCAGCACGCCGTGGAAATACCCGAACGGCTCCGGCACGCGCACGCCGGCGTCGCGCAGCTGGTACAGCGCATCGACCTCGGTGTTCTTCCAGGCGGTCTCCTGCTGCTTGCGGCCATATTTGCTGGCCTTGCCGATCGCCCGCGCCTCGCGGCTGCCGCGCACCTTGCGGCCTTCCTGGTATTGCACGCGCTGCTGGAAACTGCGCTGGGCCATGTCCTTGTAGACCTTGGCGCAGCGGATGTCGTCGCCGGCACGCACCACGTACACGGCGGCTTCCTTGCCGCTCTTGAGCGGGCGCATCACGGCATCGATCACGCCGTCGTCGATCAGGGGCTGCAGGCCCGATGGGGTTTTCATGGGGCGATAGCGTGCCTGATCGCTACACTGCCTGTCCCGATTCCGTGGTGTCGATGCATGTCCGATCCAGTGCGACTGGCCAAATGCGTGGCCGACCTGGCCCGATGCTCGCGCATCGAGGCCGAGCAATACATCAAGGGCGGCTGGGTATCGGTGGACGGCCGCGTGGTCGAGGATCCTGCCTATCCGGTGACCGGCGAAAGCGTGTCGATCGATCCCGCCGCGCAACTGGAAACCGTGGAGCCGGCGACGATCCTGCTGCACAAGCCGGTCGGCTACGACACCATCAGTGGTCGCAAGGCCGCAGCGGCGCTGGTGCAGCCGGACACGCGCTGGGCCGAGGATCCGTCTGGGGTGCGCATGCTCGATCGGCACTTCCATCGCCTCACTCCGCTGGTGCCACTGGATGCCGAGGCCAGCGGCCTGATGGTGCTGACCCAGGACGGCCGCGTGTGGCGCCGGCTGACCGAGGACGGCGACGAGATCGAACAGGAATTCGTGGTCGAGGTCAGCGGCGAGATCGCTCCGTACGGACTGCGCAAGCTCAACCATGGCCTGCATTACAACGGCCGCGCGCTGCCGCCGTGCAAGGTCAGCTGGCAGAACGAGATCCGCCTGCGCTTCGCCCTGAAGGGCGTGCAGGCTGGGCAGTTGCGCGACATGTGCAAGCAGGTCGGACTGGAGGTCGTGGCGATCCGCCGCCTGCGCATCGGCAAGGTCTCGCTGGCGAAGATGCCGGTTGGCGCCTGGCGTTACCTGCCGGTCGGCGAGCGCTTCTGAGGCGCCGCCGAACGCAGGTCTCCGCTCAGCGCGTTTCCATCCGTGGCCAGCCGATTGCCAGGATCGCCAGTGCCAGCGGCAATCCGAGCAGATGCCAGCGCAATGTGTCCATTGGCGCCACCGCGACGTTCAACAGCAAACCGCCCTGCACGCCGATGTAGGCGAGCGCCAGCAACGCCAGCTCGAACATGCGGCCGTTGCGGAACAGCACGCCGGTCGCCATCCCCCATGCAGCCAACGAAGCGCCAACGACCAGCGCGGACAGCGCGGCCTGCGGATTGACCACGGCCAGGCGCAGGATCGCCGGCAGCACCAGCAGCCAGGCCAGGCCCACGGCCACGAGCGCGCGGACCTGCAGCAGCCGCGTGCGCATGCCCGGCGCCGTGAACACCAGGGCTGCGGTGCGGGTCTCGTGTTCGCGCAACACGAGCCGTGCGAACACGTCCATCGCCAGCACCCATGCCACGATCACCGCGACCGCCATCGCCTTCTCCGGCGCGAAGGCCTGCACGCCCATCGCCGCCAGCAACGCCAGCCACCACCACGCCTTGCGGGGACGCAACGCCAGGCGGACTTCCGCGGCCAGCAAGGTTCCGAAGGTGCCGCGTTGCAAGGGCGAGAGCGCCGCATCCAGCCAGCGCAGGCGTGCGCCATCGCCCAGCGCCTTGCGCGGATTGCCGACGTGCGCCGCGCACCGGTCGAGGAACGGCACGGCCAGCACCAGCAACACGAGCGCTAGGCCAAGCCACGCACCACGCGCACGCAGGGTGGCGGCGCTGAGCTGCCAATGCGTCCAGTCCAGCAAGACCGGCGCCTTGCCCTCCAGCGCCTGCGAGCCGACGCTCAGGCCAAGCTCCTTGCCGGCATCCACCGTTGGCCACGCATGCGACAGGTCGTATTCGGCCACCAGCAGGCCATGCGGGTCGCCGGGCCAGGGCAGCGCCGCGCCGGGCGCCTGTTCGGCCTGCGACACGCCGAACGTCAGCAGCATCACCCACACCACGAAGAACAGCAGGTTGCCCGCGCTGCGACGCAACCACGGCACCAGGTCGAACCACACCGCCAGCGCAGCGGTCAGTGCCAGCGACGGCATCGTCAGCACCAGCACCGGCTTGACCAGTTCCAGCAGGTCGATGCGCAGGTCTTCCGCGCGCAACATCTGTGCGACAAGCCCCACGGCGAGCCCGGCACCGATCAGCAACGCGAACACCACCATGTGGCTCAGCCACTTCGCCAGCAGGTAAGCGCCGCGGCTCATCGTGGTGGCCACCAGCAATTGCCAGGTGCGCGTTTCGAGGTCGCGCACCACGGTGCCACGCACCAGGTAGAACCCGGCCACCGACAGCGTCGAGCTGTACATCAGCGCGGACACCATCCCGATCCATGCGCTGGAATACCGTCCGCGCATGCCCTCGCCCACCGAGACCGTCAGGTAGTCGCGGTCGATCGCGGGGAAGCACCACCACATCAATCCGGCCAGCCCCGCGATCAGCAACCAGAAGCGCGGCGTGCGCAGGCGCTGGCGCAGGTCCGTGGCCAGGATGGCAGCGACGGCGCGCGCACCGCTCACGATTGCGCGCCGCTGCGATGCAGGAGCCACAGATAGGCGTCTTCGAGATCCGGCGCGACCGGGATTGCATCCGCTGCCGGGGCGTCATCGCCGACCACGCGCACCTCCACGCCATGCGCGCGGCGTTGCGCGCGGCTGATCCGCAACCTCGCGCGTGCCTCTGCCAGCTGTTCGGCAGGCAGCGTCCATTGCCAGACATGGCCCTCGGCCTGGGCCATCAGCGTTTCCGGGGTGCCGTGGAAACGCAGGCGACCGCCACTCATGATCGCCAGCATGCCGGCACTGGCTTCGATGTCGGACACGATGTGGGTGGAGAGGATCACCAGGCGTTCGCCGGCCAGCTCCGCGAGCAGGTGGCGGAAGCGCACGCGTTCCTCCGGATCCAGGCCCACCGTGGGTTCGTCGACGATCAGCAGCTTCGGGTCGTTGAGCAGGGCCTGGGCGATGCCGACGCGCTGGCGCATGCCACCGGAATAGCCGCCGAGGCGTCGATCCGCCACGTCGCCCAGCCCGACCATCTCCAGGCATGCGTCCACGCGGGCGGCCACCGTCCGCGATGGCAAGCCCTTCACCGCCGACAGGAAGGCCAGGAACTCGCGCGCCGACAGCGCCTCGTACACGCCGAAGTCCTGCGGCAGATAGCCCAGCTCGCGCCGCAATACATCCGGCTTGCGGGCGATGTCCTCGCCCCGCCACAGCACCCGTCCGCTGCTGGGCTTGGCCAGGGTGGACAGCACCCGCATCAGGGTCGACTTGCCGGCACCATTCGGCCCCAGCAGGCCGACGATGCCGGGGGCCATCGTCAAGCCCACCCCCGCGACCGCTTCGTGGCCACCGCGATAGCGATATCCCACCGATTCCAGTGCCAATTGCAGCGCCATGCCCGCACATCCCGACTTAGATGAGCTGGTATGTTAGTGAAGTAACACACCAAAACATGTGCCGATGGTCAGGGTCTGCGGCGTTCCCGTCGTGGGGCGAGTGATCTCAAGGACTGGCATGCGCGCCTTGAGCGCAAGGCAGCAGCATGGTTGCCTGCCGGCACACGGGGAAGTCGCGGCAACGCCGCGATGGATCGCGCCTGCATCCGGGGCCCGGCGGTTGGCGGGCCCCGGATGGGTCGGTCAGAAGCGCATCTGGAAGCGGAGGCTCACCGGGAACGACGTGCGCGACCCGGTGTTGTTGATCGACGCCAGGCCGAGGCCGCCGATGGCACTGTCGTTGCCGTCCAGATCACCGTGGTAGCGCGCACCGACCTCGACGCCCAGCGAGGCCGCATCGGAGAGCGCCCACATCACGCCCAGGTCGCCACCCCCGCTCAGGTTCCATCCGCCGTCGAAGAACGGCACGTCGCTGATGAGGATGTTGGCATCGGGGATCGAGAACGTGGCGTTGATGTCGTCGACGCGCGTCGCACCCAGTCGGCCTGCCACGTAGGGACGCAGCTTGCCGGTGGACAGGTAGTGGCGGTAGCCGCCCTCCAGCGCAAGGCTCCTGTAACCGTCGAAACGACCGTACACCGGCAGCGTGGTGTTCAGGGCCGGCACGAAGGCGCCGCCGACCTGCACCTCGCCGTCGCTGGAGCGACTGCTGCGCAACTGGCCGAAGACTTCTCCGCCGGCCATCGGCCAGCTCATTTCCACGCCGAAGGTATTGGCATTCCCGTAGATGTCGTCGTAGGAACGCGATTCGATCCGCAATTCCGCCGAAACCCCGGCCAGTGCCGGGTTGAGTGGACCGAGGTCGGCGATGGGCGAAATCGCGCCCTTGTGCACATCGCCGCTGACGGACACGTCGCGCCCGGCGATGAGGGAAAAACTGGGGCCATCCTGCGCCATTGCGGCCATGGGGGCGAGGCTGGCAAGGACGAGTACCGGGACAAGGGCACGCTTCATCGGAAGTCTCCTGACTGCTGGTCGTGGTGAGGGTTGTTGGCCGGCGCGGGCGCCGACCCATGGGCATACGGGATCGCACGCGATCCGGATGCACCCACGACCGTATTCAGGTGGAACCTGTCGTCCTTGGCGGCAAGGTACCCCGCCAGACCGGCACCGCCGCGGCGCCCGCTGCCCTATCCGTGCCCGGGCGGACGCCTTGCGCCGTCAACCTCCCGGCGCTCACGCCCCGCGCATGCGCAGGGTCAGTCCCTTGAGGAAATTGCGCAGCAGCTGGTCGCCGCACTGGCGGAAGTTCTTGTGCCCCGGTTGCCGGAACAGCGCCGACAGTTCCGGCTTGGACACCGGGAACCCGGCGTCGGCGAAGGCCCGGTGCATGTCCACGTCGGTGAACTGGAAGGCGACCCGCAGCTTCTTCAGCACCACGTTGTTGTTGATCCGCTTCTCGACCGGTCGCGGCGGCAGGGATTCGTCGCGCCCACGCCGGTAGATGACCAGCCCATCGAGGAAATGCGCCATCACCCGATCGCCGCAGGCGACGTGGCCCGGCTCGTCTTCCTTCAACAGGTAGCCCCGCAACTCGTCCTTCTCGATCGCGAATTCGGGATCCGCCAGGCGGATGATCTCGATGACCTTGTTGTCGCTGAGGTCCAGCATGTAACGGATGCTGCGCAGGATGTCGTTGTTGATCATGTGCCAGGCTTGCGCGCGGGAGTGGCGGCCAGTCTACCGAGTGCGCCTTCAGCAGTCGTCCGACTGTCGCGTTGCGTAGCGCAAGCCGCGCAGCAGGTGTGTGCGGAACCCCGCATCCGCGTACAGCGGGATGTCATGGCCCAGCCCGGTGTACCAGGCGCGGCCGCCCATGCGCTGGTGGCACCAGGCGATGGGATGGTCGGTGCCCATCTTGCCGCCGGCATAGGCGGATTCGTCGACGGTGGCGATGACATCGACCCATGCGCGTGGATTGCGTCGGTAGTTGTAGAGCTCGTCGCGCACTTGCCAGTCCGGCTCGCCAGGTAGCGCGTGCCGCGCCTCGAAGCGCACCGGCGAGGCCTGCAAGCCGGGTGGATGGCTGTCGAACCATGCACCCACCAGCTCGCCGTACCACGGCCAGTCGTATTCGGTATCCGCCGCGGAATGGATGCCGACATAGCCGCCACCCGCGCCGACGAACCGCTCGAACGCCCGCTGCTGCGCGTCATCCAGCACGTCCAGCGTGGTGTTGGCGAAGACCACGGCACGATAGCGCGCCAACGTGGCGGCACTGAACTGCATCGGGTCTTCGCTGTGCTCGACCTGCAACCCGGCCTCTTCGCCGAGATCGCGCAGCGTTTCGATCGCGACCGGGATCGAATCGTGTCGCCAGCCCGTCGTGCGGGTGAACACCAGGATGCGGGGTGGCGACACCGACGGGCGGGCGATGTCCGCCTGCACCGCCCCTCCGCTGCAACCGCCCGTCAGCGCGAGCAGCAGGACCAGGCCGAAGGGACCGAACACGCCCGTCCGCATCGATCAGGCCCGCAACAGCACGACCGGCAATGCGACCAACCCCAGCAGCAGGACGATCGCCACCACGGTGAGCAACACGCGCAGCGGTTCTTCCCGCAACTGTGACCAGAACGTCTCCGCGGTGCCATCGCGCACGGCGGCGGCGTATTCCGCACGGGCACGCGCGCCGCGCGCCAGCTGGTACTCGGCCATCAAGCGCTTGGCCTCCACGATCGCGGCATCCTGGCTGATCCAGATGCCGCCCACCGAAATCCGCCATGGACCCGGCTTTGTCTCGTAAAAGGCGATGCCGTTCGCATCGAGCATCTCGCGCACGTCGTCGGCCTCGTCGTCGGGGACGTGGCGCAGGTTGAGGAGGAGCTTGGCCATGCGCGGATCATAGCCGGCCGTCGAGGTCGAGCTCAGTCCAGTGGCTGCAAGCGATGTTCGGTGCGCTCGCAAACCACAAGCGCGCGGTCGTCGATGACGGTACCGATGGCACGCACGCGCTGGCCGGTGCGCATCGCGGCGACATCGACCGACGCCGCCTTGCACAGGTTCCAGCGCGCCGGCAGTTGCACCGGGACCTGTCCGTGGGTGGTGGTGTCCAGCAGGACGACCGCATTGCCGTCGTAGGTCCACGGCTGGGTGTCGATCGACGCGATGGTGCCTTCCAGCGAGGCCTGGCTGCCCGGCGCGAGCGCGGCGGTCGAGCGCTGGCTCGCGCAACCCACGCTGGCGAGCGCCATGACAGCGATGGCGGCCGGCAGGCCACGATGGAAAAGGAAGGACATGCGGACTCCGATGCGAGCGAAGGAAGCGCGACCCTAGCCGATCGAATGAAAACGCGGTGACAACGCCACCGCTGGTTGCATGCCCGCGGGATCCACGGGGATGTCGTGAACCTGCATTTGCACGGACAATGCGCGCGTGCCGGCCGCGCATTGGTGGCGGGCCTTTCGACCGGGACACACATGCGAACCTTCGTACTGCGCGCGCGCGCGGCACCCACCGACAGCCGCAAACTCCTGGATGCCGTCGGCCAGGAGGCGCATACCGAGATCCTGGCGCACACGCTGATGAACGCGATCTTCGTGGCACAGTCGCACCGTGCGGATGTGGTGGTCTACCTGGTGCTGGAAAGCACGCAGGATTTCTCGCGGACGATCCGCTTCGAGGCCAACGCCATGCACGACATCGGCGGCTTCGACGAACGCTCCCTGCTGGGCAAGGTGGCCAGGGCGCTGGACGCATCGCGCGGCATGGGCAAGGACGAAGCGCGACCGGTCGAATGCGGCGTGGACGTGCGTACGCTCAGCTTCGAGCGGCTGGTGCAGGAACTGGCGCAGGACCACCAGTTGTTCGTGATGGATCCCAAGGGCACCTCGATCCGCGAACAGGCCTTCGCCGGGAACCCCTGCTTCCTGCTGACCGACCACATTCCCATGCCCAAGAAGATCTTCCCCAGCCTGGAACGCCTCGGGGCGAAGAAGCTCACCCTGGGTTCGAAGATGCTGTTCGCGTCGCAGTGCGTGGTGCTGATCCACCACGAACTCGACCAGCGCTGACCTGCCCGCGCCGCGCGTGGTTCAGGCCAGGAACTCGGTCATCCGCTGCAGCTCGTCATCCAGTGCAGCGCGGAACGCGCGACCCCTTGGTGCGCCGCCGACGTAGCCGACCTCCGCTTCAACGCGGCCGCCGCGCAGGCTGATGTTGGCCCAACCCGGCACCTGCCCCTGCCAGAGCATCGGCAGCGCGTAGTAGCCGAAGCTGCGTTTCGCCGCCGGCGTGTAGGCCTCGAACTTGTAGGTCCAGCCCCAGAACAGTTCGAAACGGCGGCGATCCCAGACCACCGGATCGAACGGCGCCAGCAGGCGCAACGTGTCGTCGATCGCATGCCTGCGCGCAGCAGGATCCTCGCCTTCCGACCAATACCAGGTGGTGCCGTCGATGCGGCAGCTCGGCAATCGCGCACGCGCCTGCGCAAGGGCATCGCGGATCTCGCTCGCCAGGTGCGGCGCACCGTAGCCCAACAGGCGGGCGAGATAGGTCAGGCTGGCCGCCGGCAACGGGGCGTACTTGCGCACGACCAGGTCGACCAGCGCGGCAGCACGGCGCGCGCGTCCCTCGCGGCTGTCGTCGGTCGGCGCATGCGCCGTCGCGGCATACACGCGGACGCCCCCATCGCGGCGCTGCACGCGCAGCAGGCCGCGGTAATGCAAGCCATCCAGCAACTGCGTGCTGGCATTGCTGGAACCGCCCCAGTAATTGCGCACGCGGCCGTGGGCGAAATGCTGGTCGACCTCGCGCGGATGCACGGGTCCGCGCTCGCGCACGAACGCGAGTACCTCGTCGGCGCGACGCCGGGTCGCGGCATCCCAGGCCTTGCGCGGTTCGCGCGGGTGCATCAGCGCCAGGTGTTCGCGCGGCAGGAAGCCGTAATTGACCAGGCAGTCTTCTTCCACCGCCAGCCGAGGGTAGCGTCGTTCCAGGTCGCCGGCGCGGTAACCCGTGACCCGAAGGCGCAGGGTGAGGTCCTGGGCACGCGCCGGCGACCGGATCGGATCGGCCTGGAGGAAGCCCAGGCGCTGGATCGCGCGCGCCAGCGTGGTCGGCTTGAACAGCGTGCGGGCGACGGCGTAGCGGCGCAGCGCGTCGAGGTTGGGATCGGGCATGTGCGGGATTGCAGCACAGCCCGCCACGCTTCGTCATGCGACGGGCCGTGGCGATGGCCCCTGTTTCCGCGCGGGAACGTATAGTTCGGGGAGCAAGCCGGGCAAGGTGCCCGGACATCAATCGCGGAGAGCGGTCATGGGTCTGATTCAAGCGGTGGCGGGTGCGGTCGGCGGCATGCTCGGCGACCAGTGGAAGGACTTCTACACGGTGCCGGCAGGACTGCCGTCCACGGCGGCCCTGTTCGCCGCAGTGCCGCAGGGCACCAATGCGGGGCGCGGCTCCAACACCAGCGCCTCCTCCAACATCATCACCAACGGCTCGAAGATCGTGGTGCCGGAAGGCTATGGCCTGCTGCTGTTCCAGGACGGCAAGATCACCGGCTTCGTCGCCGAGCCCGGCGGCTACGAATGGCGCTCCGACGACATCAACTCGAAGTCGATCTTCGCCGGGGACGGCATCGTCAGCCCGCTGATCATGCAGAGCTGGGAGCGCTTCAAGTTCGGCGGCCAGCCCGGTTCGCAGCAGGCGGCGTTCTACGTCTCGCTGAAGGAACTGCCGGACAACCGCTTCGGCACCCAGTCCGAGATCTACTGGGACGATGGCTTCCTGAATACGCAGGTCGGCGCGGTCACCCGCGGCTCGTACACGCTGAAGATCGTCGACCCGATCCTGTTCGTGAAGAACTTCGTGCCGGCCAGCTACCTGCAGCCCGGCAAGGTCTTCGATTTCACCGACCTCGACAA